>JAICKJ010000002.1 GCA_025928015.1 Thermomicrobiales bacterium
ACGGCTCCTCGGCCTGGGGCCCGGCCTATCTCGCCTACACGCCGGCGATGGCGATCCAACAGGCGCTCGACCGCGCCGGGTTGGCGGTGACGGATCTTGATCTCGTCGAGATCAACGAGGCCTTCTCCAGCGTCGCGCTCATCTCGAGCAGGCGCCTCGGCGTCGACCCGGAGATCGTCAACGTCAACGGCGGCGCGGTCGCGCTGGGGCACCCGCTCGGCGCCTCCGGCGCGCGGCTGGTGCTGACGCTGGCGCTGGAGCTGAAGCGGCGTGGCGGCGGCATCGGCGCGGCCGCCATTTGCTCCGGCGGCGGCCAGGGCGACGCGATCCTCCTCCAGGTCGATGGCGACGCCACATGACGGACGACCGCCGCGCGGAGTTCGCGCGTCGCTTTCCCGGCGCGATCATCCTGCCCTACGATGGCCGCTGGCCGGAGATCGACGATTCCGCCTTCGTCGCGCCCGGCGCGGTGGTGATCGGTCACGTCGAGATCGGGCCGGAGACAAGCGTTTTCTTCCATGCCACGGTGCGTGGCGACATCGCGCCGATCCGCATCGGTGCCCGGAGCAACGTGCAGGACGGAGCGATCCTCCACGTCAATCGCGACGCGCCTTGTATCATCGGGAGCGACGTGACGATTGGCCACGGCGCGATCGTCCACGGCACGACGATCGAGGACGCCGCCCTGATCGGCATGGGCAGCATCGTCATGTCCTACTCGACCATCGGCCAGGCTGCGGTCGTCGCGGCCGGCGCGCTGGTGCCGGAACGCGCGGTCGTCAAGCCGGGAACGGTCGTCGTCGGCGTGCCGGCGAAGGAACGCAGCGCGCTGGACCCCGGGCAGCAAGCGGAGCTGGAACAGATCGCCGGCCGCTACGTGGGCGTGGCGGCGAACTATCGGGCGATCATGCGCGGGTTCGCGAACGAGACGCATTCGGGAGGGATGGATGGGGATTGACCTGAAGCAGCACGGCGCCGTCGCGATCGTCACGGTGAACCAGCCGGACAAGCTCAACGCGCTCAACACCAAGCGGGCCGAGGCGCTGCTGGAGACCTTCCTGAAGATCGGACCGGACCGCTCGATCCGCGCCGTCATCATGACCGGCGCTGGTGACCGCGCCTTCATCGCCGGCGCGGACATCAAGCAGATGGCAAACCTGGACAGGGCCGGCGCGACCGCCTTCGCCCGCCTCGGGCACAGCGTCGCCCGCGCAATCGAGACGATCCCCCAGCCGGTCATCGCCGCGGTCAACGGCTTCGCGCTCGGGGGAGGTTGCGAATTGTCGCTCGCCTGTGACATTCGCCTCGCCGCGACCAACGCCGTCTTCGCCCAGCCGGAGGTCGGCCTCGGCATCCCGCCGGGCTGGGGCGGCACGCAACGGTTGCCGCGCGTTGTCGGACCCGGGCTCGCCGCCGAGATGATCCTGACCGGCCGTCGCGTCAAGGCAGACGAGGCGTTGCGCATCGGGCTGGTCAACGCGGTCCACGAGCCGGATCAACTGCTCGACACGGCCCTGGCCATGGCGCAGCAGATCGCGAAGAACAGCCCACAGGCGGTCAGTGCGTCAAAGCGCTTGATCGGTCTCGCCTTCGCCGGTCATCCGGCGGCCGGTCTGTCGAGCGAGGCGCACGCCTTCGCCGCCCAGTTCGGCGGCGCCGACCAGCGCGAGGGCATGGCCGCGTTCATCGAGAAGCGCCCGGCGGAATTCGCCGGCTAGATCGCCCAATGGAGCACCGGGCGCCATGCCCGGCATCGTCCATCCGAGGGGAGGAAGCACACCGCATGCACATCGTCGTGCTCGTCAAACAGGTACCGGACCTGAATACGCTCAAGATCGATCACGCGACCGGCAAGCCGGTCTTCAGCGGCCAGAAAGCGACCAGCTCGTTCGACGAGTACGCCGTCGAGGAAGCGCTGCGGCTGAAGGAGAAGGCCGGCGGCGAGGTCACGATCGTCTCGGCCGGCCCGCCGACCGTCAAGGAGGTCATCACCCGTGCGCTGGCGATGGGCGTCGACAAGGCGGTCCAGGTCACGCTGCCCGATCCCAACGCGCTCGACACGCTGGCGGTGGCGCAGGTACTGACCGGTGAGCTGCAGAAGCTCTCGCCGGACGTCGTCCTCGCTGGCCAGACCTCCGACGACGAGCAGACTGGCCAGGTCGGCCCGCAGGTCGCCGAGCTGCTCGGCTGGCCGCACGTCTCCGCCGTGACCGAGATCGAGGCGGATGGAGAAGCGCTGAAGATCCAGCGTGACACCGAGGACGGCAAGCAGATCGTTTCCGTCGCGCCGCCGGTCGTGCTGTTGGCGCTGACCGGCCAGAACACGCCAAGGCTGCCGTCGATCAAGGGCATGATGGCCGCCAAGCGCAAGCCGGTCGAGCAAGTCGAGGCGACGGTGCCGAAGACGAAGAGCCGCATCTCCTGGTCGGAGCCAAAATCCCCGGAACGAAGCGCCACCGGCACCATCGTCCAGGACGTCCCTCCCGCCGAGGCGGCGAAACAGCTCGTCGGCTGGCTGAAGGAGAACAAGCTGCTCTAGTCTCGCGTGCTTCGCTCCTGGCGATCCGCCACGCCGTCATTCTGAGCGAAGCGAAGAATCCCCCGGCGGAGCCGGTCCGCTGCGGCGGACATCGGCGCCCAACCCCAACGCGCATGGACGCGGAGAGGCGCTTCGCGCGGGGATGCTTCGGGATTTCATCCCTCAGAATGACGAATGGTTTGCTCATAGGGACTCGATAACCGAGACACAGAGGAATGACACACATGGCAGAAGGAAACGGAGTCCTGATCGTCGCCGAGGCGGCGGGGTCGGACCTGCGCCCCGTCTCGCTGGAGCTGATCACCGCCGGCAGGCAGCTCGCGGACGCGCTCGGCGGTGGCGTAACCGCTGTTATCGGCGGGATGGCCATTGAAGACGCGGCGCAGCGGCTGGCGGCCGCCGGTGCGGACAAGGTGTTGGTCGCCGATGGCGACGCCTTTGCCGATGTCACCGCCGGCGTCTGGACGGCGCTTGTGACGCAGGCGATCGAGCGGACGCAGCCGGCCGCCGTCCTCATCCCGGGCACGACCGCCGGACGCGACTACGCGCCTCGCGTCGCCGCGCGGCTTGGTGTCGGGCTCGCCGCCGATTGCGTCGAGCTCGCCGTCGAGGACGGCGCGGTGGTCGCGGTCAGGCCGGTCCTCGGCGGGCGCGTCCAGACCGCCGTCAAGCTCGCCGGCAACACGCCGCAGATGGCCACCGTTCGGGCAGGCAGCTTCGAGCGCGCGACCGGCAGCGACGGCAACGGCTCCGTCGAGCTGATCGACGTCTCGCTCTCCGATGACGACACCCGCGTCAAGGTGCTGGAGCTGGTCCAGGAAGCGGCGGCCGGGCAGAGTCTCGAAGGCGCTGATCGCATCGTCTCCGGCGGGCGCGGGCTGAAGGAACCGGACCAGTTCAAGCTGGTCGAGGATTTGGCGGCGGCGCTCGGCGCGGCGGTTGGCGCGTCGCGCGCGGTGGTCGATGCCGGCTGGCGGCCGCACAGCGAGCAGGTCGGACAGACCGGACAGACGGTCTCGCCGCGCCTCTATGTCGCGGTTGGTATCAGCGGCGCCGTCCAGCACCTCGTCGGCATGCAGTCATCCGACTACATCGTCGCGATCAACCGGGATCCGGACGCGCCCATCTTCAAGATCGCCTCCTTCGGCATCGTCGGCGACCTCTTCGAGGTCGTCCCCGCGGTGATCGACGAGGTCAAGGTGGCACGGGCATAAGGCAGTCTGGAGGAAGCATTCGATGGCCGAGACGCGGGACGACCTGCTGGAACAGTATGTGGAGGGGCCGGCTAAGCTGGCCGCGGCGCTGGCGAAGGTGCCGGAGGGTGCGATGTCCTGGCGGCCGGCGCCGACCGAATGGGCGGTTGACGAAATCGTCTGGCACTGCGCCGACGTCGAGGCGTTCTATTCGGGCCGCCTCCGCTATTTCCTTGCGCTGGAGGGGCCGCCGATCCTTGGTCTCGACCAGGATGTGCTCGCCGACGTCCAGAAGGACTTTCGCCAGCCAACCGGTCCGGCGATGGACTTCGTGCGCGCGGCCCGAGCGCTGAATCTGATCACGCTGCAGCAGATCCCCGAGGAGGTTTGGCAGCGTTCCGGCCAGCATTCAGAGTGGGGCGACTGGACACTCGACAACTGGCTGGAGTCGATGGCGAATCACCTTCACATCCACGCCCGGCAGATCGAGCAGAATATCGCGGCCTGGCGGGCCAAGGACAGACAGGGGTAGGGCCGCGTGGCGGAAGAACGACTCGATGCAATCGTCGTCGGCGCCGGTCCGGCCGGGATCACCGCCGCGAAGACGCTGGCGGAAGCCGGGCTGGCGGCCGTCGTCCTGGAGCGCGGCCAGTATCCCGGCGCCAAGAACGTCTGGGGCGGCATCCTCTATCGTGAGCCGACCGAGCAGTTCGCGCCCGGCTTCGAGGAGGAGGCGCCGCTGGAGCGCCCGATCATCGAGCAGCGGTACATGCTGCTGACCGAGGACGCGGCGATGAGCGCGACCTACCGCTCGGAGCAGCTCGCGACGCCACCGTATAACTCGTACACCGTCATGCGAAGCACCTTCGACCAGTGGTATGCCAGCAAAGCGGAGGAAGCCGGCGCCGAGGTCTACCCGGAGTTCACCGTCACCGACCTGCTCTGGGAGGATGGCGCCGTCGTTGGCGTCACGACCGGCGACGAAGAGGGCGAATTGCTCGCCAAGGTCGTCGTGCTCGCCGACGGCGCCAACTCGCTGCTGGCGCAAAGGGCCGGGCTGCACGACGAGTGGCAACCGATCGAGCAGGCGCTCGTCGCCAAGGAGATCATCGCGCTGCCGGCGGAGAAGATCGAGGACCGCTTCAATCTGCCGGCGGGCAAGGGCACGGCGCTCGAGATTTTCGGCGAATCGACCTGGGGGATGCTCGGCTACGGCTTCATCTACACGAACAAGGAGTCGATCTCGATCGGCACCGGCGCGCTGCTTCAGGATCTGATTGACTCCGGCCGCAACGTCAACGACATGCTGGACCGCTTCAAGCGCCACCCGGCCATCGCGCCCTTGCTCGACGGCGGCGAGACCGTTGAATACGCGGCGCACCTGATCCCCGAGGGTGGGTACAAGCGGATGCCCCGCCTCTTCACCGACGGCGCGGTCGTCGTCGGCGACGCCGCCGGGTTCGTCAACCCGCTCAACCGCGAGGGCGTCAACCTCGCGATGCTCTCCGGCAAGCTGGCGGCGCAGGCGATCATCGAGGCGAACGAGCGCGACGATTTCTCCGTCGCCGCCCTCTCCCGCTATCGGGAGCTGCTCGACGAGAGCGTGATCATGAAGGACCTCTTCACGATCCGGAACGTGACCGATTTCGCGCACGCGCGGCCACACCTGCTCCAGGACTATCCGAACCTGCTCTCCGATGTGGCCAGGACGTATTTGACCGTCGATGGCCGGACGCAGGCGGAGAAACAGCGCGCGATCATGCGGACGCTCTGGTCGGTGCCGAAGCGGCAGTTGCTCGATGACGCGATCGGCGCATTCAAGGCGCTGGCGCGATAGGATGACGCAGACGGTGGAGGCGCCACCGTCCTGGTTGCGTATCGACGAGGGGCGATGGACATGGGTGTGATTCGGCTGCAACACGCGAGCGTGCCAATGCCAATCGGCGGCAACGACGAGGCACGCGCCTTCTACAACGGCATTCTCGGCATGGAGGAGGTCGCGCCGCCGTCCTCGCTCGACCCGGACCGTATCGTCTGGTTCAAGGCAGGTGACGCCGGCCACGAGGTCCATCTCTTCACCGACGAAGGACACGGGCCGAACGCCGCCCAGCACCTCTGCCTCCAGCTCGACGACATCGGCGCGATGCGGACGCATCTGGAGACGCTGGGCGTGCCGATCGAGGAGCCGGTGAAGATCCACAACCGGCCGCGTTTCAACGTCCACGACCCCTTCGGCAACCTGATCGAGCTGACCCAGATCACTGGCGACTACCAGGAAGCGTGACCGAACGCCGGGAAGGTCGACGGTTTCGTCGTCATGCTGAGCGAATTCGAAGCATCTCTTGAGGAGGTTCGCAGACCGACGAAACGTGCATGGACCCTGCTGCCGGACTGGGCGCGCTCGTCCAGCGTGCCGGCATTCGCTTCGCTCATCAGGGAGATTTCTCGACAAGCTCGAATTGACGGTGGGCGGGTTCAATAGAAATGGCGAAGTGGCTCGCAACGGCGGGGAGCCAGGAAGGAGATCACACCGTGGTGACCGAGCAGAAGATCACCTACACGGCGACGCCTGACCAGATCAAGGCGATGCACGCCACTTTCGATCAGGCGTTGCAGGGCGTCGAGCAGGACCTCGGCAAGACCTACCCGATGATCCTCAACGGCAAGGACGTGACCGGGCGCAAGCTCTTCGACGTCCGCGCCCCGGCCAACACCGAGCTCTTGCTCGGCAAGTTCCAGACTGGCACCAAGGAGGATGTCGCGGCCGCCGTCGCGGCCGCGAAGGCCGCGTTCCCGGCCTGGTCGCACCGCCCCTGGCAGGAGCGGGTGGAGATCGTCCGCAAGGCAGCCGGGCTGATCCGCGAGCGCAAGTTCCGGCTCGCCTCGCTGCTGATCCTCGAATGCGGCAAGAGCCGCGCCGAGGCGATCGGTGAGATCGAGGAGGGCGCCGACCTGTTGACCGAGTACGCGCGGCAGATGGAGGAGCACAAGGGCTTCGTCCAGGCGCTCGAATCGCTCGACCCGGCCGAGAAGAACCGCTCCGTCCTGCGCCCGTTCGGCGTCTGGGCGGTGCTCGCGCCCTTCAACTTCCCCTTCGCCCTCTCGGCCGGCATGTCCTCCGGCGCGCTGATCGCCGGCAACACGGTCGTCTTCAAGCCGGCCAGCGCCACGCCGATCTCCGGCTACGAGCTGGCCCGCTGCTTCATCGACGGCGGTGTGCCGGACGGCGTATTCAACTACATCACCGGCTCCGGCGAGTCGGTGGGCGAGCCATTGGCCACCGATCCCGACGTTGATGGCGCGATCTTCACCGGCTCGAAGGAGGTCGGCTTCGATCTCTTCAAGCGCTTCAGCACCGATTTCCCCAAGCCCTTCATCGCCGAGATGGGCGGCAAGAACCCGACGATCGTGACGGAGCACGCCGATCTCGACAAGGCGGTCGAGGGCGTCGTCCGCGCCGCGTTCGGCTACTCCGGTCAGAAGTGCTCGGCCTGCTCCCGCACTTACGTCGAGGGCCCGGTCTACGACGACTTCATGGACCGGCTGGTCAAGCGGACCGAGGAGCTGAAGGTCGGCGATCCGGTCAACAAGGACGTCTTCGTCGGCTCGGTCATCGACGAGCGGGCGGTGAAGCGGTTCGGGGACGCGGTCGAGTCGATCGATGGCGGCACGATCCGCACCGGCGGCGAGCACCTGACGAAGGGCGAATACGCCCACGGCTACTACGTCGAGCCGACGGTCGTCGACGGACTGCCGCTCGACCACCCGCTGTTCAAGAAGGAGCTCTTCCTACCCTTCCTCGTCGTCGGCAAGGTCGATTCGCTCGATCAGGCGATCGAGGAGTCGAACGACACCGAGTACGGGCTGACGGCCGGCATCTTCACCGAGGCCAAGGACGAGATCAAACAGTTCTTCGACCAGATCGAGGCGGGCGTCGTCTACGCGAACCGCAAGGGTGGCGCGACGACGGGCGCCTGGCCCGGCTGCCAGTCGTTCGTCGGCTGGAAGGGCAGCGGCACGTCCGGCAAGGGCGGCCTTGGCCCGTTCTACGTCCAGCAGTTCCTCCGCGAGCAGTCGCAAACAATCGTCGTCGGCGACGACGAGGACGACACCCTGGAGCTCTTCGAGGGCGAATAACCGACCGATTCAGTCCGCCAACGAGCGCGGTCCGTCATTCCAGATGGCGGACCGCTTCGCGCCTGCCGATCCCAACACCGTCATCCCGAGCGCAGTCGAGGAGCCTGCGGAAGGGATCTCCCGCCGCCGCGGCGTCCTCATTCCCAACCGCATCCGTCCGCTTCCACCAATCCCCCTCGCTATCATTGCCATTCACCCCGGCAACGCGCCGAAAAGGCCGCAAACGGGGCCGACGCAATAAGGTGAAGAGAATGGCCGTTATCTCCACCAGCAAGGGAAAGGGTTGGGAGCTGGCGGACAAGGCGGACTAGACGTGGTCGGCCCGCCGGCCGGTGACCGGCCGGCTTGACGGGCTGGGTGGCCGGCGTAGAATGGGACTCTCGTTGTTCTGGGGGCCGCTCCCCCGAAGGAGGCCTGCATGCGTCGGTCCGCGTTGGCCCTCTCCGCCCTCCTCGCCGTCGTCGCCTTGGCTCTGGGCGCCGGTCCACTCCCGCTCACGGCCCAGCCGGGCACTCCGCCGACCACCGCGCGCTTCGTCGGCACCTGGCTGGGCCACGACGTCGAGGACAGGTCCGCCCCGCCGTTCCAGCTGAGCTTGCTCGCCGACGGCGTCTGCCTCCAGGTCGACCCGTCCGCCGGCGATCACGCGGGTGTCTGGCGCCCGACCGGTCCCCGCACCTTCCAGCTCACCATCCAGCAAGCCTCCGACCGCGGTCTCGCCACCATCCGGGGCGCGGGAGAGGTCGCCGCCGACGGGCAGAGCTTCACCGTCGCCTACACGATCGAGTTCGCCCCCGTCGGTGGCACGAGCACGGGGCAGTACGGGCCAGGCCACATCACGGGGACGCGGCTGGCGGTCGAGCCGATGGGGACGCCGGTTGGGCCGCTCTCGGTGCTTAAGGGGCAGTTGGCGAAGCCCACCCCCGGCACCTGATCCCCCACGGGACGCGCTCGGCGCACCGCGCCGCCGCCATCGGTCGAGCGCTGATCAGCGCTGAACGTGACACGCCACTTTGCGTGCGTCCAGAAGGATTGCGGGCGGGGTGGTGGAGGTAATGGGAGTTACCTTTACCATCAGGGGATCGGCCAGACAGCTCGATGGGTGTCATCCGCCGCGGTCAATGACCTTGTTCTTCCGCGCTCGTTGGCACCCGCCCGAAGCGTTCTTCTGAGAACGCCGAGCTCCGGGACTTGCGTCCGCCTGGCATCCAGCCCGCCTGGCACCGCGCGTTCGCGGGCATTGGTCGCCTCGACCTCGACAGATTGACTTTTGGGACAAGCGGCCTAGAGTGGTGCTGGGACGCACGTGAGATCAAATGAACGTTGGCAGCTGAACGCGAGCCGCTCCGGAGGCGGGACTCTCCACAGACGCCACGAGCCGGCAATGGGAGTTGCCTCCCCGGCCCGAGCCATTCCTTCGCGAGGGTCGGCCTTGACGTGCCACCGCACGCGCTCCCGATCATCGCAGGAGCGATGAAAGGTTCTCCGATGACCACGCCGCCCCCCCTGATCGCCCACCGCCTCTCACGCCGCACCCTCCTGCGGACCACATCCGTCGGCATCGCCGCGGCCGCCGGTCATGCGGCACCACTCCGGTCGACACTCGCGGCTGGAAGCGGGCATCCCGCGGCGAGCGTCACCCGGGTGTCGATGTCGGATGCGACGCCGGCGCCGGTGGCGGCGCTCGCGCAGACGCCGCTGGGCGATCAACTGGCCTGGTTCCTCGCCACCGTGAATGGCGGGGGAACGTCGCTCACCGACGCGGACATCGCTACGCACATCGCGCCAACGTTTCTGGCCGTCGTCCCCCCCGCGCAAGTCATTGGCTTCGTCAAAAGTCTCGCGGCGGGCTATGGCGCGCTCAAGCTCGAGGGAGTGACGCGTCCGCCGACCGCGACCCAGGCCGTTGCGTTGGTGACGGCCGCAGTGGGTCTGCAACTCGCCCTGCCGATCAGAGTGGAAGACGTCGCGCCCCACCGGATCACGGGGCTGAACGTCTATCCGGTGCCGTCCGCTGACGGGAAGCCGGTCCAGCCGGTGCCGAGCACCGGCGCAGGGAGCGCGGCGGCGGCACCCCTCGTCGCTATCGATGGTCGCCGGCTCTACCGCGAGGACGTGGGCACTGGCGCTCCGCCGGTCGTGCTGGAGGCCGGTCTGGGCGATTCCGCCGCTCCGTGGGCGGGGATCATCCCCGCCGTTGCCGCTTTCACTCGGGTGGTGAGCTACGACCGGCCCAATACCAGCGCCGGCGCTTCCGATCCGGCACCCACGCCCCGCACCGCGGCCGATGCCGTCGCCGATCTGCACGCCCTCCTGAGCAAGGCGGCCGTGCCGGGTCCGTACGTGCTTGTCGGCCACTCGGTGGGCGGGCTCTTCGTCCGGCTCTATGCCAGCACCTACCCTGACGAGGTAGCCGGGCTGGTGTTGGTCGACGCCTCGCACGAAGATCAGGAGGAGCGACGGCGCGCCATGGTCTCGCCCGAGCTCTTCGCGGCCGAGCAGCAGGCCATCCAGGGCGGCAACCCCGAGGGGATCGACCTCGCCGCCAGCTTCGCGCAGGTGCGCGCGGCCCGCGCCAGCACGCCGCTGCGGCCGATGCCACTGGTCGTCCTCAGTGCCGGGGAGATCGATCCCGCGCTCTTCCCGCCGGGTTGGCCGATGGCCACGGAGGCGCGGTTGTGGAACGAGCTCCAGGAGGACTTGGCCGGCCTCGTCCTCGGCGGCCGGCACATCGTCGCGCAGAAGAGCAGTCACTACATCATGCAGAGCCAGCCCGACCTGGTGGCCGCGGCGATCCGCCATGTGGTTGCGGCGGTCCGCGATCCCACTTCCTGGGCGACGCCTCTTGCCGCGATCCCGCCACCTTAGCGACTGGGGCAGTGGCGATCACGCCCATGCTGGCCACATCGTGTCTCATGCCACCTGAGCCGCCACTCTTCAGCTACGAGCCTCCCCTGCCACGGCCTTTCACCGCGGTGCCCCGTGGCGTTCTCCTGCGTTATTGACAACCGGCCTATAGTGGGGACCACACGGGATCCCGAGGCGAACTGGTAGCCGATGTGGCGTGCCGTCGCGCGTCGCCCATCCGGCGAGCGATGTGACGAACCGTCTGGCACTGGCCGTGAGGCAACCGTGAGTCGTCGCGGAGGACGAACGATCCTGAGTGATCGAATCGGTGCAGCTCGGGCGCGGCCTTTTATGGCGTGCTCGTCTGATGCACTTCGACCGGTGAGTCAGACAAGGAGCATGGTCATGGACAACAGAGCAATCCGCCCGTCGCTGCGCCTGTCCGCTGCGCTGCTGCTCGTGGGACAACTCCTGTACATCATCATCACGCAGTTCCATGCCGATGGCGAGGCCAACAACCATCCTGCCGTGTTCGCCGAATACGCCCGCAGTGGGAGCTGGAAGGCAGTGCACGTCGGCCAGTTCGCAGGCATGGCAATCTTGCTCGCGGGGCTGCTCGCCCTTTTCTTCGCCCTGGATACCCAGGATAGAACGGCGAGATGGGCGGGCCGATTCGGGGCCGCTGCGGCGGTGGCCGCGCTGGCGCTGTACGGCGCCCTCCAGGCGGTGGACGGGGTCGCAAACAAGGAGGCAGATGACGCGTGGGTGAGTGCCCCGGCCACCGAGAAGACAGCGCGCTTCGCAAGCGCCGAAGCCATCCGCTGGATCGAGTGGGGGATGAGGAGCTACCACAACTTCGCACTGGGTCTCGCGTTGCTCCTGTTTGCGGCCGCGGTCGTGCGGACGGCGTGGGTCCCCCAGCCGATCGCCTACCTGATCGGGCTCTCCGGCCTCACCTACCTGGTACAGGGTTGGGTAGTCGGCGCCGAGGGCTTCTCGCGAACGAATTCGATCGCCATCGTGGTGGCCTGGGTCCTGGACGTGGTGTGGATGATCTGGCTGGTCGTCGTCGCTTGGCGGATGCAGGATCTGGAGCCCCGTCCCCTGGCCGATGAAGGCTGGGGCCGCCCCGGCACCATCCACCCGTCGTCCCGCTGATGCCCGTCTATCGGGCCACGCAACAGACAACAGGAAGGGCAAAGTCATGAGCCGTGATGTCATGAGCCGCGATCGTGTTGCATGGTCGGACGCTAGACGCGCGGTCCGGTATCGTTTGGAGGCAGGTGGCGTCGAGTGGGAGATCGCTCCCGGCCGCACCGTCCGCGGTTACGGGTTCAACGGTCAGGTGCCCGGTCCCATCCTGGAAGCGAAGCAAGGCCTCCCGCTAGAGATCGAGTTCACGAACCGGCTGCCCGAGCCGACCGTGATTCACTGGCACGGCCTGCGGATTCCGGCGGCGATGGACGGCACCGAGGTCGTCCAGCGCCCCGTCCAGCCGGGAGAGACGTTCACGTACCGCTTCACGCCGCCCGACGCCGGCACGTTCTGGTATCACCCGCACGCCAATGAGACCGAGCAGTTGGAGAAGGGGCTCTACGGCGCGCTGATCGTCCGCGCCGCAGACGAATTGGCGCTCGACGGTGAAAAGATCCTTGTCTTCGACGATCTGCGCGTCGATAGAAGCGGACGGATCGCGAAGTTCGGCGGCCTGATGGACCGCCACAACGGCCGCGAAGGAAACGTGCGCCTGATCAACGGCACGTCCGAGCCGGAGTTCGCGATCGCGGCGGGACAGATCGAGCGGTGGCGCATCGTGAACGCGTCGAGCGCCCGGTACGTCCGCCTCTCCCTCGGCGGCCACCCATTCCAGATCATCGGTACCGACGGCGGATTCATCGAGGCGCCCGTCCCGGCCGAGAAGGTGCTCCTGCCGCCGGGGGACCGCGTCGAACTTGCCGTCGGTCCGTTCGCGCAGGAAGGTGACATTGTCGGCATCGACGACCTGCCGTACTACCGTGGGACCGGGAAGAAGGGCGTCGAACGTTTCGGGACGATCCGCATCGGGCCCCGCAAGGCCTCCACCGCGCGCCTCCCGCCGCGCCTGCGCGAGATCGCGCCGCTCGTCACCGGGCCGACAAGCGTGACGCGAACCGTGACGTTAGGCTTCAGACCGAGTCTTCGCCGCGGGTTCGACTTCGTCATCGACGGCGAGCGCCATCATCACGACGAGCCGGTGAACGTCGGCGAGCTGCAGGTGTGGGACGTGGTCAACACGACGCAGATCGATCATCCGTTCCACCTGCACGGGTTCTTTTTCCAGGTCCTCGAGATCAACGGCCAGAAGCCGGCCTTCCGATCGCTGGAGGACGTCATCAACGTGCCCCCGAAAGGGACCGCCCGGATCGCGTGGTATCCCGATGACCGGCCCGGCATGTGGATGTACCACTGCCACATCCTCGAGCACCACGCGGCCGGCATGATGGCGCACTTCGAAGTGAAGCGGCCGTAGCCGAAGGAAGCGCGGGGTGAAGCGGGAGATGCGAGCATGACTGACGGTGATCGTCCGACGCAGGAAACGGCGCCCAGTCCGCCGGTCATGCTCGTCGTTGACGCCGATCAGGCGGCGCGGGTGGCCAGTCGGACAGGGCTGCACCGCCGCTTCGGGGCCGACTACGAGGTCTTGGCCGCCGACTCGGCCGAGACGGGGATCGCCGTCCTCCATGAGCTGGCGCACCAGGGGCGGGAGGTGGCGCTGGTCGCGGCTGATCTCGAGCTGCCCGGCTCCGGCGGGGTCGCCTTCCTGGAGCAGGCGCGGGATATCCACCGCCGCGCGTGGAGGGTCCTCTTGCTCGCCATGGACGAACGGGGTACGCGCATCCCCTTCGGCGCCCTGGAGGCGATCCAGCGCGCGACGGCACTGGGGCGAATCGATCTCTGGATCTTGAAGGGGTGGGGCGCCCCCGAAGAGATCGTCTATCCGCACATCCAGGAAGCGCTCACGGCCTGGACCAAGGCCACCTACGCCCGCCACGAGGTCCTGCGTGTCGTCGGCGATCAATGGTCGCCGCGTAGCCATGAGCTGCGCGACCGGCTGGCGCGCAATACCGTTCCGTTCGGCTTCTACCCAGTGGACTCGGCGGCAGGGCGACGGCTGGTACAAGAGCACGGCGTCGACCGCACCCGCTTGCCGGCGGTCATTCTCCACAACGGGACGGTGCTGCACGACCCATCTTTCTCCGACGTGGCAGCTGCCCTTGGCGTTCACACGCGGCCCGCGGTTGGGGACTACGATCTGGTTGTGTTGGGGGCGGGCCCCGCGGGGCTCGCCGCCGCCGTCAACGGCGCCTCAGAGGGGCTCCGCACCTTGGTTGTGGAGGCTGAGGCGGTCGGTGGGCAAGCCGGGACCAGTTCGCTGATCCGCAACTACCTGGGGTTCCCGCGCGGCCTCAGCGGCAGCGAGCTGGCCTTTCGCGCCTTCGAGCAGAATCTGCTCTTCGGGACCGAGTTCGTCTTTGCGCAGCGGGCGACGGGTCTGGCGGCGTCCGCCGACCGGCGCGTCGTGACGCTCGCTGACGGGGGCCAGGTGGCCGCCCGCGCGGTGATCGTGGCCACCGGCGTGACCTACCGCCGGCTCGGGATCCCGAAGCTGGAGCGCCTTACGGGCATGGGGGTCTTCTATGGCGCGGCCGGCGTCGAGGCGCCCGCGATGGTGGGAGAAGAGGTCTACGTCATCGGTGGGGCGAATTCCGCCGGGCAGGCGGCACTGCACCTGGCGAAGTTCGCCAAGCGGGTCACGCTCCTCGTCCGCGGCAACTCCCTGCAGGTGGGGATGTCCGACTACCTGGTCAAACAGATCGAGGCGACCCCGATCATCACAGTGCGGCTTCACACCCGCGTCGTCGACGGTCACGGCCAAGTCCGTCTTGAGGGTCTGACCCTGAAGGAGGATCAATTGGGCCGGGAAGAACAGGTGGCCGCGGCCGCGGTCTTCGTCATGATCGGCGCCGAACCCGGGACGGCATGGCTGCCGGACGCGATCCAGCGTGACCCGCATGGGTTCATCCTCACCGGTGGCGACATCTCCAGAGTGACCTGGCCGCTGGCGCGGCGGCCGTTGCCCATCGAGACGAGCTTGCCCGGCGTGTTCGCGGTCGGAGACGTCCGCGCCGGCTCCGTCAAACGCGTCGCCGGTGCCGTCGGGGAAGGTTCCGTCGCTTTGGGTGCGATCCATCGGTATCTGACCGACCCGGCGCCCGCCCCGGCGCGGGCCCCTTGAGCCCTCAAGCTGCGATCCGCGGCTCGGTCGGGCCGGGTCAGCGGATCGGGCCGCGCATCGTGACGGATACCTGTCGCACAATGGAACAGTCGTGCGATAGGGCCCAGGCGGCGTGCCTCCTCACGAGAAGGGCTGGCTGCAATGGAGAGAATGGGAGGACTCACTCTCCCATGGCGTCTGCCGGAACGCGCTCCTTGGCCAATGAGCGCAAGTACGCACCGGCGCGGCGTAAACCCTCAGCGAAGATGTCGGGACGCTGGCCGATGCCGATGCGTAGATACCCCTCATAACCGAAGACCGAGCCGGGCGCCAGCATCACCTTGGCCTCCCGCGCCAGGCCGTCGGCGACCTCCATTGAGGGCACATCCGTCGCCAGTTTCATCAGCGCCAGCAACCCGGCGACCGGCTCGGTCCAGGACGCGATGTCGGCGTTGGCCGCGAACCATTCCCGCGCGGTCTTGAGATTCGCGGCGATGATCTCGTCATTGCGGGCGAAGATGCGGTCACGGACGCGCACCGCCTCCAGCGCCAGCCGGTCGCTCAGCTTCGCCGGGCTGAGCGAGACATAATCGCGCATCGCCCAGGCTCGTTCGGCCAGCTCCGGACTCGCCGCGATCCACCCGATCCGCAGCCCCGGCAGACCGTAGGGTTTCGAGAATGTCCCCACGCTGATGCCACGTGGCGTCAGATCGACGACCGGCGTGGCCATCGGCGGCCCGCCGGGATGGCGCAGGCCGCGATAGGCCTCGTCGGAGAGGATCATCGCGCCGCAATCGTCGGCGATGGCGATGATGTCGCGCAATTGCGCGTCGCTGAGCGAGGCACCGGTCGGGTTATGCGGACTGTTGATGACGATCAGCTTCGTCTCTGGCCGCACCAGCCGGCGCAGCTCCTTGATGTCAAACCGGAAGCCGGATTCCGGCGTCAGTCTCCATTCGCTCACCTCGCAGCCGATCGCGCGGGGGACGGAGAGGAGCTGTTGGTAAGCGGGCGCGACGATGACCGCGTGATCGCCGGGATTGAGCAACAGGTTGAAGAGAAGGAAGTTCGCCTCGATCGCCCCGGTTGTGACGAGGACGCCATCGGGATGGACGTTTGCATACGTCCCCGCCAACGCCTGCCGCAACGCCAGCGTGCCGCGCGCCTCGGAGTAACCAAGCGGTGTGTGGTGAAGATCCCGGGTGAGGGCGTCGGGAGCGGGGGAAAGCGCGAGTAGATCGTCGAGCGTCAGCGGCAGGATGCCGCTCTCGGCGATGTCGCACTCCACGTCGAGCTCCCAGGTCGTCATCCACCGTTCAAGACCAAACCGTTCGATTTTCATGCACGCTCCTGTTCGCGGGTTGTCGTCCAATCGAGCTCTTACACGCCGAAACCGTTATGCGGCGCACAGTCTTGCCGATGGTAGTAGGAGCGGGGATCGAACGCCTCCTCCCGATGCGGGCCACCAGCGGCCTTCCCGGCCCCGCAATGCGATTGGTCGGGTCATTGCGCCTAAGGCAACTTGTGCCCATGGTACAATGCGTGCGGATTGCACACTCGCGCCGAATTGAAGAGAGAGGACGATCGTCAAAGGAGGACTCATGACCGCGCAACGAATCGTCAACGATTCCCGGGACCCGGACAAGGGGCGGCTGCTGCGCGTGCCGCGTCGCTACCGTGATCTCCCGACCGCGCGCCTCGTCGAGGAGAGCGTGAAACGGGAGGAGGGCGTCCTGGCGGATTCGGGCGCGTTAGCGGTCGAGACCGGCAAAATCACCGGTCGCTCGCCGAAGGACAAGTTCTTTGTGCGCGAGCCCTCCACCGAGGGCGTGATCGACTGGGGCGAGGTCAACCAGCCGATGGCCGAAGAGACGTTCAACGCGCTTTTCGAGCGCGTGCGGTCGTATCTCCGGCGTGGCACGACGTTCCGCCAGGAGGTCGCGGTCGGTGCCAACCCGGAGTACCGCTACCCGGTCACCGTGATCACCGAACGCGCCTGGGTCGCCCAATTCTGCCGGGATCTCTTCATCGACACCGACGAACGAGGCAACGGGGAGCCGATCCTCATCCTGCACGCGCCGGGCTTTGAGGCCGATCCCGACCGGGACGGCACCCGCTCGGAGACCGGGATCATCCTCCACCCCGGCCGAAAGATCATCCTCATCTTCGGCACCCGCTATGCCGGCGAGGTGAAGAAATCGGTCTTTTCGTTGCTCCAGGGCCTGCTGCCATTGCGCGATGTGCTGACGATGCACTGCTCGGCCAATTTCGGGCCGGAGGGCGACACGGCGGTCTTCTTCGGGCTCTCGGGCACTGGCAAGACGACGCTGTCCAACGATCCGGATCGCTACCTGATCGGCGATGACGAGCATGGCTGGGCCGACGACGGGATCTTCAATCTCGAAGGCGGTTGCTACGCCAAGACGATCAATCTGGAGCGGGAGCACGAGCCGACGATCTACGACGCGGCCAATTCGTTCGGCACGATTCTGGAAAACGTCATCCTCGATCCCGAGACGCGACGGCCAGATTTCACCAACAAGAGCCTGACCGAGAACACCCGCGCGGCCTATTCGCTCCGCTCGATCGCCAACGCCGTCCCGACCGGGATGGGCGGCCATCCGTCCAACGTTATCTATCTCACGGCGGATGCCGAGGGCGTGCTGCCGCCGGTTGCGCGGCTGACGCACGCGCAGGCGATCGACTACTTCCTGCTCGGGTATACATCGAAGCTCGCTGGCACCGAGCGTGGCGTCACGGAGCCGGAGGCGACCTTCTCGGCCGGGTTCGGCGCCCCCTTCCTGCCGCTCCCGCCGCTGCGATACGCGGAGATGCTGGGCGAACGCCTCGATCGCCACGATTCGGACGTCTGGCTGGTCAACACCGGCTGGACCGGTGGTGCCTACGGCGAGGGACATCGCGTCAAGCTGGCCCACACCCGGGCGATCGTCAGCGCGATTCTGTCCGGCCAGTTGGGGAACGTGCCATGCCGGCAGGAAGCGTTCTTCGGGCTCGCCATTCCCGATCATTGTCCCGGCGTCCCGACCGAAATCCTCGATCCACGGTCGACGTGGCGCGACCCGGAGCGGTTCGATCAGGCGGCCAGATGGCTGGCCGGCGAATTCATGCGCCGGCTCGCCATCGAAAAGGGCGCGTAGTCAGCGCGCTTCGCGGGTGCGTCGCTTGACGCCGATCGTGCGTGATTTGGCGAGGGAGCCGCTGGCCAGCAGGGCGACGAAGCCGGCGAGGGCCGCGACGAGCAACATGGCCTGCATGCCCCGCTCGTTCCAGGCCCACGCGCCGAGCAGGGGCGACAGGCTGGCGGCGGCCAGCGCGACCGCGGCAAGCTGCGCGACGCGCTGAATCGTGCCTTCCGGAAAGAGGCCTTCCGCATAGGGCGGTATGGCGGCGGCGATGAGCCCCCGGCTGAGGCCGAGCGCCAGAAATGTGACGCCGAAGAGCCAGGCGCTGCCCGCGTTGTGGCTGATGGCGTCTCGCACCTTGTCCGAGTCGGCGAAGAACGCGAAGCTCAAGGCCACCAACGGCACCAGGAAGCGCACCAGCGCGGCGACCTGGAGCATCTTGCGCGAGGACACCCGCCTGGCTGAATGCGGCACCCCCGTGACCGTTGCGCAGGCGGCAAGCGCGAAGAGAATCGCGTAGATCCCGGCGAACTTCACCGGGATATCGAGGCGCTCCAGCGCGTAGACGATCAGGAACGGGTCGGCCAGGGCACTGAGGCCGATGAGCGTGCGGAAGACGATGAACCGGCGCCCACCACGGCCCGTGATCGACGGTTTGCTCATGATTGCTTCATCGAGGCTCGTCAGCACGGCCCGAGTCTCATCGCCTTGCGCCTCGAAGTAGACGGTGCGCAGCAGGAACCATGTGCCGGCGGCCGTGACGGCGGCGCTGGCGAGCGCGATCAGACCGGCGGCGCGGACGACGGTGACCGCGGTATTGGCCATCGCGGCCGCGACCACCAGTCCGCAAAACGCGACGGCGGCGAGCGTCACGTAGGGCGCCTGCGGGCGATGCTGGTCCGTCACCGCGTGCAAGGGGCCGAAGGCATCGTTGCGGTGGCGATCGAGCCGGATAAAGGAATCGGTCAGCAGGAAGGCGAAGAGACAGGCCCAGAACGGCGCCAATATGCCACCGCTGGTTTCGGGATGTGACCGGAGTAGCAGGACGGCCAGTAGCAGGATCGATGCGAGCCGGACCAGTGAACTGCCGGCCAGGACCGGGAACGAGAGCCTTGGGATGCGCAGCAGCCAACCGGGGATGAGTTGCGGGAGTTGCCAGGCGAGGGAGGCGACGATCGCCGTGATGGCGACATCGGTGGCGCTGCCGCTCAGGACCCAGGTGAGGAGCGTCAGGAGCGTCCAGGGGAGCAGCAGACCGGCACCGGCGCGCGCCAGCGCTTCGCCGATGATCTCGTCGGCTCGCCGGAGCCAGGGATGCCGCGAATTGCCCCAAACGTCGTCCAGCGAGAGCGACGAGACGAGTTCTCCGAGATAATTCATGAGGATGACACCTGCCCGATGCGGTCGTCCGGCGCCGCGATGCTCGGCGCCAGGTTGGCGCGCGCCCGGCGAAGGATGACCGCCTCCCGCTCGTCCAGCCGGTCCAGCGCCTCGGTCAACCCGACGACCTCCCGTCCCGGCGCGTCGGTCACCTTGACCGCGCGCAGGGTCAGCGCCAGCGGCCCGGCCGATGCGTCCGCCCGCTCGGATCCTGCCCAGCCAGCGATCTCCAGATCGCCGGCGACCGACTGAACCGCGCCCAGGGCCGCCTTCCAGACCGGTTGCTTCTCGCTGGCGGTTGCCGTCGGCAACGCGCCGTCCTGGAGCACAACGGAGCGGTCATCGTCCGTCAGCACGATCGCCCGGCAGGTTGCATTCGCGGTCATTTCCCGTTGCAGCTCCGCCCGGATTTTGGCGTAGGTCGTCGGGATCAGCTCAGGGATCACCATCGTCGAGGCGAGAATCGGCATGAAGTTGGCGTCCCCGACCCACCGAGGGACCACATGTTGATGGAGATGGGCAGCCACTCCCGCGCCGGCCACATCTCCGATGTTCAACCCGAGGTTGAACCCGGCGCAGGAGAGGACACGCCGGAGCGCCCCTGTTACCTGAGGGGCAAGCAGCGTCATGTCGATCGCGGCCTCGAACGGGAGGTCGGCAAGGTCGGCGACGTGCTGGTTGGGCACGATCATGACGTGGCCGGTGTTGTAAGGAAAGAGATTCATGATCACGAAGGCGTTGGGGCCGCGCAAGAGGATGAGCGACTCGACATCATTGCCGGCGCGCAGCCGGTTGCAGAAGACGCATCCGTCCTCCGTGGCGCCACCGCCGATGTAGCGCATGCGCCACGGGGCCCAGAGTCGTTGTTCGGCGTCAACCATCAGGTCATGCTCACATGATTTGGGCGGATCGGCCGTCCCTGTCGATGCGAGACAGGGGCGGAGGTCCCCTGTTCGTTTCGCTGACGGAAGGGTACTATCGATCGCAGAGCGGTGAGGGCCGCATTCCCGCAAGAGGCAGTTTTCGTGATATCGCCCAAGGTGGAGCATCCGGACGACGCTTCCGCCCGACCGGTTCCCATGATGTCCAGAACCGCGCTGGTCCAGCAATGGCGGCGGCATGAGACGGCATCCGATCGCGTGGTGACTGTCGGCATCGGTGTGGCGCTCGTACTGGACGCGCTCTCGGCGTGGCTGGCGTTCTATTGCGGTCACGCCCTGCGCTACAACCTCGCCCTCGGTGGCCGGGTCGATCGTGTCAACTGGGAGCCATTTGCCACCTTCTACCGGCCGGCCGGCATCGCGGTCGTGCTGACCTTGCTGGTCTTTTCGTTCCGCGGCACGTACCGTCTGCGGCGCTGGCGGACGGTGATCGGCGATATCCCCCGGGTGATCAGCGGGTTCACGACGGTCATGGCCGGCGCGGTGATGCTCGCCTTTTTCCTCAAGTTCTACCCGTCGCGTCTGGTCTTTCTCTACGCCTGGCTGATCGGCATCGTGCTGATGATCGGCCACCGGGCCGTCTTCACGGTGATCCAGCGCGAGCTGTGGGAGCGGGGGATCGGGGTGGATCGTGTGCTCGTGGCCGGCTCGGGCGAGAACGCCCGGCGCGCGCTCGCCGCGGTCGCCAACCATCCGCGCTATGGGTACAAGGTCGTCGGATACGTCGACGACGATCCCGACGTCGGCTACGTCCACATCGCGACCGAACAGGGCGCCAGCATCTGCCGCCGGCTCGGGGAGCTGGGCGATTTGACCGACATCGTGCGGCGGCGCGACGTCGATGAAGTCATCATTGCGCTGCCGGCGGAGCAGCACACACGGCTGCTTGGCTTACTGGAACAGTGCCGGCGGGCGACGGTCCGGTTTCGTATCATCCCGGACTTCTTTCAACTGTCGCTTGATGACGTCGACCTGAGCGAGGTCGCCGGGGTGCCGATCATCGGCGTCCGCGACGGCTCGATCCGCGGCTGGCAAGCGTTCACGAAGCGCGCGATTGATATCGCGTTCTCGATCGCGGTTCTCGTCCTGACGCTGCCGCTGATGGGGCTGATCGCGTTGATGATCAAACGAGATTCGCCCGGTCGGGTCCTCTATCGACAACAGCGCATCGGCAAGCATGGCCGCCCATTCGAGATGCTGAAGTTCCGGTGCATGGTCGCCGATGCCGACGAGCGGCGCGCCGAGATGCTGGACGCGCAGCCGATGAACGACCGGCGTCTCTTCAAGGATCCCGACGATCCGCGCCGCACCAGGATCGGGCGCAAGCTGCGACGCACGAGCCTCGACGAGCTGCCGCAGTTCTGGAACGTGCTGAAGGGGGAGATGAGCGTCATCGGGCCGCGTCCGCCGTTGCCGGAGGAGGTCGAGACCTACGACGACTGGCACACGCAGCGGCTACTGGTCAAACCGGGGCTGACCGGCCTTTGGCAGATCAACGGGCGCAGCCAGCTCACGTTCGACGAGATGGTGCGGCTGGATCTGTATTACGCCGAGCATTGGTCGCCCTGGCTGGACACGAAGATCATCCTGCGGACGATTCCGGCGGTCGTGCAGGGCCGGGGCGCCTGGTAGGATGGACCTCTTCCGATTCCTGGCCGCCCTCCGGCGCTGGTGGTGGCTGGTGCTCGGACTTCCATTGCTGGCGCTCATCCTCTCCTTGGTCCTGACCCCAAAACAGCCATACGCAACGACCTTCAAGGCGACCGTGCTCATTCCCGGCGACACTGAGGACACCGGCAGCGCCGAGCGGCCGGAGTTGATGGTGCTCGACGATCTCCCCTCGTTGATCGGCTCCGAGGTGTTCGCCAACGCGACCCTCCAGCAGATGAAGACAGCCGGGTATACCGGCCCGCTGGACGCCGCGGCGGTGCAAGAGACACTCTCCGGCTCGCGCTATAGCAGGGTGCTGACCGTGACCATTGCGTCAGACGACCCGGCCGCCACGCGAACGATCGCCGCGGCGGCGTCGAAGGTGCTGTCCGGTGAGGTCAACAGGTACCTCGTCGCGGACGGGACGAAGCCCGCGACCGTGCAGCTCATTGACCCGCCCGGTGATCCGGCGCGTGGAGAGACTCGGCGCTACCTGCAAATCATCGTGCAGACGTTTGCCGCGTTCTGCGTCGGGATCGCAATCGTCGTGCTGGTCGAAGGTGTGCGCGATCTCAGGGCCGCTGAGGAGCCACCCCGGCGGCGAAGAAGGGCGCCAGATACGGCTTCGTCCGAAGCTCCGCCAGATCCCGCGCGATAACCTCCTTCGGATTGACCCCGAACGGGGCCAGCGCTTGCCCGACGAGTGCCAGCGTCGCATGCATCCGGGCCGCCGTTTGCTCTTCTCGCTCAGAAGTGGGCGCGGAGCCGAGGGCGTTCTTCCAGCCGGCGGCGTCCCTACGCAGCAGCCGCGCGAGCGTCATCGGTGCCAGCGAATCACCGGTAGGCATGTCAAATGCTCGATCCGCCCGGATCGCATTCCAGCCAATGCCGTCGCGCACCGCCCGAAGCAGCAGCCAGTAGATGACCTGGCCGGCTTCCAACGACGCGTCAGACGCGGGTTCCGAATGGACATGTGTCCCGTCCAGCACGCCGGCCAGCTCGTTCAGCTCGTCCGCGATGCGAGGCGTGACGCTGTCCTCGTCACCGTGGAGCAGCCTGGACGTGCGCGATTCGGAGATGAGCGGCTGTTCGGCGAGGAACTGATACGCCGCCAACTGCGTTTGCGTCAAGTCGGCGAGTCCTGTCCCAGCGCCATTTGGCTGGTAGACGTCGGCCGGGTCGAAGACGCGGTCCCGGATGATGGTCAGCGAGTTGTCCGGTTCGAGCCGCCGGTAGTAGCAGGTCGCGTACCCCTCGTGGCAGACCGCCCCACGCTGCTCCACCTCGATGAGCAACGAGTTGTTCTCGCAGTTGACACGAATCTCGCGGACGGTCTGGGTGTGGCCGGAGGTCTCGCCCTTGCGCCAGAGCTTGCTCCGGCTCCGGCTCCAGAAGTGGACCTGACCGGTCTCCCGCGTCCGGTCGAACGCCTCCCGGTTCTGGAAGCCGACCATCAGCACATCGCCGCTCACGGCATCGACGATGACCACCGGGATGAGGCCGTCCTGACCGAACTCGATCGGCGGCGCGGTGTCGCTCATGCCGGGTCGCTCTCCAGACGGACCGGGATGCCGTGGTCCCGGAGGTATTGCTTTGCCTCTTTGATGGTGTGCTGGCCGAAGTGAAAGATCGAGGCGGCGAGGACCGCGTCGGCTCGGCCGGGCTGCAAGGCGTCGACGAGATGATCAAGGTTGCCGGCGCCGCCGGAGGCGATGACCGGGATGTTCACTGCCGCACTGACCGCTTCCAGCAGGTCCAGATCGTAGCCCGTGCCGGTTCCATCCTGGTTCATGCTGGTCAGCAGCAACTCGCCCGCGCCGCGCCGCTCGACTTCCCGCGCCCACTCGACGGTGTCGAGCCCGGTGGGCGTGCGGCCGCCACGGACGTAGACCTGCCAAGCGCCATCCGGCGCACCGCGCCGGGCGTCGATGGCGACGACCATGCACTGCTGGCCGAAGATCTCCGCGCCATCAGAGATGAGCGATGGCTGCGCGACGGCCGCCGAGTTGATGAAAATCTTGTCCGCGCCGGCCGAGAGCAGCGCCCGCATATCGGCGACCGTCCGCACGCCGCCGCCAACGGTCAGGGGGATGAAGACCTGATCGGCCGTCCGCTCGACGACGTCGATCATGTTGTTCCGGTTCTCGTGCGTTGCGGTGATGTCCAGGAAGACGATCTCGTCCGCGCCCTCGGCGTTGTAGCGGGCCGCCAGCTCGACCGGGTCGCCGGCGTCGCGCAGGTTCTGGAACTCGACGCCCTTGACGACGCGCCCGCCGGTGACGTCGAGCGCCGGAATGATCCGCGTTTTCAAGCCAGATTTCGTCGCTGATGTCATCCCCGTGCCTTTTCCACTGACGCCAACGCCTCGGCGAGATCGACGCGGCCGTCATAGAGTGCGCGGCCGATGATGGCGCCGGCGGCGCCCGTTTGTTGGATGCCCTCCAGATCCGTGATGGACGATACGCCGCCGGAGGCGATGATTTTCGCCGGAATGGCGTCGATCATCGCCTGCAAGGCATCGATGTTCGGACCCTGAAGTTTTCCATCGCGGTGGATATCGGTGAAGACGAACGTCTCGACGCCGGCGGCGGCGAGCTGTTGGGCGACGTCGATCGCGTCGGTGTCCGATTGCTCCAGCCAGCCGTTCGCGGCCAGCTTCCCATTCCGCGCGTCGAGGCCAACCGCGATGGCCGCTCCGTAGCGCGTGATCGCTTGCCGGATCAGCTCCGGCGCCGAGAGCGCGACCGAGCCGAGCACGACGCGGTCGATGCCGAGGTCGAGCGCGGCCGCAATGTGGTCCAGCTTGCGCAGGCCACCGCCGAGCTGGAGCTTCACCGCCACGCGCCGCCGGATGGCGCGGATGGCGTCCATATTGACCGGCGCGCCGGTGCGGGCGCCATCCAGATCGACGATGTGAATCCACTCGGCGCCGGCGGCGGCCCAGCGCTGGGCGGCGTCGGTCGGGTCGGCGTCGAAGACCGTCTCCCGCGCGAAGTCGCCTTCGCGCAAGCGGACCGCCTGGCCGCCGCGAATATCGATCGCCGGATAGAGGATCATCGGGCGGCCCCGGTTGTGATGGCGGGCGCGGTCGCCCACTGACGGACGAGCGCGAGGCCATCCGGACCGCTCTTCTCCGGGTGGAACTGCGCGCCCCAGATGTTGTCGTGGATGACGATGCTCGGGAAGGAGATGCCGTAGTCAGTCCAGGCGGCGACGTCCGCCGGGTCATCCGGGTCCGCGTAATAGGAGTGGACGAAGTAGAACTCGCGATTTTCCCCCGCCCCACCGAGCGGCGAATTGTGGCCGAGTCGGGCGTTGTTCCAGCCCATGTGCGGCACTTTCAGGGTGCTCGGCAGCAAACGCACCCGGCCCGCGAGGAGGCCGAGGCCGACCGTCTCTCCCTCCTCCTGATGACCGAAGAGGAGCTGCATGCCAAGGCAGACGCCGAGCAGCGGTGTGCCGCGGCGGGCGATCTCGGTGATCGCGTCCGCTAACCCGGTCTCCTGCAAGCGGCGCATCGACGCGCCGGCGTTGCCGACGCCGGGCAGCACCACCCGTTCGGCGTCGCGTACTGATGCTGGATCGTCCGTGATCCGGGCTCCCGCGCCAGCGGCTTCCAGCGCGCGCTTGATCGAACGCAGGTTGCCGGCGCCGTAGTCGACGATCGCGATCATGCCAGCATCCCCTTGGTCGATGGCACCGCGTTCGGGTCGCCAGTACGCCGGATGGAGGCGCGCAACGCGAGCGCGGCGGATTTGAAGATCGCCTCGGCGGCATGGTGGGCGTTGCGGGCGCGCAGCAAGTCGATGTGCATCGTCAGCCCGGCGTTCATCGCGACCGCGCGCCAGAATTCCTCGACCAGACTGCTGGCGAAGTTCGCGCCGATGACCGGTTCCGGCATCTCGGCGGCGAAATGGAGGTAGGGACGCCCCGAGCAATCAATGACCGTTCGCGCCAGCGCTTCATCCAGCGGCGCATAGGCGAAGCCGTAGCGCTCGATTCCACGCCGGTCGCCGAGGGCGGCCCGCAATGCCTGTCCGAAAGCGATGCCGGTGTCTTCGACCGTGTGATGCGGATCCATCGCCGCGTCGCCAGCGCAGCGGGCAGTGATGTCCAGGCGGCCGTGCCGCGCGAGTGCGTCGAGCATGTGATCGAGGAACGGGACACCCGTATCGATGTCTGCCTGGCCGCTGCCATCGAGCGACAACGAAAGTGTTACGTCGGTCTCGCCAGTCTCGCGCTGAATCTCCGCGCGCCGCGGATTCGCCTCGATCCTCACGCCCGCGCTCCTTCCATCGTTCGCTCATTCTCGGGGATCATCGTCTCCAGGATCTCTCGCACCTCCGTGAGGAAGATGTCGTTCTCCTCCGGCGTGCCCACGTTGACCCGGATGCAATCGATCAGCCCGAGCGAGGGATTCGGGTACCGCCGGATGAAGACGCCACGCCGCGCCAGCTCGTCGGCGATCGGGCCGGCGTCGGTGACCGGCAACCGGACGAGCAGGAAATTTGTCGCCGACGGGTAGGCGATGACGCCGTGCAGCGCGTTGAGGTGCGCGAACATCCGATCCCGTTCCTGGCAGATGGCGGCGATATTCTCCTGCAAGGCGGCGAAGTCCTCGATCGAAGCGATGGCCGCGGCCGCCGCGACGGCGGAGACGTTGCAGAAGGGCGGCGTGACGAGCGGCAGGTACGGCACGAGCGCCGTCGGAATGAGGCCGTAGCCGACCCGATAGCCCGCCAGGCTAGCGAACTTGCTCATCGTCCGCAGGATGACGACATTCGGGTAGCGGTCCGCCAACGCGCGGTGGCTCGTGCCGCTGAACTCGGCGTACGCCTCGTCGATCGCGACCAGACAGGGGACGGAACGCACGACTTGGTCGACCTGCCCCATCGGGAAGAGGTTGCCGGTCGGGTTGTTCGGGTTGCAGATGATGACGAGCTTCGTGCGGTCTGAGATCGCCGCGATGAGTGCGTCCGGATTGAGCGCGAACTCCGGCGCGCCGCCGAGCGGCACGTTCCGGATCGTCGCGCCATGGAGCGAAAAGAGGCTGCGGTAGACGCCGAAGGTCGGCTCCGAGATGATGACCTCGTCGCCCGGCTCGATGATCAGCATCGCCAGCGTGTTGAAGACGTCGTCCAGTCCGGCGCCAGCGACGACCCGCTCGACCGGCGCGTCCAGATACCTGGCGAGCGCAGCGCGGAGCTCCGTTTGGGCGAAATCGGGATAGCGGCTGCTCTGCAGCAGGTCGATGATCGCCTGCTGCGCCTTTGCTGAAGGTGGGAAGGGCGACTCGTTCCAGTCCAGCCGCACGACGCGGCCGGTTGGGGCGCTCGGCGACACGCCCGGGGCGTAGGACGCCTTGTCGCGCAATCCGGACTTGACGAGCCGGGTGAGTGCCTTCGCGTCGGTCATCGATTCTCTCCGATCAGGACGCCGCCGCGTCGTCTAGAGCATCAGCTTTTCGAGCGAGGAGACGAGGATCTCGCGGGCGCCGGCGGCGCGAAGCTGCTCGATCTTCTCCCAGAAGACATCTTCCTCGATGGCGGTATGGACCGCCACCCAGCCCTCGTCGGCGAGTGGCACGACGGTCGGCGCCTTCAGGCCGGGGACGATGGAGCGGATGACGGGCAGTTGCGATTCGGGCGCGTTCATCATCACGTATTTGAAGCGCTTGGCCGCCTGGACCGCGCGGATGCGCAACAGCAACCGGTCGATGTTCGGCCGCAGCTCCGGATTATCCATTGACCGCTTGTTGGCGACCAGCACAGCCTCCGATTCGAGGATGGTGTGGATCGAGCGAAGGTCGTTGAGCAGGAGCGATGAGCCGGTGGCCGTCAGTTCGACGACGGCGTCGGCGATATCGAGCGAGGGCGCGACTTCGACCGAACCGCTGATCGTGATGATGTCCGGTCTGCCGCCGATCGAGGCGAAATATTTCCGCGCCGATTCCGGATATGAGGTGGCGATGCGGGCGGAGCAGAGCTCCGCCGGCGACTGGAAGCCGGAATCGCGCAGCACGGCGACGACGAGGGTGCAGTAGCCAAAGCCGAGCGGCTCCAGCTCGATCGCGTCGATGCCCTGCTCGTGGATCAGATTGCGACCGACGATGCCGAGGTCGACGGTGCCCAGCCCGACATAATCCGGAATGTCGTCGTCGCGGCTGTAGAGGATCGAGAGGGGGAAATTGCGGCACCGCGAGAAGAGGCGTTGCCCGTAACTCTCGAAGCTGAGGCCGATCTGATGCAGGAGATTGAGCGAATCGTCGGTCAGCCGGCCGGACCGCTGCATCGCGAGCTTGAGCTGGTTGTCGCCATTGATGAGCGAGCGGCTCTTCGCCATGGGTACGCAGGACTTCCTTCGAGGGGCAAACGCGGACGGCGTGGGCCGCCGAACGCGCGATGCCCACGCTGCCATCGCCAATGAGGACTTGTACCATGCTTGTGATTCCCTGCACAAGCATTCGATGTCCTATTGCCGTGGACGTCCCGAACCGCGGCCGGGTGGGTGCACAACGAGATCGAGCACCATCCAGAGGCAGACGGCGACCGGGTAGAAGGCGATCGGCAGCCCAACGGCGAGGATGACCCCGATGATCTGAAGCTGGAGGACCGACAGACTCGTCGCGATCATCAGCCAGATGACGATGCCGACGGCGGCCAGTTCGGTCACGCCGATGTTGATGACGTAGGAGCCGAGGAAGTAGCCGTCTTCGTAGGCGAAGAGCGTGTGACAGTGCGGGCAGCGTTCTTTCAGGGTGAAGTAGGACGAGAAGATGCCGCCTCCGCCACAGTACGGGCAGTGACGGCGGATCGCCCGGGAGAACGTGATCCAGGTTCGCTTTCCGGTCTCGGCGGGAAGGACGGGAACGAGAGGTTCTGACAACGTCGACATGGCTTTCCGAACGAAAAACACCGGGAGCTCGTCCCGGAGAACGTACCTTCCATAAGGATACGAGAACGGTGCCGCGAGTTCCATCCGGCCATGGCGCGCCATGGCCGGATGGGCATGGTACATTCACCGGAGGTGATTCAACGAACGACGCGGCCCGAATTCGCGCATCAGGAAGCATGGTGCGCCCGATGCCGGGCTGTCTGACTGGCTGGATGGCGGGGAGCATGCGGGTTGCTGGCGAAGGTGTTGAGCTGCGCGGTTGTCGGGCTGGACGGAGTGCTCGTCGAGGTCGAGGTGGATATCGGCGGCGGGCAACCGGGCATGATCCTGGTCGGGCTGCCGGACGCCGCCGTGCAGGAGAGCCGCGAGCGTGTGCGGGCGGCGATCCGGAACTCGGCCGGCGGCCGCTTCCCCCACGGCAAGATCACGGTCAATCTCGCCCCGGCCGATCTGAAGAAGGCGGGGCCGACCTATGACCTGCCGATCGCAACCGGCATTCTCTGCGCGTCGCATCAGATCCTCGCGCCGATCGACGACGCACTGATCGTCGGCGAGCTCTCGCTGGATGGCATCGTCCGGCACACGCCGGGGATCATCGCGATGGTCTCGCTGGCGGCCGAGAAGGGGCTGCAACGCGCCTTCGTGCCCGCGGAAGACGCGAAGGAAGCGTCACTGATCGAAGGGATCTCGGTCTACCCGGTGCGCACGCTCGCCGATCTCGTCAATCACCTGAACGAGGAGGTTCCGATCGCGCCTCTGACGCCCGAGGCGATCGAACAGCCGGTCGAGAACTCGACCGGCGTCGATTTCGCCGACGTGCGTGGACAGGAGCACGTGAAGCGCGGACTGGAGGTCGCCGCCGCCGGCGCCCACAACGTCGTCATGACGGGACCACCCGGCTCGGGGAAGACGCTGCTGGCGCGGGCGCTGCCTTCGATCATGCCGGCGATGAGCCTGGAGGAGGCGCTGGAGGTCACCCGCATCTACAGCGTCCGTGGCCTCCTGCCGCC
Organism: Thermomicrobiales bacterium; assembly: GCA_025928015.1. Lineage (GTDB taxonomy): Bacteria > Chloroflexota > Chloroflexia > Thermomicrobiales > UBA6265 > JAICKJ01. The sequence goes on from JAICKJ010000002.1 coordinate 29,990, forward strand.
GGAGACGCCGCTCGTGCGCTCGCGCCCGTTCCGCTCGCCGCACCACACGACCAGCCACGCCGGTCTGATCGGAGGCGGCACCTGGCCGCGGCCGGGCGAGATCAGCCTCGCGCACCGGGGCGTGCTCTTTCTCGACGAGCTGCCCGAGTTTAGCACCCAAACGCTGGAGGTGCTGCGTCAGCCGCTCGAGGACCGCCGCGTGACGTTGGCGAGAGCCGCCGGCACGTTGAGCTTTCCCGCCAACGTCACGCTCGTCGCGGCGATGAACCCGTGTCCCTGCGGATTCTTTGGCGATCCGGCGCGTGAGTGCCGATGCGCGTCATCGGCCGTGACCCGCTACCAGAAGCGGATCAGCGGTCCGCTGCTCGACCGCATCGACATTCATCTCGAAGTGCCGCGCATCGATTACGAGCAGCTCGCCGATCGCCGCCAGGGCGAGCAGTCGGAGAGCGTGAGGGCGCGTGTCGAGGAGGCACGCGCCGTCCAGGCGAAGCGATTCGCCGACACAGCCATCCTGACGAACGCGGACATGGGGCCGAAGGAGGTCCAGACCTTCGCCGCGCTCGATGCCGCGGGCGAGCAGCTCATGCGGGCAGCCGTGCGTCAGCTCAACCTCTCCGCCCGCGCCTACCACCGCGTCCTGAAGCTTTCCCGCACCATCGCCGATCTTGCCGGCGAGCCGGACATCCTCTCCCATCACGTCGCCGAGGCGCTGCAATATCGGCCGCGCACGATCGATGCATGAGGGACGGAGGTAGTATGTCGCGACGGTGGTTAGGGGAACCAGCCATTGCCGCCTGCGCCGCGCGGGGCTGAAACCCCCGCGCTTACTCCTTGAGGAAGCCGGCTAAAGACCGGCTGGGAGCGAACAGAGTCGCGAATTCAGGGGCGGCAGCGCACGAGGTCAGTAAGCAGGTCGCATCTTGTCTCGCCAGGTTCACCTTGCTTTACGCCAGCCGGTCTTCAGCCGGCTTTGGTCCGGAGTGAGCGCGGGATGTTTACTCCCGCGCGACGGCGGAGTTCGCGCTGCGGGATCGAAGCGCCTCCTCGACCTCCTCAAGCCGCTTCCTGGCCTCGTTCTCGATCTCTGTCGCCTCATCATTCAGCCGGGCCGCCGTCTCCGCGTCCTTGATCAGCGCGGTGTTGACGCGAACATTAATGAGCGCGGCGCGGACCGCCAGATCCGCGAGGATGGCGCCGATGCGGGCGTCGGAGAGGACGTGTTTGTTGCCACGCGCGGCGACCGGTTGCAAGCAGCCGAGCGTGGCGAGCGCGGTCCGGGACAGCGCGATGGGCGCTTCGGCCGCGGTGACGAGTGCGGCTTGCATGGCCGCGCGCCGCGCGGTTTTCTCCTCGGCGGTCGACCTTGGCTGCCTGGTCGCGGCGATGTAGCCGGCATAGGCCGCCTCGTCCCGTGCCATCGCGGCAATCGAGGCATGACGGAGCGCCTGGAGCTGCGCCGCCGCCTGACAGAGTGCGGGATCGTCCGACGCATTCGGGCTGAGGGCGCTCACCATCTCCCCCAGGGCGCACCCGAGCGCATTGATCAGCCCTGCGACACTGCCGCCGCCCGGTGTTGGCGCCGAGGAGGCGAGGGCGTCGAGGTAGTCTCGGATGGTCGTCTGGTCACTCACGCGCGCTGCTCCGATTCCTGAGACGGGAAGAGCAGGCCCAGCTCGCTGATGAACCGCTCCTCGTCGAGCTCCATCCGGTAGGCGGATTCATCGGCGCGGGGCGCCGGCGGGAAGATGAAGGTCACCCAACCCTCTTCGGCGCCGCGGCAAAGAAGATCGGTGACGCGGGTCTCGAAGGCTTTGTAGGACACGCTCGGGGTGAGCGCGCTGTAGTAGCGCTCGCCCATGCCATTGCGCGTCCAGATCATGCGGATAAGCTGCCGGTGCTTCGTCTGGGTTTCCGGCGCGGACAGCTCGTTGGACATCATGCCGCGGACGATCGCGGCGAACTTGCCGATCGGCCGCGTCTCGCCGCCGCAGACCGGGCATTGGCCATCGAGCGTCTCCTCGTGCCGAAAGCTGCGGCGACAGGTGTCGCACCAGAGGTAGGTGTGGGCGGGATCGGATGCTGGCTGCCCCATATACGTGGACCTTCCTGATTCGCGGGCGCGTGAGCGAATGTGTCTCGCAAACGGACGACCCGGCCGCGCATGAAGTGCGGGGCCGGGTCATCTCCTCATCAATTCATGCAGGAGCGGCCGATCGCTAGCGGCGGATGGTCCGCTCCTGGTACTGGTTCGGACCGCCGCCCTTGCCGATGTTGACGGCGCCCGGCTGCTCGCCGGCCCGATCGGCCCATTTCTGGATCAGGTAGGTGATGATGATGCCGCCGATCATCATCAACAGTGCCAGCAACACCTCGATCGTGTCCGACAGGACCCCGAAGTCGAGTCCGAGATTATCGACAATCATCCGTGCGCTCCTTTCGCTGCGAAGCGTTTGCGCCGCGAAGCGCTAGCCCTCGACCGTCAGTGTGCCGACCATGCCCGCGGCCTCGTGGCCCGGCACGTTGCAGTAGTACTTGTACTTGCCGGGCTTGGCGTCCTTCGGGATCGTGATCTGGTAGGTCTTGCCGGGATCGAGCGGCTGGCTGATCTTAAGCTCATCGACCGAGAAGTCGTGTGGCAGCACGCCCTTGTTGACCACCGTGATCGTGTCGCCCGGCTTGACCGTGAGCTCCTTCTTGTCCCAGCCGATATCGACCGCATCGAGAGTCACCGCAGAGCTGCCGCCCGCCGCCGGTGTCGCTGCCGCAGGCGTGGCAGACGACGACGAAGAGGATGGCGGGGCCGGCGCCGTCGGGTAGACCGGCGGAGCGGCCGCGATGTCCTTGCAGACCGGATCGGTCGGCGTCTTCTGGCAGGTCGCGGCGGCGACATTTTGTCCGGTCGCGAGGACGGACTGGTTGTAGACGTAGTTCCAGTCGACGTGGCCGATCATGTAGATGAGGTCGCTGATTTGCTGCTCGTTCAGCTCGTCGCCAAAGGACGGCATCAGCTTGGTCGCGCCGGGATCGGGCGGCACGCCATTCTCGATCCGGAAGTGGGCGAAAGCGGCCCCGGCCTGATCCGTCACTGCGTTACCGGTCTGGTACTTCGCCGGCTGGCCGTTCTTCGTCCGTCCCTCGTCATTGAGGATGCCGCCGATGCGGCCGTCGCCGCCAGCCGCGCCGAGACCATCCGGTCCGTGGCATTGCAGGCAATACGTGACGTAGAGCGTCGTGGCCCGTTCGATCGAGAGTTTGTTCTGGTTGGCGGCCTCCGCGTCTTGCCGATGGTTTTCGTTGGCCATGTAGAGCACCAGCAAGGTCGCAAACGCCACCATGCCGATAATGACTACCGTGGCCAGCTTCTGTACCGATCCCACCCTGGACCTCTCCTCCACGGGCCGCAAACGGCCGTCTGCGACTCAGAACTTGTACGGCACAGCGTCTTTGGGCGTGTACTCGTGCCGTTCGATCTTGCCGTTTGGATTCGTGTCGACCGTCACGTTCCCCTTGTCGTCGACGGTGAGGGGGAAGCGATCGAGCGCGCGGGGAGCGGGACCGGCGATGCGCGTGCCGTTATAGAGGTAAACCGAGCCGTGGCAGGGGCAGTGGAAGTGGTGCTCACCTTCGATCCATGGCACCGTGCAGCCCAGGTGGACGCATTTCCAGTAGAGCGCTTCGAGACCGTCCTCGGTGTGAACGATGAAGAACTTGCCCGGGATGTCCCGGAACGGCGTCGCGTTCACTTTGGGGATGGACAATGCCGGCACGGTGATCTTGCCGCCGAACGCGCCGGTCTTCTTCGGCCAGAGCAGGAAGACGAAGCCGCCGGTGATCTCCGCGACCACGATCCCGACCGCGCCGAGGGTGGCGTTGCGTGTGAAAGCCCGTCGGGTCTGGAGCTTCTTCGGCTTCGGCCCCGGTACGCCGGCCTGCAGGCGCGAGAGCAGGCCGAACGCGCGGGATGCGGCCCATCCCCCCGCTACACCGGCGATCGTTTTGGCTAACGGTGTCATATCGGTCGATTTCCCCAGTTGCTTGGCCGGGCCCGGCGAGCTTGGCTCGCCGGGCCCGGCGCGAGATTATCCGTGCGTCAGCGGCAGGTTCCAGGGCCAGGTCAAATCCTGTCCGTGGCCGCGGAACGACGTGCCGAACATCGTCAATACCCAATACGTGACGAAGAAGCCGGTGAAGAGCGCGATGATGATCTCGCGCCGCGTCGGCCGGAAGATGGCCTTCACGATGCCGACCAGGATGAAGATCGGGATCAGCATGATGATCGTCGAGAGGATGACGCCGGTCATGAACTCGGTGGCGCCCCAGTGGTCCATCATGTAGCTGCCGATGCCGAACTGGGTGCCGCGTCCGATCTTCTCATCGACCAGGATCATGCCGACGACTACGACGATCGAGTAGACCGTCGCGAAGGCGATGATCCGGCGGCCTTTCGAGGAGGTGCCGAGGATGCCGACGCCGAGCGGACTGCGGTCGAAGTAGGGAATCGCGGCGATCGCGACCAGCGCGACCGTTGGCACGATCACGCCGGCGAGGCCGGCGTCCATGTGCAGCAGCAGCTCCTGCAGATTCAAGAAGTACCAGGGCGCCTTGGACGGGTTCGGTGTCTGGTTCGGGTTGGCGCGGTCCAGCAACGGTCCGTTGACCAGGACTGACAGGGCGAAGAGGATCGCCGTGAAGACGACCGCGCTGACGGCCTCAACCACGACCAGCGACGGCCAGACCATGACCTCGTCTTCGGCGAGGTCGGTCGGGCGAGCCAGGGCCCGGCCGCGGACCAGTTCCAGCAGCTTTTGCCGCTTGGCCTCATCAATGCTTCCGGGCGTCGGTGCCGGTAGTCCCGGCCGCTCCGCGAGTTCTGCCATCGTTCACATCCTCCCAGGCGTGCGTATCGCTCGTGTTCCGGGCCGGTTCAGCCTACAGCGGACCGGAGATGCCGCCATCCTTGCGGATGCGCCAGAAGTGCACGGCCATCAGGAAGGCCGCGGCGAGCGGCAGGAAGATCACATGCAGGGTGTAGAACCGGATGAGCGTGCTCTGCGCGATCTGGAAGTCGCCGAGCAGGATCTTGTTAACCTGCGGGCCGATGATCGGCGCCGCGCCACCGATGTTCGTGCCGACGGTGATCGCCCAGTAGGCGAGCTGGTCCCACGGCAGCAGATAGCCGCTGAACGAGAGGAGGAAGGTGACGACCAGCAGCAGCACGCCGACGACCCAGTTGAATTCGCGTGGTGGTTTGTACGAGCCGGTGTAGAAGACCCGGGCCATGTGCAGGAAAACGGAAATGACCATCCCCTGCGCGGCCCAGCGGTGCATGTTGCGCATCAACTGGCCGAAGGTGACGCTCGACTGGATATCGAGCATCGACTGGTAGGCCTGGGTCGAGGACGGGATGTAATAGAACATCAGCAGGATGCCCGTCATTGTCAGGACCAGGAACATGAAGAACGAGAGGCCGCCGAGGCAGAAGGTGTAGGTCACCTTCGTGGCGTACCGCTTGATCTTGACCGGGTGAATGTGCAGGAAAACGTTGCTGGCGATGATCAGCGCCTGATTGCGCTGGGTGTCGGGATACCCATGCCTCACGAACGATCGCCACAACGCTGAGCCGGTGATCCTGTCGGCTAGCGTCTGCTCGCGCCTCATGCCTTTCCTCCTCCGAACATTTCCAACCCCGTGCCGGACGCGGTGAGGGGGGTCTACCGAACCTCTGAGACTGCGTCGCGGATGGCAGGTGTCGGATGTCACCGACCAAAGCAAAATGGTCGCGGGCGTGCTCCACCGCGGTCGTTTCTTCTCGGCGTATTGTCGAATGCTGGTTTCGGGTCGGTCAAGGTGCGGCACCCGTCGATATTGTTTCCGAGTACCGCACCCGTGCCTCGCACCAACTGGAACATGGGTGCGCGGGGCACGAAAAAAGGCGAGGAGCCGAGTGGCTCCTCGCCTTGAACCGGTGGGCGCGACAGGACTTGAACCTGTGACCTCGCGGATGTGAACCGCGCGCTCTGGCCGGCTGAGCTACGCGCCCCCGCTCGCCGTGCGACGAGTATACAGGGCGCGCTTTTGGCCCGCCAACCGCCGGGGCTCAGGCAGTCAGCGCGACGCACTCCACCTCGACGCGGACGCCCATCGGCAGCTTCGCAACCTGGACCGTGCTGCGAGCTGGCGGCGCGTCGCCGGTGAAGAAGCCGCCGTAGACGTCATTGAACGAGGCGAAGTCGTTGAGGTCGGCGAGGAAGCAAGTGGTCTTGATCACCCGGTCGAGTGAGCTGCCCGCCGCTTCCAGCACGGCCCGCAGGTTGATCATGACCTGCTTCGCCTGGTCCTGAATCGTGTCGCCCGCGATTTGCTTGGTCGTCGGGTCGATCGGGATTTGACCCGAGGTGAAGACCATGCCCGGGATCTTGATCGCCTGGGCGTAGGGGCCGATGGCCGCCGGCGCCCGGTCGGTGGATACGGCCTGTTTGGCTGTCACGATCGGTTGCTCCTTCCCGCAATCGAACGCACGCCGCTCGGCGTGCCTGCTGCCCCGAGTCTACCCGGGAAATCGGGGTTCTGGATCGGCTTTGAGTCCGGTTGCTCGGGAATGGGCGAGATCGGCGCTCTCATCGCGATCGGCCGATAACCGCGGTCACGTGACGTAACATGCAGAGGCCGATCGCATCGTATATAATGTAGGAGCACGCTCGTCAGGGGCACTGTACGAGCTTCGCCCACGGTCGCCGAGGCGGCTGGCGGTGAGGCGCGCTCAGCGTTTCCGAGAACATCCGCCCGTTTTGGGCCTTGACGGGGTGGGGCCGGGTGGCTAGACTAGCGTGGTGCCCGGGGGCGCGGGGAGCGCGGACCGGGGGGTGTGGCTGACGGGGAGCGGCGGGAGCGTCCCATCCGGTGGGTGGGGCGAT
>JAICKJ010000382.1 GCA_025928015.1 Thermomicrobiales bacterium
CTCGGCTGTTCTGACCCACCAATGCACCTCCCCGTCATTTCGAGCCTGTCGAGAAATCTCTCTCCGAGCGCGGCGAGCCCCTGCTACGCCAGACGGGCGTGACGGATTGGCGCCCCCGCCGTCATGCTGAGCTTGTCGAAGCATCCCCCGGCGAAGCCGGTCCGCCACAGCGGACAGCCGTGCTCCGCGGACGATGGTTGCCTGCGGACACGCGCATCGCGCGGGGGAGCTTCCCGGCGATCTGCATGACGACGATGGGATTGGCAGAGTCGACCGGGGGTCGGCAACGCGGACACCGCTGCGGCGGGAGATTCCTCCCGCTGGTCGGAATGACACCGATAGAGCGAGGCAAAGGCAGCAGGATTGGTGGCGATGCCGACGGACACGCCGGTCCGCCCCTCCAGCTATCCTTCGCCTTCCGAAGCCACGATTGGCGTCTTGCATGCAACGGGCAGCCGGCTTTCCAGGTTGAGCGCGGTCCGTTTACGACCGCGTCGCGGGGCCGCCCGCCGCACTTTGGCCTATCCCTTGATGCCGGTGTGGGTCACACTTTCCATGAAGTAGCGCTGGAAGAGGAAGAACATCACGATCATCGGGACGGTGAAGATGACCGAGCCGGCCATCAGCAAGGACCACTGGTTACCCAGCTCCTTGAAGTCGGTCTTGAACGTCGCCAGGCCGAGCGACATCGTGTAGAGATTGCGGCTGTTGAGGTAGATCAACGGCGTGAAGAAGTCGTTCCACTTGGCCTGGAACTCGAAGATGGCGACGGCGACCAGCGCGGGCCGCACCAGCGGCATCATGATGTTCCAGTAGATGCGGAAGTACCCGGCCCCATCGACGCGCGCGGCATCCACCAGATCCTGCGGGATGGAGAGCATGAACTGCCGCAGCATGAAGATGTAGAACGCCGAGCCGAAGATGTTCGGCAGCCAGAGCGGGAACCAGGTGTTGACCAGCCCGAACTTGTTCCAGATCAGGAAGGTCGGGATGAGCAGGATCGACCCCGGCAGCAGGTAGGTGCCCATCACCAGGGCGAAGAGCCAGTTCTTGCCCCGGAACCGGAGCCGGGCGAAGCTGAAGGAGACCAACGAGCTGGAGAGCACGACCGAGATCACCGCCAGCGTGCAGATGATCAGGGTGTTGAGCATCCAGCGCCAGACCGGCGCCTGGTGGAAGACATCGGCGTAGTTCGACCAGACCCAGGTGCTCGGGATCCAGTTGCTCGCGAAGACCTCATTGGAGGGCTTGAGCGAGGCGAGCACGAGCCAGAGAAACGGCAAGCAGAAGAGCGCGGCGAGGACGACCAGCGCCAGCGTGATCAGCACCTGATCGATGCCCAGATGCTCCTCATGGGGCGATGGCGCCTGACGCGTCCGGGCCTGGTCGGCCTCGATCGCGCCGGTGCGGACCTGTTCGACGACAGCCATGGCAACAGTCCCTTTCCGATGCGGCCGGTCCCGGCTAGTGGGAATCCACCTCATAGTAGACCCAGTGCTTGGAGCCCCAGAACTGGATCAGGGTCACGATCAGGACGATGAGGAAGAGCAACCAGGCGATCGCCGAGGCGTAGCCCATCTGGAAGAAGCCGCTCCCGAAGGCGCGCTTGTACAGGTAGGTGACGATGAAGAGCGCGGAGTTTGACGGCCCGCCATAGTCGGTCCCGTTCGTGTTGAACATCACGTAGCCCTGGGTGAAGACGTTCAGGGCGGCGATGGTGTCGACCGTGGCGAGGAAGAACGTCACCCCGGAGATCATCGGCAGCGTCACATCGCGAAACCGCCGCAGGCGGCCGGCGCCGTCGATCGTCGCCGCCTCGTAGAGATCCTTGGGCACGCCTTGCAGTGCGGCGAGGAAGAGGATCATCGCCGCGCCCATCATCCACAGCTCGGCGATGACGATGGTCGGCTTGGTCCAGTTGGGATCAATCGTCCAGCCCGGGGCCGGCAGGCCGATCGAACGGAGGAACCGGTTCATCAGCCCGTCGTTCGGGTTCAGGATCCAGAGCCAGAGGTAGGCGGTGGCGACCGCGGGCGTCATCGACGGCAGATAGAACGCCGTCCGGAAGATCCCCTTGAATCGCCGCGCCTCATTGAGCAGCAGCGCGACCGCCAGCGCGGTGATCAGGTGCAACGGCACGTAGAGGATCGTGTAGATGAACGTGTTCCTGATGGCGAGCGGGAAGAGCGTGTCGCTGGTCAGCAG
>JAICKJ010000361.1 GCA_025928015.1 Thermomicrobiales bacterium
AAGACCCGCGCTCACTCCCAATGGAAGCCGGCTGAAGACCGGCTGGCGGCAATGAGATACGCGGTATGTGGGACGTTGAGCGGCGAGATGCCGTTGGAGGGGCGGACCGACGTGTCAGCCTGTCTTGCCGCCACGCGTGTTGCCTCTGCCCAATCCCCTTGCCTGTCATGCCGACGCAGGAAGAATCTCCCGCCGCGGCGGCGTCCTCGTTGCCAACCACACCCGTTCGACTCTGCCACTCTCCTTCGCTGTCATGCTGACCGCAGGGAAGACTCCCCGCGCACAGCGCTTGCCCGCTGACCGTCATGGTGAGCGCAGGCGAACCATCTCCTGCCGCAGCAGATGTCCGCTTCCGCGGACCGGCTTCGCCGGGGGATGCTTCGACCAGCTCAGCATGACGGGGAGGCGCATCGGAAAGAGCAAAACCAATTGGCGGCGAGGCGGCCGGACACGGGGTCCGGAGCTACGACGGGGCGATCTCGGGGTTGCGGGCGACGATCTCGTCGGCGAGCGCGCGCCACGCCGCCACTTGCGCCTTGGCGACCGTGGCCCGTGCCCGGATATCGGTGAACGAGGAGAGACCCAGCTCACTCGTCAGCGCGACGAGCCCGGGAGACCACCGGCAGAGTTGATCCGGGGCGTCGGCGGCGAGGGCGGTCAGGCAGCGGGTGTGGGTGACGACGAGCCAGAAGATCGCCTCGCGGTGCAGCCCGGTGTCGATCAGCTCCTGCATGCCGTCGATGGCGTTCGGGCGGGATTCCGGGTGCAGGTCGGTGGCGTAGGGCAGCAGGGAGTCCGGCGAGACGACGGCGGAGGTGGCGTCGAAGACGGCCGCGACCGCGCGCAGCGCGTGTTGCGCCGTCTCCCGGGATATCGTCGCGCAGCCGATCAGGTCGAGCAGCGCCGGGTAGCGGTCGTCAAGGCGGTAATCGGTCAGGACCGCCTTCGCGGCGACGTAGCGCTTGCGGATCGTCGGGTTGCGGAGCGTGGCGACGAGGAGCAGGTGGGCGGTGACGGCGGTGGGGAAGATCCACCCCATGACCTGCTGGTGAAATGGTGCGTCCGGATGCAGCGCATCGAGCCCGGTGACGATCCTGTGTTGGACCATGTCCAGACGCCGGTGGACCCACTCCCGCGAGGCGTAGGCTTCCTGCACGCACGCCTGGAGGCGCGCCAGCTCGCCGGTCGGGTCGTCGAGGATCGCGCCGCTCTGAAAGCTGGGCGCGAGGTGGTAATCCGCCAGGATCGCCTCAGGGGAGCAGACTTCTGCCCGGGAGACGCGGCTGATCTCCAGCAGCACGCCGTCGCGGATGAATTTTCCCCGCTGCGGCGTCTCGTCGCCGACGACCATCACGTCGATGTCGGTTCCGGGCGCGAGGATGGTTTCAGGCGGGAGCCAGCAGGTCGACCCGGCCAGGTAGGCGCCGCGGTATCCGACGAAGGTGGGACCATTCGTGGTGATCCACTCTCGTGCTGCGTCTCTCGCTTGTCCAACTGTGACCAAGAGCGTTCTGCCTCCTTCGATCCGGACGTGCCCGCGAGGCGCCAGATTCAAATCAGGCGCTCAACGGACGAAGCCTCTCCGAGGCTGTGCACGTTAACGTGGTCGGCTCCTGGTGTCAGCCGGCTTGAGCCGGCTTTGTCGGTTGAGCGCGGGGATTGATCCCCGCGTCGGGGACGAGCGCCACGCTCGTGCCATCGCGCTCCTGGCGGGCCAGGCGCAGGCCGTTCAGGGTGACGATCAGGGACGTGCCGACGTCGGCGAGGACGGCGATCCAGAGGCTGACGAAGCCGAGGACGCCGAGCAGGAGCGCGAGCGCCTTGATAACGAGCGAGAGGGTGACGTTCTGCCGGATGACCGCGAGCGTGCGGCGCGAGAGGCGGATCGCCTGGGCGAGACCGCCGAGATCGTCGCGCATCAGCGCCAGATCGGCCGATTCCAGTGCCACGTCGGTGCCGGCCGCGCCCATCGCCACGCCGACGTCGGCCGTCGCCAGCGCCGGCGCGTCGTTGATGCCGTCGCCGACCATGACGACCGGACCAAACCGCCGCCGGAGGTCGCCGATGACTGACGCCTTGTCGGCGGGCAACAGATCGGCGTGGATCTCGTCGACGCCGGCCGCCGCGCCGATCGTCCGCGCGACGGCCGCGTTATCGCCGGTCACCATCGCGACGTGAGCGATGCCGGCCCCGCGCAGTGATGCGACCGCGCGCGGCGTCACCGCGCGCATCTGATCCGCCACGGCGATCAGACCGAGCAAGCGCCATGCGCCGTCAGCCTGGCGGAGGACGAATTGGGTCGATTGCCCGCTCGCGGCCAGCCGGTCGCGGTTCGCGCGCGTCGCGTCGTCGAGTGTCAGACCGGTCTCGGCCAGCAGTCGCTCGCTGCCGACCATGACTGGCATCCCCTGCACGAACGCCCGGGCGCCGCGCCCGACGAGCGCCTCGAATGCGTCATTGGCCGGGATCGGGACGTTGTCGTGGAGCGCTTTCGCGATGATGGCGCGGCCGATCGGATGCTCGGAGTGCTGCTCGATCGCCGCCGCCAGCCCGAGCACGGTCACGCCGTCGAATCCGTCCAGGCCGACGATCTCGGCTACGGCGGGCCGTCCTCGCGTCAGCGTGCCGGTCTTGTCGAAGGCAACGACGGTCGCCGCGCCGATCCGTTCCAGCGCCGCGCCGCCCTTCACCAGCACGCCTTGCCGGGTCGCCGCACCGATCGCGGAGACGATCGCGACCGGCGTGGAGATGACCAGCGCGCAGGGGCAGGCGATGACGAGCAGCACCAGCGCCCGGTAGATCCAGGTGCCGGCGTCGCTACTGGCGAGCGAGCCGATGGCGGCCAGGGCGATCGCGCCGAGCACGACGGCGGGGGTATAGATCG
>JAICKJ010000322.1 GCA_025928015.1 Thermomicrobiales bacterium
CCCGCAGGGCGGCCAATTTGGGCGCATCGGGCGGTGAGACCATCACGACCGCCTCGCCGTTCCAGTGGAACCAGATCGGCACCACCCGCGGGGTCCCATCATGCCATTGATAGGCGAGCTTGACCGGGATGCGCGACTGCAACAGCTCCTGCACGACGGGATCGTCGAGCAGCGCCAGATCCCCCTGCTCCAAGCTGACCGTTGCCATGGGTCTCCTCCTCAAGATCCAAATGCAGACCGTTCAATCGGTTAGGAGTTGAGGTCCCACATTCGCCGCGGCAGGTTCCCAACGCCACCCGGCTTCCTCGCGGCGCACGTAGCCCAGACCGGGCCAGGGGAAGTGATAATTGAGGACGAGCGCGCCCTCGTCCGCCGCCTGGTCCAGCAGGCGGCGCCGCGTCGCCTCGGCCAGCGTCGGATCGTGATCGAGCGCCGGGTGCCAATCGGGATGCGTCAGCAGGAACGGATCGAGCACGGCATCGACCAGATCGAGCAACCGGTCGCCACCGGAGCTGACCAGCACCGCGAGGTGTCCGGGCGTGTGGCCGGGCGCCGGGAGCACGCGCACGCCCGGCACGGCGTCCGCCTCGCCATCCACCGTCTCGAGCTGCTCCGCGATCGCCGCCAGGTTCGCGCTCGCCAGCGTTCGCATCAGCTCCTTCATGGCCGGATCGGCGTGAAGCTCATCGAGGCCGGGATTCGACATCCAGTAGTCCCGCTCCACCCGCGACATCACCACCCGCGCGGCCGGGTAGGCGGAGACCCGGTCGAGGGCCACACCGCCGAGATGGTCGGGGTGGCCATGCGTCAGGATGAGCGTATCGATGCTGGCCGGGTCGATGCCCGCGTCCCGGAGATGGTCCGGCAGGTGACCGGTCGTCGGCGCCAGCGGTCCGGCCCCCGCATCGACCAGCACCCGGTGATCGCCCGTATCGATCAGGAGGCAGGTGTAGGGCGTCGTGATCGCGTCGGTCGGACGGCCACCATCGCGCAGCGCGCGCTCCACCTCGTCCGGCGGCGCGGCGCCGGCGAAGGCGGCGGGCGGGTAGGTGAAGCTCCCGTCGGCGACGGCGAGACAGGAGAACGAGCCGACCGTGAACGGATGGGCAGTCGCTTCCATGGTTCACCCTGCTTCAGCACGGTCTCGACAGACACCGGCGAACGTGCCGTGTCGCGTCAGCCCGTCATGCGATTGCCTGGTTCCATGTCCCGTGGCACGCACGCTAGCATGTCGCGAGCCCGATTACCAGTCTCGGCGCGACGTTCCTCGCGCCGGCCCCGGGCGAAAATCGCGAGGACGCAGGAGCCGGACGGCGACGACGGGAGGAACCAGACGATGCGGATCGATCTGACCGTCCACGCGGACGCCGGCGACCGCCGGACGTGGACCGGCGACCAGGATCAACGGCCGCTCAGCGCGCTGGGCCTCCGCCAGGCGGGCGCACTGGCCGAGGCGCTGCGGGCGGAGCCGATCGACACTCTCTTCAGCAGTCCCGCGCTGCGAGCCCGGCAGACGCTGCAACCGCTCGCCGACCAGCTCGGCCAGCCGATCCAGGTTCTGTCGGAGCTGCGGGAGACGCACGGTTTCGCGCCGCCGCCCGGCTGGGATGCCCCGATCTGGGCCGATATCTCCGCGCCGCTCGGCGGCGCCTTTGCAGCTGGCCGCGGCGCGGCCGCGCTGCGCCGGATCGCATCGCTCCTCCCGGCGGGCCGCGCGGTCGCCTGCACCCACGGCGACATCGTGCCCGCCCTGATCGCCTACTTGATCGGCGCCCACGGGCTGGCGCCGGTGACGCCCCTCGCCCGTCGCGGCGGCTGGTACACCATTGAGCTCGCTGAAGGCGCGGTCCTCGTCACGACTCACCCGGCGCCCGCCGGCTTCCCGGATTGAGGCGCGCCCGTGGCCTGCTGGCACGCTTCTTGGCGCCGTGCCTGATGCCGGGTTTTGTGCGCCGGCTCCCGGCCGCCCGAAGCGGCACCGGACAAACCCGACCCAAACGTGGCAAGCTAGCAACAACGCAACGATGCCCGCTCGTGCTCCCCTCTCCCGCGCTCGGGGGAGGGGCTTGGGGGAGGGGGCGGTTCCCGGGAGCAGTCGATGGACAAGCGAGCGATCTGGGCGAAACGACTGGCCATTGCCACGGCAATCGGCATGTTTATCGTGCTGCTGATGGGCGCGCGGGTCACCGCGACCGGCTCCGGCACGGGCTGCGGCAACGACTGGCCGCTCTGCAACGGCCGCTTCCTGCCGGCCGACACGTACCACTCAATCGTCGAGTACAGCCACCGCCTCGTCACCGGCCTGGAGAGCTTCCTCGTCCTCGGCACCACCATCGTCGCCTGGCCGCTGCGCCGCAAGCACCGCTCGTTCACGCTGCTCGTCCCCGCCATGGCCGGCACGCTCGTCCTCCAGTCGCTCATGGGGGCCGCCGCCGTCATGTGGCCGACCTCGCCGGAGATCATGGCCACCCACTTCGGCATCTCCCTCATCTGTCTCGCCAGCGCGGCCCTGATCGCCATCATCCTCCTCGAATCCCAGGCGACCCGGGAACGCCGCGCCCGCCACTACGTGCCGGACGCCTTCCGCGCGCTCCTGATCGCGACCTTCGTCCTCTCGATCGGCGTCGCCTACTCCGGCGCCTATGTCCGCCACACCGGCGCGGAGCTGGCCTGCTCCTCCTGGCCGACCTGCAACGGCAAGCTGGTCCCGTCGTATGAGGGTCTGCCCGGCATCCAGACGATGCACCGGACCGGCGCCGGCCTGATCGGCGTCGTCATCCTCGCGCTCGCCCTCTGGGCGTTCTCGCTGCGCAAGACGCGCCCCGACATCGCCTGGCTCGGCGGCATCGCGCTGGTCATCGTCCTCGGCCAGATCGCGGCCGGCGGCATCGTCGTCTACTCCGGCTTGCAGCTGCTGGCGCAACTGCTCCACGCGGGCCTGATGGCCGCGCTCTTCGTCACCCTCAGCGACGGCGTCCGCCGCGTCTGGGTCAACCACGCGGAGCGCGCCGCGGAGCCATCGACGGTCTCCGTCCCGAGCAGCATCGCGGCGGACTGAGCAGCCGGGTCATTCCTCTGCGCTCACCCAGTTCTCGATCGAGAGCGCCGGCGACAGGCGAGCGTAGTGCCGGACGTTGTTAGTGACCAGCGTGGCTTCGAGGGCGATCGCCTGCGCCGCGATCATCATGTCCATCTCACCAATCGCGATTCCGCCTGAGACGAGCTGATAGCGAATATCCGCATGAATCTCGGCGGCTTCCTCACCCCAAGGCAGAATCCGGATCTCGCGCAGAAACCGATGGACCGCGAGGTGAAGGCGGTGGGCCGGATCCAGGCTCTTCAATCCGTAGAGCAGCTCGGCCTGCGTGACGGCCGAAATCGACAACCGCGATGCATCGGCGGCCGCGAATCGCGCGGTCACCGACGGATACCGTGCCTTGATGAAATAGCTGGCGATGTCCGTGTCGATGAGCAGGAGCGATGCCATCACATCTCGCCTTCGAACACGCTGCGTCGCCCGACCGGTTGGTTCATGGGACGCTCGGCCATGTAGCGATCGAGGTCTTCCCGCGGGATATCGAGCGAGTCACGAAACGCGATGTAGTCCTTCCAGACATCGCGTCTCGGTCGAGCGGAGAGAATGACGTCACCAGTCGCCTCATCGCGCGTGATGTACACCTCCTCGCCGTCAAACCGAAACTCGGCCGGCAGCCGCACCGCCTGGCTCCCACCATTCCGGAACAGTCTCGCTTTTCGTTCCCGAGCCATGATC
Organism: Thermomicrobiales bacterium; assembly: GCA_025928015.1. Classification (GTDB taxonomy): domain Bacteria; phylum Chloroflexota; class Chloroflexia; order Thermomicrobiales; family UBA6265; genus JAICKJ01. Next base: position 3,773 of record JAICKJ010000322.1, read on the forward strand.
TGCCTCCTCGCCATGCATCACGTCTATATTAGTCTATACACTCATCAAGGGGACGCGGCTTGAGCGTCGTCTACGCAGTCAGCGGCAGCTACAAGGATTCACCACGGATGCAGCTGCACTCACCGTCACGGCACGGTTCGGAGCGCATGGTCGGGAGCTACGGAATGGCCGCGAGGGCGCCGAGCTCATTGCGTCGGCGACGCAGCTCGGCGACCATCGCGGGGATGCCAAGCCAATTCGGGAATGGCGGCCCGC
>JAICKJ010000094.1 GCA_025928015.1 Thermomicrobiales bacterium
CCCGTGGCCAGCTTGACGAAATTATCCACGCCCACAAACCGGGGCGCGTTGATGCCATCCCACGTGGTCAAGGAGGCGTACATGGACACCACGATCGGAACGAACTGAAAGGCCAGGATGCCGAGCACGATCGGCGCAACGAAGAGCCAGCCCTCGATGTTGCGCCGCCGGCGCACCGGGGAACCGAACATCGCCCGGAACCCGTACGGCATCCTGCTCCTAACGCTCCGGTCCAGTGCCATCCCGCCTCCTTGGCCAGCGCAAAGCGCGGTTCGTCGCTACGTTGCCGCCAGCGCGGCCTCGACGTCCGGCTTTACCCGGGTGAGAACGTCCTTTGCCGACGATTCGCAGTTGTAGACGTTGTCCAGCTCGGGTCGGTAGATTTGGCGTGCGCGCAGGGTATTGGCGGTGAAGTTGATCGTCGTCTGATGGTCCGCCGCCGTCTGGAAGAGGTCGATGTGCTGGGGCGGCTCCTCACCCGGCTTGAGGAGCGTCGCCGCGCTCTTGAGGACGGGCACGAAGTAGCCGCTCTCGGCGAAGATCTTGCCGGCATCCGGCCCGGACAGGAAGGAGAGCAGCTGGAACGCCTCATCGGGGTTCTTCGCGTCCTTCGGGATCGTGAAGACGATCAGGCTGCCTTCCTGCTTCTGGTTGACCTTGGCCGGCGGCGGCGCGACGTCCCACTTGAAGTCCTTGACATTCTCCCGCAGCCACGTCACGGTGCCGAAGGTGCTGAAGAACATGCCGAGCTTGCCCTGGGAGAAGAGCTGTTGATCGGTGTGCTGCCCATCCGGCAGCATCGACCACGGCGGTTGCACCTTGTGCACGCAGGTGAGATCGGTCGCCCACTGGACCGCCTCGATCCCTTTCGGGGAGGCCATCGTGAAGGTCTTGCCGTCCGCCGAGTAGGTGCCGTCCTCGTCGCCATTGTTGACGGTGAAGGTCTGCTCGTAGCCCGTGTCGTAATAGATCAGGCCGCCCCAGCGATCGCCTTCCTTGGTCAGTTTCTTGGCGCTGTTGACGAAGTCGTCCCACGTCCAGCCCTCGCTAGTCCACGTGCTCGGCGGGAGCGGCGTGCCGGTGGACTGGAACATGTCGACGTTGTAGTAGATCAGGCGCGGTTGCACGCCGATGGTCCAGGCGGTGTGGGTCCCGTTCGGCTGGTCGGGAAAGCCATAGACATTCTGATAGAAGCCGGCCGTATCGACCTTGTTGCTCTTGATGTACGACGTGAGGTCGAGCAGCGCCTTCTCCTTGAGCGAGAAGCCGCGGACGTAGTCGTCGTTTATGCGGATGATATCCGGCGGTGAACCACTCGCCAGCTCGGTGCGCATCTTCGTGTCGTACTCCGACCCGGAGGGCGCCGGCTGGATGTTCACCTTGATGCCCGCCTGCTTCTCGAAGGCGTTGATCGCCGTCTCCAGGGGGGTGCCTTTGACGACATCCCAGTTCATGAATGAGATTTCTTTGGCGGCCGCCGCTTTCCCGACACGGGCCGATTGACCGCCTGGCTGTCCGCTCGAAGCGGCCGCCAATCTGTCGCTCATCAGAGCCGCGCCGGCGGCCAGGGCGGAACCCTGGACCAGGTGCCGTCGAGATAGAGTTCGGGTACGCATGATGTTGCCTCCGACGTCTTCTGCGCTGAACCACACGGCCGGTCGAACTGGCGTCACCTCCTCGTTGGATCCCTGCGCCACTGGGCATCGACGTTTGGCTGCACGGCATCGAAACGGATTTATGTGATCACCACCACTTCGTGATCGACAACGGCGGGCAGCGTGAAGCACGCTCGTCCGTCGTCACGCGTCACGGGCAGGTGATCGCCCGCGACAAGCAGCGTTGCTTCTCGTCCCGCGACATCCTCCGGCAGGCAGACCGAGATGGTGAGCGGGCCGATCTCGGTGAACTCGGCAACCGGCGCGTTCCCAACCCCGGTGAGATTGACGAGATGAAGCAGCAGCCGTCCCGGTTGCCGGAAGAGGTGGCAGTCGACAAGTCCGCGCCCGTCTACGCACAGCGGGATCGACGCGCCCGTCGTCCATCGCACCAGGTTGGCCAGCAGCCGGGCATGGTCGGGATGGCGATCGCGGGCGTAGTCCCGGTCGAGGTCGGCCGCCAGGTAGGCGACGCGTCCCCGGCCGGACGTCTCCTTGAGCACCAGCGCGGGCAGGTTGGTGCTCGGGTGCCGCATCCACGATGTTTCGGGCGGAAAGATCGGAAATGGCGGGACGTAGGTGAGCGGCACAACCGTGTCGGACTCCGCCCGTACCACCTCGAGACGACCGGCGAAGGGCAACAGATCAGTCTGCTCGAAACCGTCCAGCACGGGATGCCGGTCAGTGTCCACAGCGGGCTCAGAGCCGACCTGCGGTCCATCGACCTGCGCGCGCAGCTCGGGCGCCAGGCGCAGGTAGGTGTGGTTCGCCCAGGTTTCCCAGCTGGGATCCACGTCCCCCAGCGATCCATGATGGACGCCGCTGGCATGGGCGCCGAAGAGATCGGCCAGCGCGAAATCTGTGCGGCGATCGCCCCATTCATCGTAGAGGCTGGTCTCGCCCGACGCGATCAGCGAGCCGCCGGCGGCGACAAATGCCCGCACGGCCCGGCACTGCTCGTCGGACATCGCGCCGACATTGGGCAGGATCAGGGTCTGGAATTGCTCGCTGCCCTGGGAAATCTGATCGATGTGGACCGGAAGATACGGGATGCGCGCCCGGATCAGGGCATTGATCACGCCTTGTTGCGGCAGCCCCGCGCGTTCGACCGCCGCGTCTCGCCCATGGAAATCGACACTGCGCCGCGACCAGACGACTCCGACATTCGCCACCGGCTGGCGGTCGATGAGATATTCCTCATGCGCGGCGTGCCAGGCGAAGAGCGGCGGGGCCGTCTGGTACTGGCGGCGGTCTTCGTGGTAGGCGCCGATATGGTGCCACCAGGGTTGCAGGCCGCTGGCGAAGCCTTCCACCACCCAAAGCCGCGCCTCCGGCGCCGGCTTGCTGCCGACCCGAAAGGTCGGTTGGCCCGCGCCGTACATCGCCATGCTCTCGGGGATGAGCTTGTCCCAGCCGAGCAAGCCATGGATCAGCATCCCGGCCTGCGCGTTGCTCTGAAACTCGGCGGTGTGGTGGCGCGCCTGATAGTCGAGGAAGATGATCTCGGCCCGTTCGCAGATCGCGGGGTAGTCGCGGAACCGCTGGCTCTGGGCGATGACATCGCCACTGTTCATGCCCACCCAGAGACAGTCGGCGCCTCCGGCCTGCCTGGTGACCCGGTTGTTGAGATCCCAGACGGCAATGCGCCGCTCGTAGCTCCACAGGATCCACTCCCGGTACGCCTGATCGTCCCAATCGTGCGCGCGCGGCAAGGTGTGGCCGGTCGCATCGCGGAAGTTTCGCGCGCAATACGGGCAGTAACAGATGTGCGACCGATCCAGGCCACTCCAACTGTTGTCGGCGAATCCTTCCGGGTGATAACGGTCGATGATCTCGCGCAGAATCCCGGTCAGGTATTCTTCATAGTATGGGCTGTTGATACACGCGATGTAGCGATCGCCGGCGCGATAGGGGCGTCCCGATGCGTCGACGGCGAACCAGTCTGGATGCTCGAGAAAGAACGCCTCGTCCGCGCGATTCGAGTCCATCCGTGCGACGACGACCAGGCCGTCCTCCCGGGCAGCCGCCGCGATCTCGCCGAAGAAATCGCGCTCGCCCAGGAACTCGGCGCGGTGGTGCAGAGGGAAGGCACTCGGATAGTAGGCGACGATGCCACCGGCGTTGACGATGACGCCCTGGATCTGCGTCCGCCGCCAGTAGTCGCGCCACCAGTCAGCATCGTAGCGAACCGGGTCGACCTCGGTCAGGTTGGTCTGTCCCCAACGATACGTGCGCTGATACCACGGTCGCTCATCGGTCGCCGTCATGCCGTCGCCAGCTCCTTCAACGCATCGCCCGCGCCCGCCAGGTTGTCCAACCGCATTTCCGAGTACTTGCGACTGAGCACGACGCCCGCCGCGCCACCAGCGAAGGCCGCCAGGACGGCGTCGCGCACCTGTCGCCGCGTGCATTGCGCCAGGTCCGGCCCGGTCGGGATGTCGATATCGATGCCCGGGTAGATCTTGCAGGAGTCCCCCACCCCTTCGACGGCACGTTCGGTCTCCCGGCGGACGTACTCGGCCGAGAAGCCCGTGGTGGCGATCTCGTCGAAGCTCGCCTCATCCAACTGAAGCAGGCGGAGCAGGAGTGGATAGACCTCGGTGGGGGAGGCATCGGCGAAGAGGCTGCGACAGATCTGCTCGACCCACCGGTGGAAACGCGGCCCGGCGCAGTTGTTGTAGGTCACCACCTTGAGAAAGTCCGAATAGTGCCGCAGGTCGGCGTAGTCCTGATCGGCCCGGTAGAACGGGCTGAAGGTGATGTTGTGGTAGATGTGCCAGCCGATCTGGAGGTCGGGATTGCAAGCTTTGGCCACGCCATAGATGTCGCGATAGAGCTGATGCTGGCTCTCGGTCCACAGGGTTTGCCAGGCGAGGAGCTCCGGATAGTGCAACATGAGGCGCCAGAAGGAGATGAAGGCGCCATCGCGCGGCAGGCACCCATCGGCCACCTGCTGATTCCATTCCATGGCCCGCCGGTACCCCTCCTGGGCGCGCGCGACATCGATGCCCTTGTCGCGCGCGATGGCCTGGCAATAGCGGCAGAAGCAGGTCGGGAGCTCCGCGTGGGCGGCGGCCGTCAACGGCGCTTGCATGAGGAGGTTGAGCGGTCCGGGACGTTCCGAGCACCAGGCCAATCCATCCAGCTCGTAGCTCTGCGCGTAGTCCTCGACCATGCTGAGATGCCAGGTGCGGTAGTCGGGATTGTTGAAACACGGACGAGACGTCGGCCGTCCCCACGGGTCCACTTCGAGACACTTGACGAAGTTCGGATAGGCGCGCAGCGCGGCGGCGTAGCTGCTCTCCTCCATCCAGGCGTAGCTCTGCATGCCGCGCCGCTTGGCCTCAGGGATGACCGCCGCGAAGATATCCCAGTCGGGATGCTCCGGCGCGCGTCCGACCGGGCCGAGAATGGTGCCGCCATAGTATTCGGGATGGATCGTGGCGTAGTTGCCCCCAACCCAGCCCTCGTCGTATTCCTGCGCGCCGTGATCGGGTAACGGATGACCGGGGAGTTGCCGCCCGCCGGTGCCACGCGTCCAGGTCGGCGTCCCGAGGAAGAGCGCATTGACGCCGGCCAACCGTTGCAACGCGTCGAGCGTCGCGTCGACTCCCTCATCCACGAATGAGACCGCGCCAACCTGGATCGCTATGAACGGCTCAACCACCCTGGCCCCCATGCGTCTAGCCCGCCCGTGTCCGGCTCGACCGCTCGCAGCATGCAGTGAGGGTCTGGAACCGGTGGTGCGGCATGAATGCATCTCGTGGTGGTGACGTTAGCATGGTAAGGATACCATGTCAACGCGATAGATCCGGTCATGGGCCGAAAGCGCCCCCAACGCGGGCCAAATTGGGGATAAAAGACCGCGCAGACGCGAGTGGTGCCTTCGCAGGCATATGGTATCGTTGTCACAATGGGCCCTCGCGCAGCCCCGAATGGGGCCGTGCGAAGCGGCAGACGAGGGCATCCAGCCGCGGCGAGGGTAAGCCGGGGAGGCACGCGATATGGCCGTTGCGACACAGGAAGTCCGCGAGAAGACCTCGGGGCACACGGGGATTGTCGACTGCGACGTGCATCCCTACCCCGCACACGCGGACGAGATCCGCCAGTATCTGCCAATGCCGTGGCGCGACCGCTTCGGCAGCGTCGGGCGAGGCTTCTACGGCAACCCGGTGCATGGCTCACGGTTGGATAGCACTCCGCCATCTGGAGGACCAGCCGGCTCCGATCCAGCCTTTATGCGCCAGCAGCTGATCGATGAATTCGGCGTTGCCTACGCGATCCTGCTCCCTCGAACCTTCTGCAATCTCCAACCGGACCCGGATTTCGGGACGGCCGTCGCCGCGGCGTTCAACGACTGGCTGGCCGACACGTGGCTCTCTCGCTTCAACCCGGACGGCGTCTTCAAAGGCTCCATCACCGTCAACATCCAGGATCCGCCGGCGGCGGCCAAGGAGATCGAACGGTGGGCGGGGCATCCGCATTTCGTCCAGGTGATGACCGATTCCGGCGCCCGCGTGCCACTCGGCCAGCGCCAGTACTACCCGATCTATGAGGCCTGCGCGCGCCACGGTTTCCGGTTCGCGGTCCATCCCGGCACCGACGGCATGGGGATCAACCACCAGGCCACCCCTGGCTATCCCACGCACTACATCGAGTGGCACACCTGCCTCTCACTCGCGTTTCAGGCCCACCTGGTCAGCCTCCTGACGGAAGGCGTGTTCGAGCGGTTCCCCGAGCTGGGCGTCACCCTGACCGAAGGCGGCGTCGCCTGGCTCGCGCCACTGATGTGGCGCCTGGACACCGAATGGAAGGCGCTCCGGTCTGAAGTGCCCTGGGTGACGAAACTGCCCTCGGCCTATCTCCGCGATCACGTCCGGTTATCGAGCCAGCCGCTCGAAAGCCCTGACAACACTCGGGATCTGCTTCAGGTGCTGGAGATGATGGACGCAAAACACATCCTCATGTTCGCCAGCGACTATCCGCACTGGGATTTCGACTCGCCCACCCACGCATTTCCCAAACTCCCCGCCGATCTTCACGAGCGCATCTTCGCGATCAATGCGCGGCAGTGGTACGGCTTGCCGGCACCCGGCACAGACGGCGCATCCATGCCGGAAACGCTCGATCCGGACAGACGATAGGAGCACTGGACGTGGGGAGACATGTGGTCGGGCGGGTGAGTGAGGTACCGCCCGGGGGTCGCCGGATCGTCGATGCCGCGGGCCGCTCGATCGGCGTCTTCAACGTGAAGGGGACCTTCTACGCGCTCCGCAACAGCTGCCCGCACCAGGCGGCGCCGCTCTGCCTCGGCGCAATCAAGGGCATGACGTTACCCAGCAGACCCGGCGAGTATCACTGGGGCCGGGAGGGGGAGATCCTGCGCTGCCCCTGGCACGGCTGGGAGTTCGACATCACGACGGGGCGGTCGATCTTCAATCCGCACAAGACCCGGGTCAAGGCTTACGAGGTGACGGTTGAGTCTGATCAGGCGCAAGACGAGGAGCCGGACGAATCTGTCGAGACCTTTGATGTCACGGTCGAGGATGGGTTTATCATTCTGCACACTTGACAGCGACGCCATGACCGCGGAGGTCTCATCGACGAGAAAGGACTCCTCTCCCGTTGGCGACGATGAAGGATGTAGCCCAGCGAGCTGGCGTCTCGATGATCACCGTTTCGCGCGCCGTCAACGGTTCCGGCTATGTGAGCCGGGAGACGCGCAAGCGGATCGATGAGGCCATCCGGGCGCTGAACTACGTCCCGAACCAGACCGCGAGCAACCTGCGTTCCCGCCAGTCCGATCTGCTCGCACTCATCCTCCCGGATATCACGAATTCGTTCTGGACCACCATTGCCCGAGGGGCCGAGGATGAAGCCTGGGCACAGGGATACGGTGTCTTCATCTGCAATACCGACAACGATCCGGACAAGGAAACTGGCTACATCGAGCGCCTGCTCCGGCACCGCGTCGCCGGCGTGGTGATCGTTCCGACGCCGTTCCCCGCCAGCGAGACGCAACTCGAACGATTGCGACAACACGAGGTGCCCTTCGTCGTGGTGCACCGGCGCTTGCACCGGGTCGCGGCCGACGTGGTCCGCAGCGACGGACAGGGAGGAGCGCGGCAGCTCACGACCGAGCTGCTCAAGCGCGGCTACCGCCGGATTGCCTTCGTCGGGCTGTCACTGATGGATTCTTCCAGTCAGGAACGGCTCGATGGGTTCACGGAAGCACACCGGCAGGCGGGCCTCTCCCCCGATCCCCGCCTGATCCGCATCGGTGAGCGAGAGCCGGAAGTGGGACGCGAATTGGTCGACGCGCTTCTCCATGAGCCGGACCCGCCTGATGCGATCCTGCTCGCGAACAGTCGCCTCGCCATCGGTGGTCTGCGCGCGATCGTCCGCTCGGGTGTCATCATCCCCGATCAACTGGCGGTCGCGGCGTTTTACGACATCAGTGCCCTGGACGAATATGCCCCTGCGTTGCTGACTGCCACCCAGCCGGCCTACCAGATGGGTCAGCTCTCTACCAGGCGCCTGATCGAGAAGCAGAAGCTCGACCGTCAGCGTCCTGGTCAGTTCACGGAAGTCGTTCTCCCAACCACGATCCACCTGCCGGACGCGATCGCGGTACGCGCCTGATCCCGTGCGTCGCGATCAGCCTCTGCCGAGCGTGTCCAACGGCCGATCGAACCAGCGACACGCCGGTCACGGACGTTGCCAGGCGACCGGGTGTTTGGCGATCGACCAGAGGTGGGCGAGGGTGAGCTCCTCCGCCGGAGCGAAGTCCGGGGAATGCACGTAGCGCAGCAACGCGTCGAGCAGATGCATCCCTTCCGGCCGCCGGGGATACTCGTCCAGCAGCTTGAGCGTCGTCATCAGGAAGCGGCCACGCCCGACGCGCGCTTCGAGCAGATAGCCCAGGCGCTTGGCCCTGTTCCAGTTGTCGATGCCGGCGACGACGGGCTTGAGGTCGCGTGGCAGCGCATCCATCCCGATCGCGGTCGCGCCATCGACGAGGTCGTACCATTGCCAGTCCGCGTGCCCGTCATGCGGGAAGGTGGCGAGCAACGGGTGATCGGCGATGAGCAATCCCATCGTCTGGTTCGGCTGCTCGGGGAACCACAGGAACGACCAGAAGAGCGACTCGAACCGGCTCCGCACCCCGTCAGCCAACTCGTCATTCTCCGCCAGATAGACGAGCGTCGCCCCGTTGACCATCGCATCGACGTACCGCGCGTGCAGCGCATCGGAGAGGATCACACCGGTCAGCGGCGGCAACGGCGGCCGCGCCCCATCGAGGAAGCGGGCCTGGTCGACCGCGATGAACGGGTAGTAATCACTCAGCCAGCCAAGGCTCGGTCGCGCCGTGACCGGGCCCGGCACGTCGGTCACGCGTTTGGTCGGAAGGCTCCAGAACGGCCATTCATTCTCGGCCAGTTGCTCATGATCGCCGGTCTGGAGCCGGCAGCGGAGCGTCAGCGCGCGCGGACGGTCGTCCGGCACGCGCACGGCGATCTCCGTCAGCGGCCAGGCCGCGGCGCCGGGCTCCAGCCGCGCATCGGCCTGACCGCGGGCGAGCATCTCCGTCCCGTCGACCAGCGCCCAATCGAGTGTTCCCTGAAACGAGGAGGAGCCATAGTGGGAGACGAGCAGGCGCGCTTCCAGCCATCCGCCGCCCGGGAATGTCCGCCGTGGGCTGGCGCACAGCAGCACTGTCTCGTCGTTGAACCGGCGGAACTCCTCCGCGCTGATCGCGCCCTTCTCGTCCCAGAAGACATCGTGTACGCCGTTCAGCGCCGATGCCTGACCCGGAAAGTCGGTGAAATTGAGCATCTGCAGACCAGACATCTCCGGTGTCCGCCGCATCCGCTCGAAGAGCTCCTTCAGGCAGCGCACCTGCAACGCGGCCGACGCCGCCACGAAGAGATCGGCATCGTCCAGCAACCCCTTCGCCGCCAGCCCTTCCCTCGCCTGCTCGATCCACGACGGCGCCATGATGCCGGTGAACTTTCCCGCCTCCGCCAGCCGGACATACATGTCCATCTGCGTGTGCTCGTGCGCGACCACCGGCACTCGCCCCCCAGCGACCCGCGCCGACCAGGTCGCGGTCGAGTCCGGGGTCGCGCCGCGGAAGGAGTGGAAGACGTTGAGGTCCGTCTCGCGCTGGGGGTCCTCGGGGATGGTGCCGAACCCACTCTGATCGACGTGGAGCCGGCTGGGATCGAGCCGGCGGCCGGTCTCCACGAGGTCGTTGAGGAAGGGGCTGAAGCGATTGAACGCGCCGCCCGGCGGGCGTTGGAGCAGCTCGTTCCCCATGCAGTGAATGATCAATGACGGGTGGTGCTGCACTGCTTCGATGACCCGCTCCTGCTCGCGTCGCAGGAAATCACCGGCGCCGGCCAGGTACGCGGGGTCGTTGCAGTTCCCCCAGTTCGGCAGCTCGGTCTGGACGAGCATCCCCGCTTCATCGGCCGCCTCGAAGAAGGGCGCCGGCGGCGTCCACGAATGGAGCCGGACGTGGTTGAAGCCGTATGCCCGGGCGCGCGCGAACTGCGCCGCGTAGGTCTCCTTGTCGTAGGGCGGGTAGCCGGTCAGCGGAAAGATGCAGCAATCGACGTAGCCCCGCAGGAAGAGCGGCTGACCGTTCAGGAACAGCTTTCGCTCGGCCGACGAGACCGTGCGCAACCCGAAGCGGGTCCGCACCCGGTCGCTTTCCTCCTCCGTTCGCAACTCAACGGCAACGTCATGCAAAAAGGGATCGGTATCCGACCACAGCCGCGCGCCGGCGCCCAGCTCGAATGTGAGGTCAACGGTCGCGCCGCCGTCCCCGGTCGTCACCGTTTCCCCGGCTTCAGCCTCAGTCCGGTCGCCCGCGGAGACAACGCCGCGCACCTCTACCCGGCCCGGCACGCCGAGAACGCGGACGACGCACCGCGCCAACCGGCGTTCAGCGTCAGGGAAGATCGCGACGTGGTCGACCCACGTGGATGGTGTCGCGATCAGCCGGACCGGCCCGACAATGCCGCCCCAGTTGGTTGCCGTGTGTCGGGAGTGCGCATGCCCTTCGTAATTGAGCACGCCCGTCACGTTATTGGTGACACGAATGGCGATGCGATTCGCCGCTCCGGGCTCGACCAGCCCGGTGAGGTCGAACCGGTGCGGCGTGCTGAGCGAGTCCTGACCCCCGGCCCGGCGCCCGTTGACCCAGACCGACGATTGCCAGCCGACGCGGTCGAGCTGGAGCCAGATGCACCTGCCTGCCCACGTGGCGGGGCCGGCGACCGTCCGCTGATACCAGGCGGCACCGACATAGGACCGGCGCTTCGTCCAGCCAACGATCTGCTCGGGCGGCGGCTCGCCAACGCCCTGCTCCTCCCAGGATCCCGGCACGGCGATCGTCCCGGACAGATCGCGCGCGAACCAGCCTTCGCGCTCCCCGCGTTCATCCGGGTCGGTGGCGAAGGACCACTCTCCGTTCAGGTCGATCTCCGGCCGAGTCTCGGACCGATGGATCAGGGGGGCGTGCCGCTGGGTCATGCGCGTATCACCTCGATGCCAAGCGCCGTGAAGGGCGCGATAGCCTCATCCGGGGCCTGGTCGTCCGTGATCAGACCGTGCACCTCGGACGCCGGGCAGAAGACAGCCTTGGCGATCACGCCGAGCTTGGTGTGGTCGGCGACGACGATGCGCCGCCGGGCTTGCACGATCAGGGCGCGATTCACCGCTGCCTCGTCGTGATTCTCGCTGCTGAGTCCCATGCGGGGTTCGACCCCATTCACCCCGATGAAGACCTTGTCCAGATAGAAATCCTGGATCGCGCGGACCGTCGCGTCGCCCACGAGCGAGAACCAGCTCGGTCGCAGGAACCCGCCCGGCACGAAGACCGTGAGGTCGCGCCGGTTGCTCAGCTCCATTGCTACGTTTACGGTCGTCACGAGGAGCGTGATGTCGCTCCGCTGCCTGATGCTGCGCGCGACCTGGGCGGTCGTCGTGCCGGGCGTCAAGCCGACGACGTCGCCATCTTCGACCAGCGCGGCGGCGGCGAGGCCGATCCGCCGCTTGGCCTCCGCCTCGTGTCGCACCTGTTCCTCGAAGGAGGAATCGAGCGGGAACGATTCATACATCTGCTGCTCGATCGGGGCCGCGCCGCCATGCGTGCGCGCGAGCAGCCCCTGCTGGTGCAGCGTCTGCAGGTCGCGACGCACCGTCGCCGGCGAGACGCCAAGCTGGTTGGCGAGCTCACCGACCGAGACCTCGTTGTCGTGGATGAGCGTGCGCACGATCAGTTCGCGCCGGCGCTGGGTGGTGGTGCTCATACAGCTTGCCTCTCCACACGCGCCTCACGTCGCGCTCGTTCTTCCACGAGCGCGGCGCCGCCGATCAGGGCGGCGTCATCGCCGAGCATGCCGCCGCGAAGCTGGACGCGCCCCTTGGGATAGGTCCAGCCGTGCCGCGCGATGTAGTCCCGGAGCGGCGCGAGGACGACATCGCCAGCCTGCATGATGCCCCCGCCGACGACGAGCACATCGGGGTCGTAGGCATGGACCAGCGTCACCAGCCCCGCGCCGAGATAGGCGGTCCAGCGCGCGAAGAGGAAGGTCGCCAGCGGGTCGCCGGCCGTCACCGCGTCGATAATCCGTTCCGCCGTCAAGCCCTCCGTGCCCTGGAGCGACGATGCGCAGCCCCGCGCGAGATGATCCTGCATGGTGCCGACGAGCGCTGGCACGGAGCCAACGGTCTCGAGACAGCCGCGGTTGCCGCATGAGCAGAGCGGGCCGTGGATATCGACCGTCAGGTGACCGCCGAGCAAGCCGCCGACCATGCCGCCCGTCTGCAACAGGCGACCACCGAGCACTACGCCTGAACCGATGCCCGTGCCGATCGTCACTCCAACGACATTGTCATACCCCCGCGCCGCGCCATGCCGCCACTCGCCGACAGTGTAGAGCCGCGTGTCGTTATCGACCGCCGCCGGGACGCCGAAGGCGGCGGCCAGGCGCGGCCCAACCTCGACGCCCTCGATGTCGGGGATCTTGCCGTTGAGCAGCAGCACCCGGCCGGCGTCGGGATCGATCACGCCGGTGAAGGCGACCCCGACGCCCGCCAGATAGCCATGCTCGCCCGTCTCCGCCGTCAACTCGCGGCCCAGCGCGACCATCCGGGCGATCAGATCGTCCGCGCCGGCGGCGCCCTCGGTGGGAATCAGCCGTCGGGCGAGGATGTGGCCCGCGCGGTCGACAATTCCGCTTTTCAGCCTCGTGCCGCCGACGTCGTAGGTCAGGTAGAGCGGTTCGCTCATTCGATCGCCTCCAGCGCGCCACGCCGGACGGCCGATCGTTCTCCGCGGATTTGCCGGACTTCAACCTGGCGGACGAGGCGCGCCACCTCGTCCGGTGGACACGACGGCACCTCGTACTGTCCCAGATTGACATGCGCGGCGGCGATGCCCCACCGCGCGCTCTCGACGAGGTCGTGCGAGCGCAACCAGCGGTCGCAGAATGCGCCGACGAGCGCATCCCCACACCCGACCGGGTTCGTCGCGTCCGATCCTGGCAAGGTGACCGGCTCGGCCGGCGGCTCGATCTGCCAACAGGCGCCCTCGATCGCCAGCAATGCGCCTTCTGCCTCCATCGAGAGCAGCACGACCTCAGCGATCTCTCCGGCCAGATCGTCCAGCAACGCGATTCGCTCCGGCATCGTCGTCGCTGACGCGCCCACGAGCTGATGAAACTCCTCCAGGTTCGGCTTGATCAGCCACGGCCTGGCCTTCACAGCGGCCGCCAGCGGCCCGGAGTGCGCGTCAACGATGGTGGACACACCCACCGCGCGGGCGAGCTCGGTGCATCGCGCGTAGAGGTCGTCCGGCACGCCCGGCGGCAGGCTACCGGAGAGGAGCAACAGGCTCGCGCGCGGCAGCCACGCCTCGATCAGTTGGGCCAACGCCGCCAGATCGCCGCTGCCCAGTGACGGTCCAGGATCGATGATCTCCGCGACCTTGCCACGCTCCTCGTCGATGAGGACGAAGGACGAGCGATTCTCCTGCTCGATCTCGACTGTCGCGGCCGGGATCCCCTGCCGCTCC
>JAICKJ010000355.1 GCA_025928015.1 Thermomicrobiales bacterium
AATCGCCGCGTTTTATGTTCAGAGGGCGCGCCTGGCGGCCGCGCGGGGATTGATCCCCGCGCTCAACCTGGCAAGCCGGCTGAAGCCGGCTGACACCCCGAGAATGCGCTCGGCGGGGCTCACGCGGGATCGGCGGTCAAGGGCTGGAATCCGTATTGGCCGAAGTGGTGATCGAAGGTGAAGACCGCCTCGATCCCGAGCCGCTCCATCACCGCGAAACTCGTCGCGTCGGTGTAGGAGAAATCCTTATCGGTGTAGCGGGTGAGGATGCCAAAGGCACGTTCCTCATCCTCCTCGGAAATCCGCACCAGTTGAATCGGACCCGTTCTGAGTGCATGACAGACTTCCAAGGCAGCGTTGATGCCGATCCTTTTGACGAGCAGGGCATGTGTCTCGGCGAAGATGAAGTTCGTCGTGAGTAACCGCGCGCGCCGGGCGATCAGCGCCCCGCGAATCTGGTGGGCGACTCGGTGCATGCTGTCGCGCCGATCGGACAACGCCACAAAGGCAGCCGTGTCGATGAGCACCTTCGGGCGCTCGTACTGGCGAGGGCTCAATGATGGAGATCCTCATAGGCTTCCGCCAGATAGTCATGTTTTCGAACCGAAACATCAGTGGGGCCACTCGACTCGCCAATGCCAACAATCCGCCAGAGCGGATCGTCCTCAGAGGTGGATTCCCAATCGGAGTCTTTGTCGAGGTCCGAAAACACGCCGTTCTTGCGATCGGTCACGCGTTCGAGCTCTTCGCGTCGGATACGGACCGATCGCCCCACATGTACTGCATGAAGGATATGCCGGGAGATGTAGCGCCGGACGGTGAGCGGGCTCACTCTCAGGATCTCGGCCGTTTCGTTGATAGTCAGCAGGTCCATGTTCATCGGCCTCACGGGGTGGAGCGGGTCGGGCGTGGCGCATTCGCCGGATGATCCGGAGACAACCGCTCCTCGAGCTGCTGTTTCGGGATACGGATGCGACGACCCACGCGTTCGCCCGGCAACTCGCCGATCGCGACCCACTTGCGCACTGTCTGTTCGCTCACCTTGAGAATGGCGGCGACTTCCTTGACGGTCAGATAGTCCATGGCAAAAGCTCCGTTGATGATCGCTCCGTACCTATAGAATTGTATCAGCCTGTACCAACCACGGATGAGGCATGACGATGATTCGGGCAGGACAAAACCGGGGTGGGTACATACCCACCCCGGTTTGCGCCGTCAATTCTCGCCAGCGCTATCCGTGCGTCTCTTCGGTCGGGACGGCGTCGCGGTACTGGTCGCCGATGCCGGCGTCGTCGAGATGACGGGCGTCATTGAAGCTCATCAGCCGCCAGGTGTCCTGGCCGGTGCGTGGGTCCGGGCCGAATTGCCAGTGGGTGATGCCTGTGTTGCGCGGCGCAAAGGCCACCTTCGCGCCGGTGGCGCCGACGCCGAAGGCGACGTAGAACGAGACCTCGATCACCCCGCCGTGGCAAACAACGCCGACCGATTTGCCGGCCTGCTGGCGGACGATGTCGTTCAGCGCCTTGCCGGCGCGGTAGAGGAAGGACGCCCAGCTCTCGCCGCCCGGCGCGAAGGGCAGGTAGGGGTCGTAATCCGGCAGCCGGCCGGCGAAGGGCTCGACCGTCTCCCCATCGGACGCCGCCATCTGGCTGTATTGCGCCAGCCAGGCATCGTGCGACATCCCATCGGCCTCGCCGGGCCGCAGCTCCTGCACCTCGTCGGAGGACTGGATGGGCAAATCGAGCGCGCGGGAGACGTACCCCGCCGTCTCCTGCGCCCGCGGCAGCGTGCTGGCGATGAGCAGGTCGAGCGGCAACGGCTCCCGCCGCAGGCGCTCCTCCAGCGCCTGCGCTTGCCGGCGACCGCGGTCGGACAGCCCGGTGTCGCCGCGCATGCCGCCGATGACCGGCTCGATATTCGCGACGGACTCGCCGTGGCGAATGAGGTAGAGGTCGGTGAACATGTCGTCGCTGGATCGGGACACGAATCGGCGCTCCTTGGCCTGTCAGTCGATTCCGCTTGGCCCATCATCGCGCATCGGGCGTGCCGTGTCTGCCTCTGGTCAGAGACCGGCCAGGTCGAGCCCGAGCGTGATGAGGCCGGCCAAGACAATGCCGGCCGCGAGCCAGTCGGCCCGGACGCTCAAGCCGGGCGATCCCGCCGCCTCCGCCCGCGCCGCGCGCCAGTAGAGCCAGGCGCCGATCAGCACCAGCGCCAGCTCGACCAATGCGCTGACCGCCGGCAGCTTCCATAACCCCAGCCCCAGCCGGGGCAGGTCGCCGGCGTCGCCGGGCAGGATCGGCAGATCGGCGCGGTGGACGATCAGGTCGAGCAGCCAGTGGGAGAAGACGACCGCGCCGAGCACGATCCCCGACCGCTGGCCCCAGAACCGGGCGGCAACCCCACCGAAGATGACAGCGAGAACGGTCGCGCCGACCAGCGAGTGCGTGTAATCGGCGTGGATGATCGCGTTGCCGTAGCCGCCGCTGGTGCCCGGCACGTCCTTGATCGTCTCCACGCCCGCCGCGAGCAGCGGCACGAAGATGATGTCGAGCCAGACCGTCGCCAGCATCAACGCCCAGAGCGGGACGGCGCGCTCACGCGCTTTCACCCCGGCGGCGAGGCCAAAATGCCCGGTGATCATCGTTTGCCTCTCGTCAAAGTGGGATGCGGCCAAGGCAGCGCGCGATCGAGCAGGCCGATGACGACAATGAACAACAACGATCCGATGACGAATGCCATATGACTCGTTCACTCCCGTGATCATCAGTTCAGGATGAACCCGGCCGATATCATAGCAGACGGTTGTGGCCGGAGGAGCGGGAGGACATGGAGCACCGATGAGCGAGCATGACGACCAGCGAATGGCGCATTGGACGATGCGGGTGACCGGAGTGGTCCAGGGTGTGAATTACCGGGCCGAGGCCCGGAGAGAAGCCCGCCGCCTGGGCATCGCCGGCTCGGCGACGAACATGCCGGA
>JAICKJ010000349.1 GCA_025928015.1 Thermomicrobiales bacterium
CCCTCGACATTCAGGCGCTGATGCAGCGTGCCGCCGCGGCGTGGCCGGTGGGATCGGGACTGCCGATCGCCGCCGCCGCGCTGCTGCTCGGCGGGGCCGTCGGCAAGTCGGCGCAACTGCCGCTCCAGACGTGGCTGCCCGACGCGATGGCCGGCCCGACGCCGGTCAGCGCGCTGATTCACGCCGCGACGATGGTCACCGCGGGGGTGTACCTGATCGCGCGCACGCACGTGCTGTTTGCGCTCGCGCCGCCGGTGCAGTTCGCTGTCGCCCTCATCGGAGCGGCGACGCTGCTGCTCGCCGGCTGCAGCGCCCTCACGCAGCGCGACATCAAGCGGATCCTGGCCTATTCGACGATCAGCCAGATCGGGTACATGTTCCTCGCGCTGGGCGTCGGGGCCTGGTCCGCCGCAATCTTCCACTTCATGACGCACGCCTTCTTCAAGGCGCTCCTGTTCCTTGCCGCGGGCGTCGTCATCATCGAGCTGCACGAAGAGCACGACATCTTCGAGATGGGCGGGCTGCGGCGGGCGCTGCCGGTCGTCTTCTGGACGTTCCTCATCGGCTCCGCGTCGCTGGCCGCGGTGCCGATCGTCACCGCGGGTGTCTACAGCAAGGACCTCATCCTCTTCGACACCTGGTCGTCGGCGGCAGGCGGCCCGTGGCTCTGGCTGGCCGGCATGGTTGGCGCGCTGCTGACGTCCCTGTACACCTTCCGGATGGTGTTCCTCACTTTCTTCGGCGAGCTGCGGCGGCCGCCAGCCGGACGCGCGGGATGGCGGCTGATTGTTCCGCTCGTCATCCTTGCGGTCCTGGCGATCGTCGCGGGCGCCGTCGAACTGCCGCCGACGCTCGGCGACAAGGCACTGTTCACGGGCTTTCTGGAGACGGTGCTGCCGGCGGTCGTCACCGTTCCGGCGCGCGCGACCGCGCTCGCGCGGCTGCAACTCGTCGCCGGCGTCGTGTCGCTGGCCGGAATCTACATCGCCTGGGCGCTGTTCCTGCGAAGTCGACCGGCGACCGCGACCGTCACCCAGCGGCCATTCTTCCGGGCGGTGCATCGCTTCTGGTCGGCAGGCTGGGGCTTCGACTGGCTCTACGACCGCGTTTTCGTCAGGCCGATCGTCTGGTTCGCAACGATCGATAAACGCGACGGCATCGATCGCGTTTACGACGGCCTCGCCTGGAGCAGCCGCGCGGCGTGGCGGGCATTGAGCGCCACGGAAACGGGACGCGTCCGCTCGTACGCTGCCGGTCTCACGGTAGGAGCGATCGTGATCGTGACGATCGTCATCTTCCTATGATCCTCGCCTGGCTCGTCCTCCTGCCGTTCATCGCCGGCGTGCTCGCCTGGCTGTCCGATCGCTGGGGCCACGCCTGGCCCCGCTGGATTGCGCTCGCCGGCATCAGCGCGGATCTCGTGCTCGCGCTCGCGGTCTGGACACGCAGCCGAATCGAGCTGCCGCCGGGCGCCAGCCCCTGGCTTGCGGATCTCGACCTTCGATGGATCGACGCGCTCGGCATCCGGTTCCACCTCGCGCTCGACGGCCTGAGCCTGCTGCTCGTGCTGCTCACCGCGTTTCTGGGCGTCATGGCGGTCGCGGCCTCGTGGACAGAGATACAAGATCGGGTGGGACTTTTCCATCTGCACCTGATGTGGGTGCTCGCCGGGATCATCGGCGTCTTTCTGGCGCTCGATCTGTTCCTGTTCTATTTCTTCTGGGAGATGATGCTCGTCCCGATGTACTTCCTGATCGGGATGTGGGGACACGAGCGCCGGATCTACGCCGCGGTCAAGTTCTTCATCTTCACCCAGATCAGCGGCCTGCTCATGCTCGTCGCCATCGTGGCGCTGTATTTCGTTCATGGCCGCGCGACCGGCGCCTACACGTTCGACTATGCGCAGCTCGTCGGAACGCCGCTCGCCCCCTCGACGGCGTGGTGGCTGATGCTCGGTTTCTTCGGGGCGTTCGCGGTCAAGCTGCCGGTGGTCCCGCTCCACACGTGGCTCCCCGATGCGCACACCGAAGCTCCCACGGCGGGCAGCGTGGTCCTTGCGAGCCTGCTGCTCAAGACCGGCGCCTACGGCCTGCTCCGGTTCGTGCTGCCGTTGTTCCGCGACGCCGCGGCGGCGTTCGCGCCCATCGCCATCGGGCTCGGCGTCGCCGGGATCCTCTACGGCGCGGTGCTCGCGTTCGGCCAGAACGATCTCAAGCGCCTGGTGGCCTACACGAGCGTCAGCCACATGGGATTCGTCCTCATGGGCGTATTCGCCGGCACCACCCTGGCGCTTCAGGGCGCCATCCTGCAGATTCTGTGTCACGGCGTCAGCACTGGCGCGCTCTTCATCCTCGTGGGCGCGCTCCAGGAGCGTACGCACACCCGCGACATCGCCCGGCTCGGCGGCCTCTGGGCAACCGTGCCGCGCATGGGCGGCTCCACGATGTTCTTCGGCCTCGGCGCGATGGGGCTTCCCGGTCTCGGCAACTTCGTCGCCGAGTTCCTCGTGCTGCTCGGCACCTACCGCGTCAGCCCGGTGGCCACCGCGCTGGCGTCGATCGGATTGATCATCTCCACCGTGTATGCACTCTGGATGATTCAGGGCGCGTTTCAGGGACGCGAACGCGAGGCGGTGCGCATCCACGATCTCGGACCGCGCGAGATGGCGATGGCGACCGCGCTCGTCGCCGCGCTCGTCTGGCTGGGCCTCTATCCGCAGCCGGTGGTCGATACGGCCGCACCAACAGTGACGAGTCTCACGACGATGGCTCCGACGCGGGCGGCCGAACGATGACTGCCGGCGTACTCGCCTCGCTCGCCCCTCTCATCACGATCGCCGCCACGGTCGTGGTGCTGATGATTGCCATCTCGATTCGTCGCAGCCACCGGCTCACGAGCGTGTTGACGCTCGCAGGCCTCGCCGTCGCGTTCCTGCTGCTGTTTCGGACGGCGCCAGTCTCGGGCGGTACCGCGCTGTTCGTCGTCGACGCGTACGCGCGCTTCTACACGGGGCTGATCCTGGCTGCCACGGCCGTCGTGGCGCTGCTGTCGATCGGATATCTCGATCGACTGGCCGAGCAGCGCGACGAGTACTACATGCTGCTGCTGCTGGCGGCGCTGGGATCGATCG
>JAICKJ010000145.1 GCA_025928015.1 Thermomicrobiales bacterium
CAGCATGCCGGTGCAGGATGCCGAAGCGAAACTCGGGCAGGCGGGGATTGAGCTGGCGGGAACGATCGCGGTCGGACCGGCGGCGATCCAGGGGCGCATCGACCCGGCGCAGTATCAGATCGTCTCCGGGGACGTCATCGGAGTTCAGAATCCGCAGGGCGACGCCAGCTTCGGCGGATGGGTCGCGCGAGGCTCTTCCGTGACGCTCGTCTATTACGACGCCTCGAGCTGACCAGTGGCCCGCGCTGCGCTCAGGTTCGACCGTCGCTCATTGCTGACGTCCGCCGGCGCCCTTGGTCTCGGCATGGCCGCCGTCGGCGGTCTCGCGGCGGCTGACAGCATCGTGCGGACGCCGACATTGGCGATCATTGGGGAGGAATCGGCGCAGTTCGCGCTGCTACGCACGCGCGGCGCCAAGATCGGGTTTCTCTTTGGTCCACCGACCAAGACGTTGCTGGCCGCGATCGCACCGATGCTCGGATGGACCGCGCCGGCGCTCGACGTGCTGGCCGTGTCGCCCATCGCGTTGACATCGACCTCTGGTACCTGGCTGGCGGCCGCATCGCATCTGCGCTCGTTGCTCGTGCTCGGACCGATCGCGCCGAGCCAGATGCCCGCCCTGAAGCCCGGCGTACGAGCAGACGTTGCAACCTCCACCGCCGCCATTGCGCTCGCTCACGGCGTTCATGTCGATATTCATCCGGGGTTCTCAATCGCGGCGATCAATGGCGCGGCTATCGACATCGGCGCCATCGCAGCGATCCGGCGAGAGGGTCAGACGATCACGATGCTCGACCAGCCATTGGCGCTTGGACAACACGCGGGGCTGCGAGATACGTCCCTCCTGGTCCTGCCAGCGGGCGATCTCCGGCCCATCGCCGCGACGCGGCACCTGCAGGCGGTCGCGATGAACAGTAATGGGAAGCTGGCCGACCGTCTCGTGCCGGCTGATCTCCCATTGGCGGGCAATCAGATCGCCGTTGTGCGGACGTTCGTGAACGAGCCGGCGATCATCTCGCTGGCTGCCGATGGACTACGAATGCCGCGCTGGACCAGGATGGTCCCATCGGGCGGGTGATCATCGTCCGGTTGGGACGCCTCAGCCGTCTGTGTCATCCCGCTGATCGCGCGGATCGGCCGATCTCGGGCCATCAGGCTTTGCCGCCCGACCCGTGGCATTTCGTTCCAGCCAGTCGCGCAGCGTCTCTTCGTTTGGTGTGCCGGGTGGGCGGACGACGGTCGGTGCGCTCCGGGTTCGGTCCGGATTCCACGGCGGTTGGACGGATGGCCCCATGCTGGAGCGGGGCCAGGTCTGCGACCACTGCGATTCGGGCAGCTTCGCCTCGACTGGTTCGGGCTCCGGTTGCTCCCAGTGGCGAATCTCCCGGATTTGGACCGGGGCCGGTTCGGCCTCGTCCGATTCGATCTCGGGGGGCAGGTCGGCCGGTTGAGGCCCGACTGGCGCCGGCTCGCGTCGCGCCTGCCGGGCCGCCGTCTGGAACGCGGTGTAGTCGTCCGGCTCCCGCTCACGGACCAGCATGCCGAAGATCATGGCGCCGACGACGAAGGCACAGGCGATCAGCAGAATCGTGCCTGTGCCGACCGATAAACCGCGGGAGAGATAGCCTTTCCGGATCACCTCTGGTTGCGATCCGCTGAACAAGAAGACGATCACGAAATCGATGATGAACCCGATGAAGAGAACGGCGTTCAGCAGGCCGAGGACGCCGCCGAAGAGCCGGCCGCCCGGACCGGGATGGTATGTGTAGGCGATGCTCGACCCGTAGCCGACGACGAGCGTCGCCAGAAGGAGCAGAAGGAAGGCGACGAGGAAACGCGACGCATCGGTGGCCAGCGCCGAGTGATCGCCGATGAAGTCTCCCCACGGGACAGCCCATTCGGTGGCGAGCTGCGCGCCGAGCAGGATGCCGGCGGCCGTCAGCCCCTCTCGAATCCCGCCCCGGTAGACACCGAGGGGAACCGCCAGAATGATGATCACGAGAAGGAGCGCGTCGAGGAGCAGACTCATGGCCGGGTCACTGTAGCACAGTCGATCGGGTGGAGACGCCGCGCCGGGCGCGGAGCTCAGACTCCCTGAGCGGCGATTGCCAGCACCGCGGCGAGGGGGATCGAGACCCAATCGGGACGATTGTTGAGCTCGTAGCGCGTCTCATAGAGCGCTTTTTCCAGCTCGAACAGCTCGAGCGCCTGGTGAAACTCCGCGTCGCCGTCGGGCGCGAGGCGACCTCGCGCGCCGGCTGCCGCCTCGCGCCAGGCGTGGACAAAAGCCTCCCGCGCGTGCGCAAACCACGCATCGAGCGATGCCGCGTCGCCCAGTGGTGGGCCTGGGAATCGCTGCACCGTCGCGCGCGCATAATCGAGGGAGCGGGTCATGCCCGCGACATCCTTCAAGGGCGAGAAGCGCCGACGCCGGTCCTCGATCGGCCGCGACGGCTCGCCCTCGAAGTCGAGAATGCTCACGTCGCCATCGGCTGTTCGCAGCACCTGGCCCAAGTGGTAGTCGCCGTGGACGCGGGTCGCCTCGGTTCCGCTCAGGACGATAGTGTGACCCAGGCGTTGCGTCAGCGCCCTGGCGAGGTCGGAATCGTCGTCCAGATGCCCGGCCTGCCGCAGGAGATGGACGGTCAGGTCGACCTCATCACGCAGGGCCGACTGCCATTGCGCGCACGACGCCTCGTCGATCGGCTCGGGCCGGAAGGCAGCGTCAGTCGTTGCCGCACCAAGGGCCATGTGCAACTCGCCGGTCCGTGTGCCGAGCAAGGCGATGGTCTTGGCCGCGTCCTCGACCTGTGCGCGAGCGCCATCCCGAAAGACATGCAGAAGCCACTTCCAGCAGTCGCCGTCGTTCGGGACGAACTCCTGCGCAGCCGCGACCGTGTTCGTCGCGCCTGCGGTGGTCAGGTTGCCCTCGCCAAAGGTCTTCGGAACGGGCACCGTGGGAAAGTGGCTCGTGAGGTACTCGCCGATCTCGACGTCCGGATTGATGCCGGGCTCCAGGCGGCGAAAGACCTTCAGGATCAGCGTGTCGCCGAAGAGGAGCGTCGAATTGCTCTGCTCGCCGGTGAGGACGCGCGCGGGCAGGTCGCGGGCCCGCTCAAGTGTGGATTGATCCCGGCCGAAGTGCGTCCAGCGCCAGGTAGTCGCCGGGCCACTGAACACGTCGCCGGCGATCATTCGGTCGACCAGCCACCGGTGAACCGCCGAGACATGGAGCGCATCGACGATCGAACTGCCGTCCGGCAGGGTGGTGAGGACGGCGTGATCGGGCAGCTCGGAGGTGGCCGTCACAGCGGCCACGGGCACGAAGTAGCGCGAGCGGCCGCCATCGGCGAAGCGTAGCCAGACCGTCGCCAGCGCGAAGGTAACGCCATCCGTGCTTGGAAGCCACTCCATCTCAGGTTCGACGGCGAGGATCGAGCGTGTCTTTTCGCCAAACCAGCGTTGCCCGGCGATCCAATTGCCCGACGCCCTGAGCGCTTCGGTCAGCTCCTCAATCGGGATATTCACGCATCGTTCCAATCTCCCCTTCCACGTCTACGCCGGTCGTTCAAGCCGGAACCAGTAGAAGGTGTGCGGGCCAAGCGTCAGGAAATACGGCAGGTCGCCGATCGACGGGAAGGGAATCTCGCCGATCAGCTCGACCGGCTTCCAGCCGTTGAACTCGCTCAAATCCATCTCGACGTACTGCACGAAGCGAGAGGTGTTGACGACGCAGAGGAGCGTCTGGTCGTGGTATTCGCGCAGATAGACGAGGATCTTGAGATTCTCCGGATAGAGAAAGCGGATCGAGCCGCGCCCGAACGCCTGGTATCGCTTGCGGACGGCGATCAGCCGCCGCATCCAGTTGAGGAACGACGTCGGCGTGCGGTTCTGGGCCTCGACGTTCACCGCCTGATAGCCGTAGACCGGGTCCATGATCACCGGAAGGTAGAGCTTGGCCCAATCGGCGCGGGAGAAGCCGGCGTTGCGGTCGATGGACCACTGCATCGGCGTGCGGACGCCATTGCGATCGCCGATGTAGATGTTGTCGCCCATGCCGATTTCATCGCCGTAGTAGAGCACGGGCGTACCCGGCATCGAGAGGAGGAGCGAGTTCATCATCTCCACCTGGCGGCGGCCGTTTTCGAGCAGCGGCGCGAGCCGGCGGCGGATGCCGAGGTTGAGCCGCATCCGCGGGTCCTTGGCGTACTCGAAGTACATGTAGTCGCGCTCGGCGTCGGTGACCATCTCCAGCGTCAGCTCGTCGTGATTCCGCAGGAAGATCGCCCACTGGCAGTTCTCGGGAATGCGCGGTGTGGACTCCATGATCTCGACGATCGGCGTCCGTGATTCCTGCCGCATGGCCATGAACATTCGCGGCATGAGTGGGAAATGGAACGCCATGTGGAATTCGGGGGCCTGTTCGGTGCCGAAATAGGCGACGACATCCGACGGCCATTGATTGGCCTCGGCGAGGAGAATCTTGCCGGGGTATTCCTCGTCCACCATTCGGCGCAGCTGGTGGAGAAACTCGTGCGTCTCCGGGAGGTTCTCGCAGATCGTGCCTTCCCGCTCGTAGAGATAGGGCACGGCGTCCGCGCGGAACCCGTCCAACCCCAGGTCGAGCCAGAAGCGGACGACGTTCAACATCTCCTCGTGGACCTTGGGGTTGTCGTAGTTCAGATCCGGCTGGTGCGAGAAGAACCGGTGCCAGAAGTGCTGGCCGGCGACCGGGTCGAACGACCAGTTGGAGGCCTCGGTGTCGGTGAAGATGATGCGGACGCCGGCGTATTTGGTGGGATCGTCGGTCCACACGTAGTAGTCGCGCTTCTCGGAGTTCGGGTCGGACCGCGCCTCCTGAAACCAGGGATGCTGGTCGGAGGTGTGGTTCATCACCAGGTCGGCGATGACCTTCAGACCCTTCGAGTGCGCCGCGTCGAGGAAGTACTTGAAGTCGCTGAGCGTGCCGAAATCAGTGTGGATCGCGGAGAAATCGGCGATGTCGTAGCCGTCGTCCTGGCCGGGCGACGGATACATCGGCAGCAGCCAGATGCAATCGACGCCGAGATCGCGGATGTAATCGAGCTTCTCGGCCATTCCCATGAAGTCGCCGATGCCGTCGTCGTTCGAGTCGTAGAACGACTTCACCGGCGCTTCGTAGAACACCGCATCCTTGAACCACAGATCGTCGCGGTCGGTCATCAGGTCGCCTCCCCCACCCCATTGCGCCGGGCGCAGCCCCCGGCAGCCGGCTTTTCACCATCGGCCGGACTCGCGGTCAATTGTGCGACAGATTGCTCGCTGGTGGACAGCATCAGAAGCACGGCTCGGCGTAGTCCTGGTGCAGCCAGGCGCGGAGGTGATAGATCGCGGCCGGGTTCTGGTGTGGGTCGAGCCGCACGTACTGGTCGCCGCCGGTCCAGATATAGGTTTCGCCGCCGAGCAGCTCGTCGGCGCGGTATTGCTCGTCCCAGCCGATGCCCCACACGTCGAGGGGCAGGTGGATCATCGTTTCATGGGCGTGGAAGGGATCGAGGTTGACGACCACCAGCACATTATCGTCGCCGTCTGGCGACACTTTGCCGTAGCAGAGGATGTTGTCGTCGTCCGCCGGATAGAACCTGAGATTGTCGTACTCATGCAGGGCGGGATGGTCGCGCCGGATCTGATTGAGCCGGCTGATGTAATCCGCGATGTTGCCCGGAGCGTTCCAGTCACGCGCCTTGAACTCGTACTTCTCCGAATGGAGGTATTCCTCCTTTCCGGGCACGGAAGTGTTCTCGCACAGCTCATACCCGCTGTAGATGCCATACAGGGAGGAGAGGGTCGCGGCGAGGACGACCCGGGACTGGAACGCCGGCCGCCCGCCCTCCTGCAGGATGTACGGCAGAATGTCGTGCGTGTTGACGAAGAAGTTCCCCCGGAAGTATTCCTTCATCTCCGTTTGCGTCAGCTCGGTCAGGTACTCGATCAGCTCGCGCTTGAAGTTGCGCCAGGTGAAATAGGTGTAGCTCTGGGTAAAGCCGGCCTTGGCGAGCGCCTTCATCACCTTCGGCCGCGTGAACGCCTCGGAGAGGAAGATCGCCTCCGGGTGCTGCGCCTTGACATCGCCGATCAACCACTCCCAGAAGATTGTCGGCTTGGTGTGCGGGTTGTCGACGCGGAAGATCGTGACGCCATGGTCGATCCAGTGGAGGATAATCCGCTTCAACTCGTGCCAGAGCGCCTGCCAATCCTCGTTCTGGAAGTTGATCGGATAGATGTCTTCGTACTTCTTGGGCGGATTCTCGGCATATTTGATCGTGCCGTCCGGCCGGTGATAGAACCACGCCGGATGTTCATTCACCCACGGATGGTCGGGCGAGGCCTGAATCGCGAGATCGAGCGCAATCTGGAGACCGTGCTCGCCAGCGGCATCGACAAGGGCGCGGAAGTCCTCGGCGGTGCCGAGCGATGGTTCGAACGCGTCGTGGCCGCCTTCCGGGCTGCCGATCGCGTACGGCACGCCGGGATCGCCGGGTTCTGCGATGAGGGTGTTGTTCTTGCCCTTGCGCTTGGTCGTCCCGATCGGGTGGATCGGGGTGAAATAGAGGACATCGAAGCCCATGCCGCTGATGCGCGGCAGTTGGCCGATCACATCGTGGAACGTGGCGCTGCGGCTCGGGTCGGTGCCGGCGGAGCGAGGGAAGATCTCGTACCAGGCGGCGAAGCGGGCGAGCACCGGATCGACCACAACCTCGAACGGGCCGACCCGCTGGGCGCCGTCCCGCGGGCGATTGTGGTGGACCGCCTCGGCGACCTGCGCGGAGAGCGCGACCTGGACTGCGGCCTTTTGCTCCTGGGCGTCCGAAAGGCGGGCGACCGCATCGCCCAGGACGTGCTGGTCGCGATGGGCGGCGCTCCGCGCTACCCGCTCCAGGAAGTGGGCGCCTTCGAGCAGCTCACTGGTGACATCGAAATCCGCGTCGGCCTTCTTGCGCAGCTCGTCGCTCCAGGTCGCGTAGAAATCGGGGAAGGCCTCGATCTCGAACTGGTAGCGGCCGATCTGCTCGAGCGGGAACTCGCCGCCCCAGCGGTCGTTGTCGATGAAGTGCATCTCAGCTTCGCGCCAGTCGCCTTCACAACCGAGCCGGTACCGCACCACCGCCGCGATCTGGTCGTGTCCCTCCTTGAAGACGTCGGCTGAGACCTGCAGTGTGTCGCCGACCTCGCGCTTGACCGCATACCGGCCGGCATCGATCACCGGCGCGACCGTCTCGATGATGATGGAGCTCGGTGGCGCCGCGCCGGGGACGAATTCAATCGACGGTTTCATCATCCTTCACCTCTCCCGATCCTTCGTCGGTCGTTCCAATCCGCGCTGTAAATCGTGTGGAAACATCCGAAATGCCACGTTCTGCCTGTACAGGGTTGATACACTGATGATGGTCGGCAGACGTCCGAGCCGAGGCTACCGCGGTGCGCATGACATCGATGGTACAACGCCACGGGGGCCCGGCCACCTGCGACCAGCCGCGCGCGAACCTGGGCCGTGACGCGCGCACCACGCGGCTTCCGCGCAAATCAATGCTTCGACCGGGGCGCAAGATCGGGTCCAGAGGCGTTCGCCGGCAGCGATTGCTCCGAGAGTGAGTCTGCCGACGGCGGCACCCCTGGTGGGACGAGGAAAGCAGGCAATCCAATGCAGTACGAAGTTCGATTTCAGATTCGGGGCGAGGAGCAATCACTGGTCGTGGAAGCGGAGACCGCCGCGACGGCCGTCGAGGAAGTGCATCAGCAGACCGGGGTTGGCGAAGACGGCTTCGAGCTGATCCAGGTCACGTTGGTCGACGATGAGTCAGCCGACGAGCAAGTGCTGGCGAACAGTTAGGCAGTTGCGGTCTGCGGACGAATACGGGACGATCTCATCGGAGCGATTCCCGATCATCGGTGCTGACCTCGCCAAGGGCGGGGCGAGCGACGTGTTCGCGCGCATGGAGGAGGATGTCCATTGACGACGGGGGCCCGGGCCGCGACGACGACCCACGTGCTGGAAGGCAAGTCGAATCCGCTCGGTGCGCAGTGGGAAGGCCGCGGCGTCAATTTCGCGGTCTTCTCCCAGGACGCCAGCGCGATCGAGATTTGCCTGTTCGAGCAGGAGGGCTCGGACGAGCCGACCCGCACCTTCATGCTGCCGGGGCATTCGCTTCACGTCTGGCATGGGTACGTCCCAGGACTCAAGCCCGGGACGCGGTATGGCATCCGCGCACAGGGCGAGTACGACCCGGAGCAGGGGAGGCGGTATAATCCGGCCAAATTGCTGGTCGATCCCTACGCGCGCGCCATCGACGGGCCGGTGAACTGGGGACGCGGTGCCTGGGCGTATGTCCTGGGCGACCCGGAGTCGGACCTCGCGATCGACACCGAGCCCGATTTCTCCGACGTGCCAAAGTCGATCGTCATCGACCGCGACTTCGACTGGGAGGGGGATCGCCCTCCAGCTGTCCCCTGGGCCGAGACGATCATCTATGAGACGCACGTCAAAGGACTCACGATGCAGTGCCCGGACGTGCCGGAGCATCTGCGTGGCACCTATGCCGGCCTCGCGCACCCCGCGACGATCAAGTATCTGACCGACCTCGGTATCACAACGGTCGAGCTGCTCCCGGTCCACGCCTTCGTTGATGACCAGTTCCTCTTCACGAAGGGTCTCCGGAATTACTGGGGCTACAGCACGCTCGGCTACTTCGCGCCGGAGCCTCGCTACGCGGCGAGCCAGACAAGTGACGGGTCCGAAGTCGACGAGTTCAAGGGCATGGTGAAGGCGCTGCACGCCGCCGGACTCGAAGTGATCATGGATGTGGTCTACAACCACACTTGTGAGGGGAATCATCTCGGGCCGACACTCTCGTTCCGCGGGCTCGATAACGAAACGTACTATCGCCTCGTGCCGGGAAAGCCGCGCTACTACCTCGATTTCACCGGCACGGGCAACACGTTCGACGCGGATAATCCAGACACGCTGAAGCTCATTCTCGATAGCCTGCGGTATTGGGCGACCGAGATGCACATCGATGGCTTCCGCTTCGACCTGGCCACCACGCTCGCGCGCGGCGCGTACGACGTCGAGATCAACGGCCCGTTTCTCGAGGCCGTCCACCAGGACCCGATCCTCTCGCAACGCAAGCTGATCGCCGAGCCATGGGATATCGGCGAGAACGGCTATCTGGTTGGTCAGTTTCCGGTGCTGTGGTCGGAGTGGAACGATAAATACCGCGACGCAGTGCGGGCCTTCTGGAATGCTGGCGGCCACCCGATTTCCGACATGGGTTATCGCCTGACCGGGTCTTCGGACCTCTACCAGGCGGGCGGACGCGGCCCACGGGCAAGCATCAATTTCGTCACCGCGCACGACGGCTTCACGCTGCAGGACCTCGTCTCGTACGACGAGAAACACAACGAGGCCAACGGCGAGGGCAATCAGGACGGCAACGACAACAACCTGAGCAACAACTACGGCGTGGAGGGGCCGACGGAGGATGAGCAGATCCTCGACCTTCGTGCCCGTCAGCAGCGCAACATGCTGGCGACGTTGCTCTTCTCGCAGGGCACGCCGATGCTCCTCGGCGGGGACGAGATCGGCCGCTCGCAGGAGGGTAACAACAACGCCTATTGCCAGGACAACAAGATCAGCTGGTACGACTGGCAGCTTGATGACCGGGCCAAGTCGCTGCACACGTTCACCAAGCTGGCCATCTCCATTCGCAAGACCCAGCCGATGCTGCGCCGGCGCAAGTTCTTCGAGGGCGTGCCGCTGAAGCACAACGGGTTCAAGGATCTGGCGTGGATCCGGCCGGATGGGCGCGAGATGGAACAAGACGACTGGGAAAACGGCTCGATCCGGTCCGTCGGCCTGCGCATGGCCGGCGATGAAATGGAGGAGTACGACGAGGAAGGCAATGAGCTCGAGACCACGTCGCTCTTTCTCCTCATCCATGGCAGTGAGGAGCCGATCGACTTCACGCTGCCGGCGGTGGACCGGCCCGCGCAGGACAAATGGTATTTGATCCTCAACACCGACAAACCGGATGGAATCGAGGAGAGCACGCACGGCCAGGGCGAGAAGCTCTCGGTCCCCGGCC
>JAICKJ010000130.1 GCA_025928015.1 Thermomicrobiales bacterium
CTCTTCCGGCTCGGGTTCGAGCAATTCCAGATGGGCTACGCGGCGGCATTCGCCTGGCTGATCTTCGCCGTCATCCTGGTCTTCACGCTCATTCAATTGAAGCTCTCGACGCGATGGACGTACTACGAAGGACAGGAGGCGTGATGGACGGCTCGATCTCCCCGCGCAAGTCAGCCCTCGTCCAATCCGCCGTCATCGAGCCGACCACCACCGTGAGCCGGCGCGCCCCGACGCGCTCGCTGCGGAAGACGCTCCTGTACCTCGCGATGGTCTGTCTCAGCGCCCTCTTTCTGCTCCCGCTCTTCTGGCTGGTCACGACCTCGCTCAAGGAGCAGGCCGCGGTCTTTGCCTATCCGCCGGTCTGGATTCCCCACCCCCTGCGCTGGTCGAACTACGCGGACGCGATCGATCGCGCCCCGCTCCTGCGGTGGCTCCTCAACACATCCATCGTGACCGGACTCGCCGTGTTCGGCAACGTGCTCTCCAGCTCGCTGGTGGCGTACGGCTTTGCCCGGTTGCGCTTTCCTGGCCGCAGCTTCCTGTTCATTCTGCTGTTGAGCACCATGATGCTGCCGGATGTCGTCCTGCTCGTGCCGCAGTTCATCCTCTTCCGCCAGCTCGGCTGGGTCGATTCCTTGCTGCCCCTCTTCGTGCCCAGCTTCTTCGGGGGTGGCGCGTTCAACATCTTCCTCGTCCGGCAGTTCTATCTCACCATTCCGCGTGATTTCGACGAGGCGGCCCGGCTCGATGGGGCATCCAACTGGCAGATCTGGCGCCAGATCATGCTCCCACTCTCGGCGCCGGTGCTCACCGCCGTCGCCATCTTCTCGTTCGTCTTCCATTGGAATGACTTCATGGGGCCGCTGATCTATCTGCAGAGCGAGGACACCAAGACCCTGGCTCTCGGCCTCCGCGCCTTCATCAGCCCGACCGACGCATCCTGGAACATCAGCATGGCGGCCTCGATGTTCCTGGTCATCCCGGTGCTCGTGGTCTTCTTCCTCGGGCAGCGCTACTTCATCCGGGGCGTGGCGATGACGGGCATCACCGGCCGGTAACGCCGGCGCGTGGCAGCCGATCGTCTCGCTTGTGGAAAGGACGAACAATCGTGAGGGTTGGATTTCTTGGCCTGGGGACGATGGGCCAGCACATGGCGCGGAATGTCCTCGGCGCCGGCCACGAATTGACCGTCTGGAACCGGACCGGCGCGCGCGCGACGCCGCTGGTCAGCGCCGGCGCGCGACAGGCGGACACCCCGTGCGAGGCGGCGCGGGATGCCGACGTCGTCTGCCTCTCCCTCTCGACGCCGGATGTCGTCCGGTCCGTGATCCTGGGCGATCACGGCGCGCTGCAGGGCGCCCCCGCAGGCGCGGTCATCGTCGATTTCAGCACCATCGACCCGACAACGAGCCGCGCGCTGGCCGCGGCGTGCCACCAACGGGGCGTACAGTTCCTCGATGCGCCGGTGAGCGGCGGCCCCGAGGGCGCCGCGGCCGGTACATTGACCATCATGGTCGGCGGCGGGGCCGACGCCTTCGCGACCGCCGGGCCGGTCCTCGACATCGTCGGCGGCAAGGTGCTGCACGTCGGTCCGGCCGGCGCGGGGCTGAGCATCAAGCTCATCAACCAGATGCTCGTCGGAACGAACCTGGCCGCGGTGCTCGAAGCCTTCGTCATGGCCAAACGGGCCGGGATCGATTTGCAGACCATGTTCGACGTCCTGAGCACCTCCGCCGGGAGTAGCGTCATGCTGACGCGGAACATGCCGGACTTCCTCATGAAGAACCACTTTGAGCCGGGCTTCGCGCTGAAACTGCTGGTCAAAGACCTGAATCTGGTGCTGGAGATGGGCAAGGAGCTCGATGCGTCCTTGTTTACGGCAGCAGTTGCGACGCAGATCTTCCGAAACGGAATGGCGGCGGGATTGGGCGACAAGGATATGTCCGCGGCCGTCATCCCTCTGGATGGCGTGTCACGTGAGTGAGAGATCCGATGACTGAGCAGGAGCGTCAATCGAACGAGTGGCGCGTCGAGCCCGACGATATCGAAGCCGCGCGATCGCTGCCGGCCGCGTCGATCTATGAAGCGAGTGGCAAGCGTGGCGCGCTCGATCCAGCAATCCACCAGATGACGCCGGGGCTGAAGCTGTGCGGCAACGCGCTCACGGTGCGCTGCCAGCCGGGCGACAACCTGACCTTGCACATGGCGGTCGCCTCCGCCAATCCGGGGGATGTGCTGATCGCCGATGTCGGCGATTTCGCCGACGCCGGGCACTGGGGCGAGATCCTTACGGTCGCCGCCCAGGCGCGACAGGTCGCCGGGCTGGTCATCAACGGCGGCATCCGGGACGTCGCCGCGACCGGACGTCGCCGGTTCCCGGTCTTCGCGCGGGCGGTCTCGATGAAGGCGACGACCAAGCAAATGCCGGGGCTGATCAACCAGCCGATCCGGTGCGGTGGCGTCGAGATCAATCCGGGCGACCTCATCGTCGGTGACGACGATGGCGTCGTCGCCGTCGCGCATGACGAGGTCAGCGCCGTGCTCGCCCGAACGCTTGAGCGCGAGGCGTCGGAGGCGCACATGATGGAGCGCTTGCACAACGGCGATGTCACGCTCGATCTCCTCAACCTGCGCGCACTCGTGCCCTCACGCTGACCGCCTGACTAGACGGATGTTGACATCGATGAATGCGCTCAATCTCAAGCCCATTACGCACACGGAATTGAATCATAGCGTCCAGCGCGCGCTCGAGGCCGCGATCATCGAGTGCGAGCTGGCGCCCGGCACCGCGCTCGTCGATCGTTACCTTGCCGCGCAGCTCAACGTGAGTCGCACACCGGTGCGCGATGCCCTCCGCCAGCTGGAAGCCCTGGGGCTCGTGCGCCGGCAGGGTCGGGGGACCATGGCCGGCTGGGTCGTGACCGAATTTCGCGAGAGCGACGTTCATGAATTGTTCGAATTGCGCCGCCTCTTCGAACCGCTCGGCGTGCAGCAACTGAGCCGCACGTGGGACGAGACGGAAACGCACCGTCTCGCAACCTTCTTCGACGATCTCGCGGTGCCATCCGATCGGCAAAGCTATGAAGCCTATATCCAACGAGACGGCGCCTTCCACAAAGAGATCGTCACCTTGAGCGGCAATGGGCGCGTGGTCGGGTTCTACGAGATCATGGAACGACAGATGGCCCGCATTCGCCATTTCCTGACGACGGGGTACGAGGGACGCATCAACCACATCGCCGATGAGCACCGCGCACTCTGCGCCGCCCTCGCCTCCCACGATCTCGACGGCGCAGTCGCGGCGCTGTGCCACCATTTGCACCGCGGCGAGGAAGCGATGATCGTGTTTGCCCACAAGAAGCAACTATTGGTCACGGATAATCACGGAGGGAAGAGATGACGAACGTGGACAAGTGGGGCCCTGTGCGAGTCCGCACGCGGAATCCGGCACGTCCCTTCGAGTATCGATTGTCTACGGAGATCGTCTTCGGCGAGGGCCGGATTCGAGAGCTCGCGGACCACCTCCGCGCGCATGGCCTGACACGACCGCTCATCGTCACCGATCGGGGACTCCGCTCCACCGGCATCATCGATCGCGTCGAGACGATCCTCGTCGAAGCCGGCCTGCCGGCGCGCGTCTTTGACGCGGTCACGTCAGACCCCCTGACCAGCACCGTGGAAGAGGTGCGAGACGTGATCGCCGAACATGGTCTGAACGGCACGGTCGGCATCGGCGGCGGCAGCTCGCTCGACGTCGCCAAGGCCGCGGCGGCGCTGGCGACCAACCCCGGCGCGCCACAGGCGTACGTGGGCCGGGAGAAGCTGACCCACGATCCTCTCCCGATCGTCGCCGTGCCGACGACCGCCGGCACGGGCAGCGAGGTGACGATCTGGAGCGTCCTGACCGATGCCCAGACGGGCGCCAAGGTGAGCATCGGCTCGGTCCGCATCATGCCCCGGGTCGCTTTGCTCGATCCCGAGCTGACCTACGGGCTACCTCCCGCGATCACCGCCGCGACCGGGATGGATGCCTTGAGCCACGCCGTCGAGTCATATGGCAGCGTCTGGAACCATCCCATCGCGGAGTCGCTCGCGCTGCGCGCGATCGAGCTGGTGGGGCAGCACCTCCGGCCGGCGGTGAGCAACGGCGCGGACCCAATGGCGCGGCGCGGCATGCTCATGGCCAGCCTCATCTCGGAGCTCGCCGCCAATTCGACCCGCCTCGGACTCTGTCACGCGCTCGCCCTGCCACTCGGCGCCAATCATCACGTACCCCACGGCGTCGCCAATGCCCTGCTGCTGGCGCCGGTGGCGGATTTCAATGCCGCCGCTGCCCCGGACCGCTACCGGATCATCGCCACCCTGCTCGGCGCGCCGGATGACGCGGCCATCGCAATCGATCGCCTCCGCGGGGATATCGGCATCACCGATGGCTTGGCGGCCTGGAACGTGCGGCCGGATGACTTCGGACGCATCGTGGCCATGGCGCTGAAGAGCGACAACTGTCAGGCCAATCCGCGCGAGGCGGGTGAACAAGAGCTGACAGCACTCTTGCACGCCGCGCTCTAGCGCACGAAATCCGTTTCGGGGGTTCCCCAATTTCTCACTCACCGCTACCCTTCTCCGGAATTGTCGCCATGCGTTGAAGGAGTGGGGGAGTGAAGATCGAGTTTCTCGGCACCGGTGGCGCCATCGCCATCCCCCGGCCGCTGTGCCAGTGCTCGGTCTGCACGCAGGCCCGCTCGCTCGGCTTGCCCTACTCCCGCTCTGGGCCGGCGACCTTCGTCCACGGCCCGGACGTGCTCATCGACACACCGGAGGACATCTACCGCGAGCTGAACCGCTCCCGCGTCACCCACATCGGCGCCTGCTTCTACTCCCACTGGCATCCCGACCATGTCATGGGCCGTCGCGTCTTCGAATCGCTCAATATCGATAGCCGTCACTGGCCGGAACGTCACAAGGTGACCGACATCTACCTGCCGCAACAGGTCGCGGCCGATTTCCGCCACTACCTCGGCTCGTGGGACCACCTCACCTTCATGCAGAAGCTCGGCATCGTTCGCATCATCGAGCTGAAGGATGGTGACACGGTGGAGATCGGCGAGACAGTCATTCGCCCGTTCCGCCTGGCCGAGGACTACGTCTATGCCTTCGAGTTCACCACGCCGCGACACCGCGTCCTGATCGCGCCCGACGAACTGCTCGGCTGGGACCCGCCGGCGGAGCTGGCCAGGCTCGATCTGGCCGTGCTGCCGATGGGCATCGTCGAATTCGACGTCTTCTCTCACGAGCGCCGCGTCCACCAGGATCACCCGATCCTGAAGACCGAAGCGACCTTCAATGACACCCTGACGATGGCCCGCAAGCTGCACGCCCGCCGGACCGTCTTCACCCACATCGAGGAGGGCGATTGCCTCTCGCACGACGATCTCGGTCTGCTCGCCAACAATCTCCAGGACGGCGGCCTGAACGCCACCTTCGCCTACGACACGCTCATCATCGAGCTCTGAGCCAGGACATGCGCAACAAGGGGTAGGACCACGTGAGCGACACACCTTCCGGCAAGCGTCGCGTGCTCATCACCGGCGCGAACGGCACCATCGGCCGCACGCTGACCGAGCATCTGGGCAACGACTACGACCTGCGGCTGCACATGCGATCCGCGCCCGACCACGACCCGGGCCACGAGGTGATGACCGCCGACATCACGGTCTTCGATCAGGCGCGGCCGCTCATGGACGGCATCGACACCGTCCTGCACCTCGCGGCCGATCCCGCCGTGCCGGCGAGCTGGGAGAGCGCGCACCAGAACAACATCGTCGGCACCTATACCGTGCTGGAAGCCGCCCGGCAGGCCGGCGTCCGCCGCATCGTCTTCGCCTCCACCAACCACGTCATGGGGATGTACGACCGGAACGCGGAGTGGCCGGTCTATTGCGACCTGCCGGTCCGCCCGGATTCCTACTACGGCGTCTCCAAGGCGTTCGGCGAGAACCTCGGCCGCTACTACTACGACGAGTGGGGGCTGGAGTTCATCGCTCTGCGCATCGGCTGGTTCGTGGCCGAGCCGCCCAGCGTCGAGCATGGCGGCGAGGTCGGCCGCGCCATGTGGCTCAGCCCGCGCGACTGCGCCCAGGTCTTCCGCCGCGCCACCGAGGCGGACGTCCCCTTCGGCATCTTCTACGCCATTTCCGCGAACCCCGACCGCCGCTGGGACATCACCGACACCATCGTCAAGCTCGGCTACCGCCCCCAGGATTCGTGGGAGACGGGGACGCGCGCCGGGGAACCATGACGGAACGGATCGGCGCGCCGCTGACCCAGTAGCGCGCGCCGACGGCACCTGGCACCGGATCAGGCGCAACGGTCGGGTTCGACGCCCGTGCCGCGTCTACGCCGGCCCTCCGGTCCCGCCCTGCGGCCCCGTTGCCCCTGACACTCCTTGCGGTCCGGTCAGCCCGGCTGGCCCTTGGGGTCCTTGCGGCCCCTCCGGTCCTTGCGGTCCTGCCGGCCCTTCTGGTCCGGACACGCCTTGCGGCCCCTGCAATCCGGTCGTGCCCGTGTCGCCCTGCGGCCCGGTCGGGCCCTGTGGTCCCCGAACCCCGGCCGTCCCGATGGCGCCTTGTGGGCCGGTCGTGCCCTGCGGCCCCTGCAAGCCCGTCATGCCTTGCGGCCCCTGGAGACCGTCCGCTCCTGTCACGCCCTGGGGGCCCTGGAGGCCGTCCGCTCCAATCGACCCTTGGGGGCCTTGCAGGCCGAGCGTACCGGATTCGCCTTGTGGCCCCTGAAGCCCGATCGTCCCCGCCTCGCCTTGTGGCCCGGCGGCACCCTGTGGACCAAGTGCCCCGGGCGCTCCCGTCGCGCCCTGCGGACCCGCCGGCCCCTGAAGTCCGTGCCCTTGGAGACCGTCCGCTCCCGCTGACCCTTGCGGCCCCATTGGCCCTTGCGGACCCGACGTGCCCGCGGGGCCGGGAGGCCCCGCCGGGCCCGGCATCTGCGGGCAGAGCCCGAGCGTGTCGCCCTTCGCCAAGTACGCTTTCACCGAGCTCTGCGGCACGACGATGGTCACGTGATTCCCGTCATCGCACTTGTGACAGATTGCCGCGTCCTTGTCATCGCTCGACGTGGCACCCGATTTCGCCAGCGCACCGGACATGGAACCGAACGCGCCAAGCAGCGCCGCGCCCACGGCGACGAACGCGTTGCGCCGGGTCGGCAGGGAGGCGGTTGGCGGCGCCGGATCAGGGACTGGCGGCTGATCGGACGCAAAAAAATCCCGCCGCCGCTCGTCGCGGGCATGCGGTTCGCCGCCGTCGGCAGGATTGTCGAGCTGGTTCATCCGCCTTATCCTCCCCTTCACCTGGACCGCCGGGATATCGTCTGACACGATATGACTCACGGCCCATCATACAGGAGCCCTCGGTGTCATCCAAGCCATTTCGCCCGCCGCCGCGTGGACCGGCCCCGAAGGGACCGCTGGTCAGCGTCTTCACCGCGACCCACAACATCGGCCGCCAGATCGACACGGCCTACCGGTCGCTCCTCCGGCAGACGTACGGGCAGTGGGAGTGGGTGGTCGTCGATGACTCGGCCACGCCGGCAACGGCCGACCACATCACCACCTTCGCGGACGCACCCGCGACCTCGGGCCGGATCCGTCTGTTCCGGCAATACCCACCGCCTGGGTCGATCGGCGCCTCAAAGGCGGCCGCCGCGGCCCTCTGCCGCGGCGAGATCATCATCGAGCTGGACCACGACGATGAGCTGGCGCCGGAGGCCATCGAGACCGTGACGGCGACCTTTGCCGCACATCCGGATATCGATTTCGCGTACAGCGACTGGATCGACTGGCGCGATGACGGAGAGGGACGCCCCGCACTCTACCCACCGGGGTGGGGCCTCGGTCTCGGCGCCTACGCGACCGAAGTCATCGGCGGCCGCCGGGTACCGGTCGCGCTCGCGCCTCCGGTGACCTGGGAGACGATTCGCCACATCGTCGCCGTGCCCAACCATCTGCGTGCCTGGCGCACGGATTTCTATCGTCGCATAGGCGGCCACGACCATCGCCTCCCCATCGCCGACGACTACGAGCTACTCGTGCGCACCTTCCTGCACGGCACGATGGCGCACATCCCCCGCCCCCTCTACATCCAGCATCAGCACCCATCCGGCGGCAACGCCTCGCGGCGGCAGAATGCCGAAATTCAGCGCCGCGTGGCCGAGACCGCCGCCACCAACGCGGCCGCGATCGACTGGCGCTGCCGCGCGCTCGCGGTGACATCGCGCGGCGCCGATCCCTGGCTTTCGTCCACGCCGATCGCCGCCGCGAACGCAACCATCGATGTCGCCGCCGAGGCGGCCGCCGATCGCGGCACGCCGCTCGTCAGCGTCGTCATCCCGACGTTCGACCGCGCGGATGTGCTCCGCCGCGCCATCGCCAGTGCGCAGGCGCAGACCTACGCCACGCTCGAGATCCTCGTCGTCGGTGACGCCTGCCCGGCGGTGGACGGCATCATCGCCGGCATCGGCGATCCCCGCGTGCGGCACTGGAACCTCACCCAACGCGCCGGCGACCTTGGCGCGACGCCGCGCAACTATGCGCTCAAGCTCATGGCGCGTGGCTCATTGATCGCCTACCTCGATGACGACAACTGGTGGGAGCCCGACCACCTGGCGTCGCTCGTGGAGCCGCTGCTCCACGCGCCCGAGACCGCGTTCGCCTTCAGCTCCTTCGAGGTCGCCGGGCAGGTCATCGAGTGTCGCAGCCCGCGGCGCCTGCAGATCGACACGAGCGCGCTCCTCCATCGCCGGTTCCTGCTCGATCGCTTCGGTTACTGGCAACCCCCCACCATGGACGCGTGGGCGCACGACTGGGAGCTGGTCGGTCGCTGGTCGGATGAGCCGTGGGTGGCCACCCTCAAGCCGACGCTGCACTACACGCTCGCCACCTCGCACCAGACGACGGGCGACGTCGGCGCGATGCAGGCCATCGCCACCGAGGAGCGCGAGAAAGCGCGGGTGGGGATCCCGTGATGATCCAGCCCCAACCGGCCCGACCCGGGCGACCGCGCATCGCCGTCTACGCCATCGCGAAGAACGAGGAGCCGTTGGTGGAGCGCTGGTTCGCGTCCACCGCCGGCGCCGACGCGGTCGTGCTGGTCGACACCGGCTCGGTCGACCGCACCCCCGCGCGTGCCCGCGAGCTTGACGCCACGGTCCACGAGATCAACGTCGAGCCGTTTCGCTACGACGTCGCGCGCAACCGCGCCCTCGCGCTCGTGCCCGCCGGCATCGACCTGTGCGTCTCGCTCGACTTGGATGAAGTGCTGACCGAGGGGTGGCGCGCGCAGCTCGAGGCCGCCTGGCGGGCCGGCGCCACGCGGGTCCGGTGTCGCTATGAGTGGCCGTGGAGCGATTCCTACCCGCCACTCCGGTTCACCATGGTCGACCGCATCCATGCCCGTCACGGATATTCGTGGCGATATCCGGTGCATGAGGAGATCGTGCCGGATCGGGAGGACGTCATCGTCGCGTCGTCGCTCCTCATTCGGCATCTCCGCGACTCGATCGCCTCCCGCCCGCAGTACCTCCAGCTACTGCGCATACGGGCCGCCGAGCATCCGGACGATGGCCACACGGCGCACTTGCTGGCGAGCGAGGCGCGATTGAACGGTCTGCGCGAGGAAGCCATCGCGCACGAACGCCGGGCTTTGGCGCTGCCACTCCCACCGAACGATCGTCTCCACGCGCAACTCGTGCTCGCTCATCTCGAACCGGACGCTCGCGAAGCCTGGCTCCTGACCGCCTGCGCAGAGCGGCCGGAGCGCCGCGAGCCCTGGTGCGAGCTGGCGCAAATGCACCTGGAGCGCGGCGAGTGGCGCGCCTGCCGCGCGGCGGCCCACGCCGCCCTGCGGATCACCGACCCCGCCGACGACCACTTGACCAACCCCTTCGCCTGGGGACCCTGGCCGGAGCACCTCGCCGCGCGGGCATCGCTTGAACTGGGCGATCTCGACTGGGCGCTCCACCACGCCCGCCGCGCCGTCCGCCTCGCCCCCTCAGATCCCACCCAGATCGCTCTCTACGATCGCGTTTTGGCCGCCCTCCGACCGAGCAGCGGCCCGGTTCAATACCGGGCCGCTGCAAGATATCGATGATGTCCGCGTCGGACCGCTACGTCGTCGGTGTGCTGGCCATCGGCGACGGGCACGCCGGCGGCGAGGCGACGGGCGAGCTCATCGGTGAGGCGGACATCGACGGCGTCGCATAGAGCGCCGGAGTCGCCAGCGGCGTGCCGCAGCCAGCCGCGGCGCCAGACTCGGTGCCGCTCTGTCCGCCACTCTGTTGGGCGGCGACGAGCCCGCCGCCACCCACGAGCAACGACGCGCCCAAGGCGATCATGATCAGACGTTTGCGCATCGGGTGTCCCCCTTCCATGGGTCCGTGTCGTCGGCGGGGCCGTTCCCTTCGACCCCATGGAAGTCGCGCTGCTGCAAGTGCCATTCCATCGCGCCCGCGGCGGCCCTCGTCAAACGCCGACGTAGGCCGCGAGGTGCCGGCCGGTGAGGGTGGCGCGGGCGGCGACGAGGTCGACGGGGGTGCCCTCGAAGACGATCCGGCCGCCGTCGTGGCCGGCGCCGGGGCCGAGGTCGATGATCCAGTCGGCGTGGGCCATTACCGCCTGGTGGTGCTCGATCACGATGACCGACTTGCCGGCGTCGACGAGCCGGTCGAGCAGGCCGAGCAGCTGCTCGACGTCGGCGAGGTGCAG
>JAICKJ010000009.1 GCA_025928015.1 Thermomicrobiales bacterium
ACCGCTGCCCGAGGTCCTGGGCGGTCAGCGCGCGGCCGCCGAGAAATGCCTGGATGATGCGCATGCGCACCGGGTGGAGGAGGAGATCGGTTGTGGCTGTCGGCATCGTCGCGCTCCTTCGCTATCAGAATCAATAATGATACTAATTGAGGAACAAGTCAAGCGCCGCCATGATGCGCGTCGCGCGGGTCCGCAAGATCGGAGAAGCGCCACCAGCGCGCTTGACAGATGATGACTGCAGGAGCGGCGACGGCCGTTCGCGGCGGGCAGACCGGCCGCGGGGAGATGTGACAGCGTGTGACAGTGAAAGGGGGTTGACTTCTGGGAATCCGTAACTATGATGGTTGCGGAAAGGAAGATGGGACCGTGTACAACAGTCAGTTCGTCGCCGCGGTCCACGCGCTCGGGTTCCTGGGCTGGTTCGCCCGGGAGATCGGGGACTACCCGATGCCCTCCGAGGCCGTGGCCGATAGCATCAACACCAACCCGGTCGTCGCGCGACGGCTGCTCGGCAGCTTGCGCGAGGCGGGACTGGTCAGCTCGCAGCCGGGTCCCGGCGGCGGGTGGCGGCTGACACATAAGCCGGACGAGATCACCTTGCGCGAGGTCTTCGGCGCGGTCTGCGACGGGCCGCTCTTCGCGAAACCGCCGCGGGTCGACGCGAGCCACTGCCTGGTGGGCCAGGAAGTCCAACGCGCGTGCGCCCGGATTTGTCAGGAAGCACAGGACGCTCTGGAGGCGCGTCTTGGCCAGACGACGATCGCCGACATGATCAGCGAGGTGGAAGGGGCCATCGCCTACACCTGTCCCCTCTCCCGCTCGCTCGCCGTCTGATGGGTCCTTTTTTGTCCGCCAATCCGTAACCAACTCGGTTACGATTCGTGAGTGCCGGACGGTATCTCACATCTCATCCCCGCCCACGTTCCATAGCAGCGACCACCGGATCGAACACCGATGCGGAGGGTCCCCGCCGCGTCACAGAACGGCCGGTCATTCGTCTTCCAGGATGGGACCGGCGAGGGAGAGGGAACCAGCAACTGAGCGGACCATAACTGTCCGCATTGAATGAGATCATGGCTACAGATCGGGACTTGCGGTGTCTGGATTGATTTAGTCAATTCGGACATTGACAAAGTGAATCCCGATCGCTATTCTCCGGTTCGCTGCTGGAGGCAGAAGACCAGGTAGCGACCACCGACCAACCGACCGCGGGACTCCGGAACCACGTCCGCGGCGGCCAGCGACACACCCTCCGGTGTCGACCCGATCTGATGCGGCACCATCACATCGGGTCGCCACCGGACGCGGAGGTAGACATTCGTGGCACAGCTCGGACTCGCCCGGCGAGTCAATGACACCAACCTGAAGTGGTGGACGCTCACCGCCGCCTGCTTCGCCCTC
The DNA here is from genome assembly GCA_025928015.1 of Thermomicrobiales bacterium. Taxonomy (GTDB): domain Bacteria; phylum Chloroflexota; class Chloroflexia; order Thermomicrobiales; family UBA6265; genus JAICKJ01. The sequence goes on from JAICKJ010000009.1 coordinate 1,402, forward strand.
TTCATGGCGATCCTCGACAACCTCGTCGTCAACATCGCGTTGCCGACGATCTCGCGGGATCTCGATTCCACCGCGACCCAGCTGCAGTGGATTCTCTCGGCCTACACCCTCGTCTTCGCCTCGCTGCAGATCACGGCGGGCGGCCTCGGCGACCGGCTCGGCCGCAAGAGGCTCTTTCTCTTCGGCATCGTGCTCTTCACGGCCACCTCGGCCTTCGCGGCGACCGCGCAGAGCACCGAATGGCTGATCACGGCCCGGGCGCTGCAGGGCCTCGGCGCGGCGTTCATCATGCCGCTCTCGCTCTCGCTGATCTCGGCCGCCTTCCCGCCGCAGGAGCGCGGCAAGGCGCTCGGCATCTGGTCGGCGGTCTCGGTCTCCGGCCTGGCGCTGGGACCGGTCGTCGGCGGCCTGATCGTCGAGTACATGTCCTGGCACTGGATCTTCTTCCTGAACGTGCCGATCGGCGTCCTCGCCTTCTTCGTCACTTTGGCCGTCGTGCGGGAATCGCGCGACACCTCGGGCACGGTCGCGACCGACATCCCGGGCACGGTGCTCGTCACCGGCGCCATCGCGGCGCTGACCTGGGCGCTGATCGAGGCGGGCGCGCGCGGCTGGTCGGATCAGTGGATCGTCGGCGCCTTCGCGGCCTTCGCGGTCCTGCTCGCGGGCTTCATCGCGGTCGAGGCGCGGACGGAACGGCCGATGGTGCCGCTCTCGTTCTTCCGCTCGACGACCTTCACCGGCGCGAACATCGTCGCCTTCGGCATTTCGTTCCTGATCTCCGGCGTCGCCTTCTCGATGACGCTCTACTGGCAGAACATCCACGGCTACTCGCCGGTCAAGAACGGGCTGACGATGCTGCCGATGGTGGCGACGATGATGATCCTCTCGCCGATCTCCGGCGCGCTGGTCAACCGCATCGGCCCGTCGAAGCTGCTGGCGCTCGGTACGTTAATCACGGGCGGCTCATCGCTGCTCTACCTGCGCACCAGCGTCGACGGCGGCTATCTCGACCTGCTGCCGGGCTACATCGTGATGGGCTTCGGCATGGCGCTGATCTTCGCGCCGATGACGACGGCGGTGCTCAACAGCGTCGCCACGGAGAAGAGCGGCGTCGCCTCGGCGGTCAACGGCGCGATCCGGGAGACCGGTTTCGCCTTCGGCATCGCGCTGCTCGGCACGATCATGAACCGGGTCTACCTGCACGAGTTCAACAACGCGAGCGAGGTCATCGGTCTGCGCCGCAACCCGGAGCTCGCGTCGCTCGGCAAGGTGCTCGACGTGATTGGCTCGGGCATCAACTTCGGCGGCCGCGTGATCTACGACCACAGCCTCTTCCCGCAGCTGCCGGCGGCGGTGACGGCGCAAATCCAGGCGGCCAGCAGCCGCGCCTTCGTCAGCGGCATGGATCGCGCCTTCATCATCACGGCGATCGCGATCGTCATCGCCAGCGTGCTCTCGTTCGTCCTGATCGACGACGAGGTGGCGACGCAGGTGCACCACGAGGCGACGGAACCCGCCGACGCGGTCCCCGCCCCGGAGCTCGATCCCATCTCGGCCGACTAGCGGCCTGATTCTTCCCCTCCCTCCCTCTTTGCGCGGAAGCCCCGCCGGTGATTGCACACCGGCGGGGCTTCCCTCCTCTTGCGCCACGTGCGTATGATGGAGGCCAACGGGATCGCAACGGCCGAACGTACACCGAAAGGTGCGGATCATGCGCTCCGATGGCAGCGGCTCCGGCGGCGCCGAACGGGACATCCAGGTCGCCGCGATCTACTTCCCCTCCTGGCATGCCGAGCCCCGGCGCGACGCGCGGCGAGGTCCGGGCTGGACCGAGTGGGAGCTGATGAAGGCGGGCCGGCCACGCTTCCCCGGCCACGCCCAGCCGATCGAGCCGGCCTGGGGCTACGCCGAGGAGACCGACCCGGCCGTCATGACGCGCAGCGTCGCGACCGCCGCCGAGTACGGCATCGACGCCTTCCTCTGGGACTGGTACTGGTATGACGGCGAGGATTTCCTCAACCGGCCGCTGAACGAGACCTACCTCTCCCTGCCCGCGCACCCGACGAAGTTCGCGCTGATGTGGGCCAACCACAACTGGATGGACGTCTTCCCGGCCCGGAATGACCGGCGGTCCGAGCTCGTCTTCCCGGCGAGCGTGAACGCGGACGAGTTCCACCGGATGACCGATCTGATCATCGAGCGCTACCTGACGCACCCGGCCTACTGGCGGGTGAATGGCGCCGCCTGGTTCACGATCTTCATGCTCCAGCAATTGCAGGACGATCTGGGCGGCGTGGCGGCAACGGCCGCGGCGCTGGCAGACTTCCGCGCCCGGGCGCGGGCCGCGGGCGCCGGCGAGCTGCACATCAACGCGATGGGCGGCCGCTGGAGCGGCCCCAACGCGACACCGCCGCGCGAGCTCGGCATCGACTGTTTCGGCCCCTACAACTGGCTCCATCAGTTGATGCGCCTGCGCCAGGGGCTGACGGTCAACTATCGCGCCTGGCGGCTCGCCGCCGCCGCCGAATGGCCAATCCAAGACGCGCGCGCCGAGGTGCCCTACATTCCGAACGTGACGATGGGCTGGGACTCGACGACCCGGGTGAGCCAGGACGACGAGCTGACGGTCGAAGGCTGGCCGCGGCTGCCGGTCGTCATCAACAACACGCCGGCGGAGTTCGGCCAGGCGGTGGCGGACGCGGTCGCTTTCCTCGAACGGCGGGGCGAGCCCAAAGTGCTGACGATCAACGCCTGGAACGAGTGGACCGAGGGCAGCTACCTGGAGCCGGACCGGACGCATGGCCTGGCTTATCTTGAAGCGCTGGCGCGGGCCCTCGGCCGGACCCGAACCTTGTCCTGACCGCCCAGCGCGACACGCGTTTTTTTGGGCGTTCGCCACTCGCCACTATTCAGTTATGTCGTCCCGCCAGTTGACTTCATGGGCATACGCCGCTACGCTCGGGGATCACAACCGAGATCGCACTGGCGATGACAGGGACGAGTACCCGGCGGGAGCGAGGCAGAGAACCGCGGCTGCTGTGAAGCGGGATCGCGCACGCCGGCGAACAAGACCCTCGAGCCGCGCCCCGAACGGCTGTTACCCAGCTCAGTAGGCGGCGACGGGGACTCCACCAGGAGTCAAACGGCTCCCGTTACCGGGCCGATGCATCGCGTGACCGCGTGGTCCCGACGATCGATGCGCAGCGCCGTTCTGCGGCGCAGGTGGGCGGACAGCCACCGCGGATCGACGGCGGGACAGCACACCGGACGCGCCGTGCAGCAAAGGCCGCCGCTCGCGAGACGGCGGCGAACCGGGGTGGTACCACGGGCCAGACACCGCTCGTCCCCATGTGGGGGATCGCGGTGTCGTTCTGTCTCCGGCACAGGAGCCGGCGCGGAGGAACGGCGGTCCCGAAACCGGTCCGGCGCATCGCCGGTCACGCCCAGGAGGCCAACCATGTCCGGGTTGCCATCCACCACCGTTCTGTCGCGCTCCATTCCGCACGGCCAGCTTGGCGCCAAGCCCTCCCCCCGGCGTCGCAAGCGCCGCCCCTCGTCCATTGCCGGACGAGGGGCCCGATAACGAACCCTTCATCACTCTCCGCACACCGTTGTCGTCGCGACGGACCCTGTGCCCGCGGCCCGCATGTCGATGCAGGGCGACCCCATGTGGTAGCCCGTGCAGCCGGGAAGGGCGACCACAATGGGTACCCCAACCGGTGGCGGCGTGGAGAGGGCTTCAAAGGAGCGGATCACCATGGCCATTTCCCGCCTCGAAGGGACCTTCACCGCGTTGATCTCCCCGTTTCTCGATGGCGCGCTGGACGAGCGGGCGCTGCGTTCGCTGGTCGAACGACAGATCGCCGAGGGTGTCAGCGGGCTCGTGCCCTGCGGCACGACCGGCGAGACGCCGACGCTGACCGGGGTCGAATACGACCGTGTCGTCCGCATCACGATCGAGCAGACCGCCGGGCGCGTGCCGGTCGTTGTCGGCACCGGCGGCAACGACACCCGGGCGACGATCGCCCGCACCCGTGCCGCGCAGGCGGCCGGCGCCGACGCCGCACTGATCGTCACGCCCTACTACAACAAGCCGACCCAGCACGGGCTCTACGCCCACTTCGCGGCGGTCGCGGATGCGTGCGATCTGCCGATCGTGCTCTACAACGTCCCCGGCCGCACCGGCGTCAACCTGCTGCCGGAGACGGTCCTGCGGCTGGCCGAGCTGGCGCCGGTGATCGCGGTCAAGGAGGCGAGCGGCAACCTCGACCAGGCGAGCGAGCTCGCCGCCGGCACAGCCGGTTTTGGCTTCTCGATTCTCTCGGGGGATGATTCGCTGACGCTGCCGATCATGAGTGTCGGTGGGCGCGGCGTCGTCTCGGTCGTCGCGAACATCCTGCCCGGCGCGGTCAGCCGGATGACCGGCGCCGCGCTGGCCGGCGACTACGAGACCGCGCGCGGGATCCACCTCGACCTCTTCGACCTCTGCCGGGCGATGTTCGTCGAGACGAATCCGGTGCCGGTCAAGACCGCCGCCGGCTTGCTCGGTCTGTGCAGCCCGGAGGTGCGGCTGCCGCTGGCGTCGCTCTCACCGGCGGCCTTCGAGCGCGTCGTCGCCGCCGTGCGGACATGCCGCTTCACCCAGATCGCGGAGGCAGCCTGATGCTCGCGCCCATCGTCGAACCAACCACGAATGGAACCCACGCCGCGCCGGTTCAGGCGCTCCGGATCGGCATTGCCGGCATCACCGGCCGGATGGGGCAGGCGGTCGTCGCCGCGGCCGCGACCGACCCGGCCGTCCAGATCACGAGCGGCATATCGCGTACGCCGGAGGTCGCCCTGCTCGGCGGCGTCCGGCTCGTCGCGTCAGTGCCGGCGCTCGCCGGCCTGGTCGACGTCCTGATCGACTTCAGCCGGCCGCAGGTCACAGTCGCCATCGCCCGGCAGGCGGCCGACGCCGGCATCCCGCTCGTCATCGGCACGACTGGCCTGGACGATCAGCAGATGGCGACCTTACGCGAGTGCGCCACACGCATCCCGATCTACTACGCGCGGAACATGAGCACCGGGGTGAACGCGCTGCTGGAGATCGTCGCCCGGCTGGCGGCGCGGCTGGACGGTTACGACGTCGAGATCGTCGAGACCCACCACCGGCACAAGGTGGACGCGCCCTCCGGCACCGCGCTCGCGCTGGCCGAGGCGATCACGGGCGGCGAGGCGACGTCGCTCGTCCACGGCCGCGAGGGGCACGCGCCGCGCCAGCCGGGCGAGATCGGGTTGCACTCGGTCCGGGCCGGCGGCAACGCCGGTGAGCACACCGTGCTCTTCGCCAACGACCACGAGGAGATCCGCATCACCCACCGCGCCAACGACCGCCGCGCCTTCGCCGCCGGCGCCCTCCGCGCCGCCCGCTTGCTCATGAACAGGGAGCCAGGGTGGTACACGCCGGAGACGCTGTAGACAATTCGGCGCATCTCCGTAGCGGCGGGACCCGCGCCCGCCGTCGCCCGCGGGTGGCTCCCCTACGACGGCGCGTTGGCTCCAGGTGCCAGCGCGAACGGCATCGTCCGCAACCGGATGCCGGTCGCGTTGGCGATGGCGTTGCCGATCGCCGCGCCGGCGACGCAGGTGGTGACCTCGCCGGCGCCGAAGGCGGGTTCCTCCGGGCGGTCGATCAGCTCGATCTCGATGTCCGGTGCCTCGGTGAAGGTCAGGATCGGGTAGTCGGCCCAGGTCAGGCTCGTGACGTGGTGATCGTCCCAGGCGACCTGCTCCAGCAGCGCGCGGCTCGCCGCCTGGATGATATTGCCCTCGATCTGGTTGCGCAGGCCGTCCGGATTGACGACGCGGCCGCAATCCTGGGCGATGACGATCCGGTCGAGCCGGATCGCGCCGGCCACGGGCGTGACGGTCACCTCGGCAACGGCGGCGGCGTAGGCGAACTCTGACTCGTAGCGCATGAAGGCGATGCCCCGGCCCCGTTGGGCACCCAGCGTCGATGCCAGCGGCGCATCCCACCCGGCGCGGCGGGCGACCGTCTCGACGACCGCGCGGGCGCGGGGATCGGAGAGATGCTGGAGACGGAAGGCGACCGGATCCACGCCGGCGAGCGCCGCCAGCTCGTCCATCACGCACTCGGTCGCGGTGCTGTTGGCGAAGCCACCGAGGCTACGGAACGAGGAGGAGCGCAACGGCCCCATCGGCACCCAATCGGCGGCGATCCGGTGGGCCGGCAGGTCATAGATCGGCACCGCGTTACGGTCGCCGCCGCCCCGCCAGGGCGTGACCAGCGGCGTGCCGGGCGCGATGAGCTGTCCGGCGAACAGGTTGGCGGCGCGGCCCGAGGGGCGGCTGCCGTGGGTTGGCGTGCGCACTGTATAGTCCCAGGCGGCCAGTTTGCCGGCCTTGTCGAGACCGGCGCGGACAGTGATTGACATCGCCGGAAACTTCGGCTCCCAGGCGAACTCGTCCTGCCGCGACCACTGGACGCGGACGGGCTTGCCGACCGCGCGGGAGAGCAGCGCGGCGTCGGCGGCGACGTCGTCCGCGCCGTTGTGCCCGTAGCAGGCCGCCCCTTCCATGTGGATGACCCGGATCGTCGCCGGATCGCGCCCGAGCAGGTCGGCGAGCGCATCGCGCAACGGGTAGACACCCTGCGTGGCGGAATAGACGGTGGTGCTGTCCGGTTGCACATCGGCGACGGCGCAGGACGGCCCGAGCGAGGCGTGCGCCTGGAAGGGGAAGCGGTAGGTCACGCTCACCGTCCGGGATGCGTTGGCAAGCGCGTCTTCGACGCCGCCGGCTTCGACCAGGACGCGGTGCTCGCTGACCGGCAACCCTTCCAGCCAGTCGAAGAGCTCCGCCTGGGCGGGGAGATCCTCGGGTTCCGACCAGGCGACGCGCAACCGCGCCGCGGCGACGATCGCCTGCTCCTCGCGGTCGGCGACGACGCCGAGGAAGTCGCCCTCCTGGACGATCTGGATGTTCCCGGACAGATCGTCGACCGACGAGGCATCGAAGGCGATCAGCCGCGCGCCGGCGCCGGTCGGCGTCCGCACCCAGGGGCGGATAACGCGGCCGTGGAGCATCACCGGCAGGCGCAGATCGTGGACGAAGCTGACCCCACCGAAGATCTTGCCAGGGAGGTCGAGCCGCGGCGCGGACACACCGGCGCCGGGCTCCTCCGCCTCGGGAGCGACCTCGAAGGTCGCGCCAAACCCCTCACCGGCCAGCTCGCCATAGGAGACAGACCGGGAGGGATCGCGCGCGGCGTGGACGGCGCCGTCGGTGACGGTCAGCTGGTCCGCGGGGCTATCCAGACGCGCCGAAGCGCGCTCGACCAGGATCGCGCGGGCCGCGCTGGCGGCGGAGTGGAGAATCGGGCCGGTGCCCTGGACCGTCTTGCTGCCGGCCGTGTAGCCCTGGTTGGCGGTGAGCGCCGTGTCGCCCATCACGACGGTGACCGCGTCGAGCGGCACGCCGAGCGCGGCGGCGGCGATCTGCGCCAGCGCGGTCGCCACACCGGTGCCGAGCTCGACCCGGCCGGAGAAGACGGTCACGCGACCATCGGGCGCGATCGCGAGCCAGGTGTCGATCCGCTCCGGCGCCAGATCCCGCTGACCGAAGGGTTCGGCGGCCAGCTCCTGGGACGTCAGGCGTCCGGTCTGATAGGTGCTCATGGCTGGGCCTCCGCGGCGCGCCGGACCGCGCGGACGATGCGCTGCTGCACGCCACAGCGGCAGAGATTGCCGGCGAGCGCGGTCCGGATCGTCTCCTCGTCCGGGTGGGGCGTCGCCGCGAGGAGCGCGGCCGCCCGCATGATCATGCCGGGCGTGCAGTAGCCGCACTGGGCGGCCTGCTCGGCGATGAAGGCGTCCTGCAGCGAATGCGGCGCCTCCGGCGTCCCCAGCCCCTCCAGCGTCGTCACGGCGGCGTCGCCGATCTCGCCGACCGGGACGAGACAGGACCAGGCGGCCTGCCCGTCGATCAGCACCAGACAGGCGCCACACCGGCCCAGCCCGCAGCCGAAACGCGGCGAGTTCAGCTCGAGCTCGTTGCGGAGCACGTAGAGCAAGGGCGTCGCCGGGGCGGCGGCGACGGTGTGCCGCTGGCCATTGACGGTGATCTGCACATTCTCGGGGGTCACGCTTCGTTCTCCCGGTCATACCCTGTCGCGCCTCGGGCGCCGCGACGTCCGAAACCCCGCAACGCCCACGCCACGGCAGCATCGCCGTGCGTATCGTCACTGGCAAGCGCTACGATGAGCGCGCGTTGTGCGATCCGGGCGGGGCAGACAGGAGCGGCGGTGGACATGGATGTGATGTGGCACGATCTCTTTTCACCGGGTGTCCCCATTCTCGACAAGCTGATCCGGACCGTCTTCGTCTACGCGTTTCTGGTCATCGGGCTGCGCCTGGCCGGGAAGCGCGAATTGGGGCAGCTCAACACCTTCGACCTCGTCGTCCTGCTACTGCTTTCTAACACGGTCCAGAACGCGATCATCGGCCCCGACAATTCGGCTCTCGGCGGCATCGTCGGCGGCGCGATGCTGCTGGCGATCAACTGGGTGACAGTCCGCTTCCTCTACCATCACGACTGGCTCGACAATCTGGTCGAGGGCACGTCGGTCGTCCTGGTCGACCACGGTCGGATCAACCGGCGCAATCTCGCGCGGCAGCTGATCACCGAGTCCGAGCTGCTCGCGGCCTGTCGCCATCAGGGCATCCAGCACATCTCGGACATAGAGACGGCGATCCTGGAGACCTCGGGTGCGATCAGCATCTTCCCCCGCACCCCGACGCCCCACGAGGAGTTCAGCGCCGACCTGGCCGCCCGGCTCGACCGGATCGAGCAGCAGCTCACCCACATCCAGCAGGAGCTGGCGCCGCGCGCGTCGCAATAAGGGGAGAGGCAAGCGGAGGGGAAGCGCGCGCATCGTGCATCCGCGCCGCCCGGCCATCAACGGGCCGGGCGAGGACGACGAAGCCCGGCGAACCGGGCTGAGTTGCCGATGGGTGTGCGGAATGGGGCGGCTCGACGCCGGGAGACGCCAGATTGAAATCAGGCGCTCAACCGACGAAGCCTCCCCGAGGCTGAGACCGACGGTGAATGCTGCGTGGGTGAACGCAGGGGGCGCACGGCGAGCGTCCGCGTCTCGCCGCCACTCTCGTTCCCTCCCGCCAATCCCTCCCCTGTCACGCCCCCTCGCCGTCATGCTGAGCGGGCGCAGCCCCTCAGCATCCCCCGGCGAAGCCGGTCCGCCGCCGCGGACGACTGCTGCGGCAGGAGATTGTTCGACAAGCTCAGAATGACGATGGGAAGGAAGCGCGTCGCGCGGGGATGCTTCCCGGTGGTCAGCATGACGGTGGGACGGGGTGCCAGTGTGCAACGCTCGTCCGGCGAGGCAAGGGCTCGCTTCGCCCGGGAAGAAATTTCTCGACTCGGCTCGAAATGACGGGACGGCTGCATTCGTGAGAGTTGGCGAGCGAGTCAGGCAATGACCCGGGTATTCCCCGTGATTTTGTTCCATCGAGACAACGATCGCTCGCTGTCGTTGCGGACAATCTTGCTCCCACCACATTATCCGTAGTCGCGGCAGCGCACCAGTGCGAATCAGGCACAGTTCCAGGCTCGAAAGGAGCAGAGCGCACGCATCCCAAGTCGGACGAGTGCGCTCCGTGTCCCTTATAAGAGGAGCATTATCAGGAGGTGCGTTGCGCTGCGGACGGGTCGCCGCCGGGGGCGAGCCAGTCGCGGAGGAGGACGACCTCGCGCTCGAGCGCGTGGCCGGTGATGGCCACGAGGGCGCGGCGGAGCGGGGCCTTGAAGCCACCGGTGATGCGGCGCTGGGCGAGCGCGTGGGGCGCGCCGATGATCATCGCGCCGCCGTCGCCGCGCCCGACGATCGCGGCGTCCCGCAACCAGGTGTCGATGTCGGAGCGGCTGATCTCCCCGCTCCCCCGGAGGGTGTCGAGGACCGCCGACCAGACCTGCCGGTTGGTCAGCCCACACTCGGCGATGGTGAACGAGGGCGGCTCAGGCAAGGCGGCGACCGATGCCATCGCCTCACTGGCGCTGCGCCGGGAGAGCACTTCGCGCGAGGCTGCGTCTGCTCTTCGCGCCTCAGCATGATGCGCCCTTGGTGACTGTTGCGTAGCCGTCTGGCTACCGGGTCGCGCTCCGTGCTCCGATGCTTCAGCCACACCCAGCAGATCGGCATACTCGACGGGGGCGCCATCCCTGGCCCAGCGCGAGAGGATCTCGCGGATGCGGCGTGGGGCGACGAAGGCGCTGCCCGCCGCGACGGCGTCGTCGATCGCCGCCACCAGCAACCGCCAGCCGTAACTGCGCCCACGTGCCCCGCCGAATTGCTCGGCCATCGTCCGGAGCAGCCGCCGCTCCGCCGGGGTCGAGCGGCGGCTGTTCGCCTCCTCGAAGCGGCGAAGCGCCAGGTCTTCGTCCCGCGTCTCGTCCGGTGGCGTTACGCCAGCGCTCCCTGGTCGGGCATCGCGGGCCGAACCAGAACCATTGTTGACGATCTCGTTCTGATCAGTCGTTGTTGTGGTGTGTTCTTGGTGATACGTCCTGTTGCTCGCGGCAACAGAGGTTGCCCGACCTTTGTTGGTCGGGGCAGCGCTGGTTGGGCCCTCAGGCGTCAAACCACTGTTGCTCGGGCCAACATCGACCATCGAACCAGTGTTGGTCATTGCAACAGAGGTTTCCCCCACTGTCTTTATTGCGCCAGTAGCGCTGTCGTTGGTCCTGTCGCCAACTGTCACCTCGGGTGTCGCGGTGTCACCTCGTTTGGGCGAAAAAGAAGCGCCCCGGCCGCCCTCGCGGCGAGAAACGTGGCCGGCGCGGCTCCGGGCCGAGGCGCGGTCCTCGTCGCGGGTCGTCTTCACGGCCAGCCGCTGCCAGGTCGGATCGTCGCGCAGCTCGGCGACGATTCGGCCCCAGACGTTCTCGCTGTCGATCGGCGCGAAGCGGGGCGAGAAGATACGGCGGACATAGCGATAGACCGACTTGTCGCGGTCGGCGAGGGCGACAACCGCCATCACATCGCGGGTGGTGAGGGTGAAGTCGTCGTCGTGGTCCTTGACCCGGTAGAAGTTGTGCGGCACGCGCCAGCGACGCCCGCGCTCGTCGGTGCGGAGGACCATCTCCTTGCGGATCTCGATCAGGTCGAGGGCGACGAGGATCTTGTTGATCGTGATCAGCTCGGCCCGATCCTCGCCGTAGAAGTCGGCTTCGCTCTGCTGCGAGGGGAAGGCGTAGCCCCGGTGCGGCGACTCCTCGCGGCGGTCGGTCCAGACCGTGTAGGAGTTGAGCAACCCGACGCCCTTGAGACCGATGAGCGGCGCGTACTGGGTGACGATGCTGTTCCAGTGCCAGAACCAGCCCCGGCGGCGCGTGTCCTCGCCGGAGCGGCTCGTCGCGGCCGACTGGTCGCCGACCACGCCGGTGAGGTGCGCGGCCTCCTGATCAGGAGTGGTCGCCTCGTTGGCCGCCTGCGCGGCGTGCTGCTCGCTCTCCCGGCGGGGAGCGCGGGGCAGGGCGCGACGAGGCCGCCGGTTGGTCACCGGTGGCCGGGCGCGAACGCCGTTCTCGGACTCGGGCGGACGGCGGTCGGGCATCTAGCCAGACCTCGCCGCCGTGGTGCCGCGCTGGCACCGGCGCGCTTGACACACCCGGACGGGCGTGACTAGAATGCGCGTGTCGCTCGGGTACACGAAACCCTCCCTTGGCGGGGACGAATTGCGACAAATCCGATACGTCGGGCACCGGTCCGGTGCGATCAGGCGGTTTGGCGACGGTCCGATCGCGATCCGGAGTTCCAAGGCCCGACGGCATCCCAACCGATACACGAACGGGAAGGTCCGGTGTTGGCGCACCGGGCCTTTTCTTGCGCTCGCGCGCCGGTCGGCAGCCATGCCACGCGGTCGATCCGTTGCCGCACGAGCCGGTCCGCGGGCCGGGTTGGCGCCCGGTCCGTGCCCCGCTCGTGGCGGTCCTGATCGCCGCGGCTCATCTGCCTCCCTCCCTCAACTGTTTGTGCGGGTCCATGCGGCATTGCCGCAATGAAGACCCGCTGCGCGGACGCCGGCGGTTCCGGCTCCGGTGCGCACGGTCGACCGGTCGTCCCGGTCCACGGCGCGCAGCAGAGTCCAAACCAGCGGGGTCGCGAGCGTGGCCGCGCGGTCGCATGATACGTCAAGCAGACGGACAGATTTGTGGTGGGCTGTCGACGAGCGTGCCGCATTCGTCTCACCGATCACCTCCCGTCACGTGGAGCAGCGAGAGCTGCCGGATACCGCTGGCGCCGTTCCGAATAGCCGGCGCCGTCGCGAACGGCATCGCGGTCTGGATGGCGTCCGACTGCCGCATGGGGATCGCTCCCGCCGACACGCGGCGGAGAACGGTCTCGAGCGTGGCCTCGGTGACATGCTGGTCGCCCGCGTCCCGGCGGAGGAGACCGGCCAGCGCCAGCGGCGCGATCTCGCGGTGGCCGGCGGCCGCGATGACCGCGTCCGCCACCTCGTTCGTGCTGTCGAGGACGCGGGCGAGGTCGTCGCGGTCCGGGCCGGCGAGGCGGAGGTCATGCGTGCGGCGGCGGGCGAGTGGGCGTCGGCGGCGGATGCGCTCGTTGAGCTCCGGCCGGCCGACGAGAACGATGGCCACGGGGGGTGCGGTCGGAGCGGTGTCGTCCGCGGCCGGGGTGAGCAGCGAACGGACGATCTCGAGCTGCGAGCCGGTCAGCCGCTCGGCCCCATCGATGAGCAGGACCGGCCGCCGGCCCGCGCCAGCGCGGGCGGCGAAGGTGGCGCGGAGCTGGGTGAGCAGGTCGAGCCCGCTGCGGCCGGCCGGCGCCTCATCGAAGGCGGCGATCATGCTCCGCAGGAGCCGGCCATCGGCGTGCGCGTCGTCACTGATGACGACGCCGAGGGCGAGATCGCCGGCGAGGTCGTCCAGCAGGTCGGGGAGCATCGCGCTCTTGCCCGCGCCAGGATCCCCGGTGACGAGCAGGAGCGATGGTGAGCGTGCCGGGGCGCGAAGCGCCTCCCGGAGCGTGGCGGCGGTCGCCCGCTGCCCGCTGGTCGGCGTGAACCGGCCGACGAGGGCGCTCATGCCGGCCCCTCGTCGGCCGGCGTCTGGCGCGGATGGAGGCGGTCGCGGATCTCGCGCAGCCCGAGCCCTTCCTGCCGCCAGGCGACGATCTGGCGCAGCGTGGCCAGCTCGTCGTCGCCGAAGAGCAGGTAGCCGCTCTCGGTGCGGGCCACCGGGGTGATGAGCCCCTCGCGCAGATAGAAATCGAGGTGGGTGCGCGTCAGGCCGGTGGCGGCGCGGAGGTCGCTGGTCATATAGAGGCGGGCGATGGGGCGAGCGGATGCCGCGTGGGCGTCCGCCTCCCGGCGTCGCGTGTGCTCTCCGATGATCTGGTCCGTGTTCGCCTCATCCGGCGTGGCGCTCATCCGCGGTCCTCTCCGGTCACTCTCGTCGCGCGGGCAGGTGGTAAGCCACTCTGCACTTGCATAGTAGCGATGGTAATGGGCGGTCGCCGGATTGTAAACCGGTTGTCCAATTGTCACCACGCCGCGCCGCGAAACGGGCGGTGGGCGGGTCGCGTTTAGATAAGGAAAGGTGACGGGAATGCACGCATGACGGCGGCGCGGGCCGCGCCGGAGCGGGCAGATCGTTATACTTCCTCCGGCAGCGGCGTAGCGCGCGTTGTCCCGCCGGGCGTTCCCAGTGATGGTGGCGCCGGCGCGGTCCGGCGATGTCCCGTGCCTTCCCGTGTATCCCCGCCGGGCGATCCGCTCATCTGGCCTCCTGCTGGCCACACAGTGGGTCTGGACCCGGCTGGCCATCCGACAGAGTAAAGGACCCAGGACGTCACCCTATGGAGCCTCGACCGCAACGACCACGGTCCGTCAGTGGGCAGCCGCCGCGGCCCAGCAACGGCGAGCAGACCGATCATGGCACGGGCACGTATGCCGGTCCGCCCGGTTCGGCCCCCTACCAAGAACCCTTCGACCCGACGACCTTCATCGCGCCACCGCGGACCGAGTATGACTACAGCCCGCTCGATCTCGCCCCGCCGGGCGAGCGGCGCAAGCGGCAGTTCGTCGCCGCGGCCGTCGGCGGCCTGCTGGTCGTGTTGCTGGCGGCGGTGGCGGTCTTCGCCTACCTGATGCTCAAGCCCGACAACAAGGACGGTGGCACGAACGACCTCGCCGCCGCGCAGACGCAGGTCGCGCGCAACCAGGCGACGCTGAGCGCCCAGCAGACGGTGATCGCCCAGGCCGCTGACAAGGAGACGGCCACCGTCGGCGCTCCCGGCGCGGCCACCGCGCCGGCGCGTGGGGCGGCCGCGACCCCCGACGGGACGAAGACCGCCGGGCAGAGCGCGACGCGGCCGCCGGTGGCGACGGGGTCGGGCTCCGGTGCGAGCAGTTCGGCCAAGGGGCCATCGCCCAAGACGCTCAAGACCTACCTCCCGGATGACAGTGCCATGCCGCAGGGCCTGACGACGGTGACCGACGCCGACCGGTCGTTTGATGACGTGGTGAAGGCGCTCGGTGGCACCAGCTCCGTGGAATCCAACCTGAAGAAGTGGGGCTGGAGCGGGAACGTGGAGCGGAAGTTTGACGCACCCGACCCCTCACAATTGGTCGCCGGCGCGACGACCACCATCACGGTGAGTGTGCATGGCTTCGCGTCCGCGAGCGGCGCGAAGAACGCGCTGAAGCTTTACGCAGACGTGTTGGCCGCGGTGCCTGGATATCAGGAGATGCAGGCGCCGAAGATCGGCGACAATGCGCGCCTGTTGCAGTCGACCGACGCCGAGGGGACGACGAACGTCGCGCTCTACGTGCAGAAGGGGAATGTCCTTTACCGGTTCGGCGGCAGCTCGACGGGCGGCGATCCGACGTCCAACGTACAGAATGTCGCCGAGGCGACGCTGGCGATCAAGCAGTCCTGATCCTCGGAACCAGATGCAACAGATGCGCAATGCGCGCCCGGCATCGTTGCCGGGCGCGCATTTGCCTCCGGTATGGCCGCCTGATTGCGGCGCCGTGCGGGGCTCAAAGACCCCGCGCTTACGCCGGACGAAAGCCGGCTGGAGACCGGCTCGCAGCGCGTCGAGATGGTTCCGTCAGGTAGTATCGATGTGCGCCATGCGCCGACAGGGCGCGAGCGTATCTCACGAAGGATGGCTCCATGTTCGATGACCGCGACAATCTGGTTGGCGTGCTTCTGCTCGGGGTCTGCGGCGTGGTGGCGGGGATCCTCATCTATGCGATCGTCACCGGGCAGCGGTTACGCTTCAGCGGCCCGGGCTGGCTCGGGCCAATCCTCCTGATCGTCATGCTCGGGCTGCTCGGCTACGGCTTCTTCTCCTCGGGCGGCTTCCGGCGGTTCGGGCGCGGGTCGCAGTGGCCCGATCCCCGCACCGGACGTCGGTGGCGCTGGCCCTGGCAGCGGGATGACCGGTCCTGATCGCGAATCCGGCCGGCGCGGGACGTGCGAGGAGCGGAGCTGGCCGTTACACTGTGCGGCATGAAGCACCGGCCGCGGGGTTCAGGTGATCGCCGCCCAACGAGACGAAAGGGACAACCGCGTCGATGAGCCAGGACGACCAGCGGCAGGACGCACCCGACGAACGCGAGCGCCCGGCGGGTGGCCTCTCCGGCCGCCTCGGCGGATTCGGCCATCGCCCGCTCTCCGTCTACGGTGTGCTGGTCATCGGCGTCGCGACCTTGCTGCTGCTGCTGGCGATCATCTACTTCACGGCGACCGACCGCAACAAGGAGCAACAACGGGTCTGCCTGGCGGTCGACTCGGCCGACGCGGTGGAGGCGATCAAGCAGGGCCGGGTCGATCACCTGACGGTCGTGGTCGACGGCGAGGAACGGACGCCGACCAATCCTCGCTTCGGGCCGGTGCTCGGGCGCATCGATTATGTCGATGGCCAGTGCGCCAACCTGCCGCAGGGGATCGACGGCCAGAGCGACCTCTACTACATCCTCGGCGTGGTCCAGATCTACAACCATGAGACCGATGGCCGGCAGGTCGAGGTGCGGGTGGATCGCAATGCCGAGCTGCCGGCGCAGCTCTTCACCACGCCGACCGTGCCCGCGACGGCGACCCCGCCGGCCACCCCCTCGCCGACGCCGACCGCCCCGGTCGAGACGCCGGCCGCGACCCCACCGGCCAGCCCGGCCGTCGCCTCCCCCGCCGCGACGCCGCGACCATAGGTGCCAGGTCGCTCGTCCCTTGCGAAGGTTATTCGCCTTTGTGGGCGATGAGCAGGGTGCGATGCTCGTTGGTCTCGATTCCGCGAGGGGTCGAATAACGCGCAATGATGCGGCTGACGGTTTGCCAGTCACGCTCGATGGAAAAGCCGGCGGGAACTTCGTTGGCGCCGGCGTCCAGGATGACGTCGGTCGGTCTCAGATAGCGCGGCACCAGCACCAGGTAGTCCCAGGGCACGGGCTCCCGGCCGGCATGTATGCTGGAGAAGTCCCAGCCGGAACGCTCACCGAGCGCCGCGGCGATGCGAGTCAGTTCTTCCCGGGTCGCGTTTCCGTCCATGCATCCTCTCCATGAGGCCAACTCCGTTCGCCCTTGCCAAACCTTTCCCCATCATGGTGAGCGGAGTCCAACCATCTCCCGCCGCCGCGGCGTTCTCGTTCAGGGCCACGCTCGTTCGCATTTCGTCATCCACTACGCCGTCATGCTGACCAACGGGAAGCATCCCCCGGCGAAGCCAGTCCGCGGAAGCGGACAGCTGCTGCGGCAGGAGATGCTTCGACTCCGCTCAGCATGACGATCAGGGGAGAGCGCTTCGCGCGGGGATGCTTCGGGGCTCCGCCCGCTCAGCATGACGGCGGAGTGGGTATACCAACATGCAATGCTCGTCCCGCGCGGCAGGCACTCGCATCCACTCGTCAGAGAGATTTCTCGTGCGCTCGAAATGACACTGTCAGGGGATTGGGAAGTGGGAAACGACGCGCACGTCGGGTAGCGCCGGCTGTCCATCGGAAGGCTTTTCGTGACCGATGCACTCAACATTCCTTGAAGGTCTCGATCCTGGGAAAGACCGGGCGGGGTTTGGCCACCCGGGTGCCGGGGACGAGCCGTCCCCATTGGTGGGCGTCCGCATCAGACTGCTCCGTATTTGTCGGATCACCGATGAGTTGCCCCATGATCCGTTCGGCAGAGGTCGGGATAAACGGCCCGAGGTGATATGCGAGGAGCCGCAGGCTCTCGGCCAGGTTGTAGAGCACGGTACCCAGCCGCCGCGCCGCCGCATCGTCGCCATGCCTCGCTCGCTGGTTGAGCGTCCACGGGGCGGTTGCTTCCACGTATCGATTCGCTCGCGTGACGAGTCGCCAAATGGAGTCCAGTGCCGCGCGAAAGTCGAAGTCGTCAAGGGCCGCCCCGGTGTCCGCAGGAATGCGCGCCGCAAGCGCCATGAGGTCGATGTCAGCCGGTTCCTCCGAACCGGGTTCAGGTACGAGACCGCGGCAATAGCGATCGAGCATGCTCACGGTGCGGTTGAGCAGATTGCCCAGGTCGTTGGCAAGGTCATCGTTGGCGCGACGGACCAGGCGCTCGACCGAAAAGTCGGTGTCCTCGGTGCGGGGCATCTCACGCAGCAGCCAGTAGCGCAGCGCGTCCGTCCCGTAGGTTTCCGCGATCGCGATTGGATCCGCGCCGTTGCTCCGGCTCTTGCTCATCCGCTCGCCCGCGATGTTCAGGAACTCGTGGACGTAGATGGTTGTCGGCAGTGGCTCGCCGGCCGAGCGCAACATCGCCGGCCAGTAGACCGCGTGGAAGCGGAGGATGTCCTTGCCGATGACGTGCACGCGGTGCGGGTCGTCGACCCAGTAGCGCTGATAGAGCCCGCCGTCGGTCGCGTAGTCGAGCGCGGTGATGTAGTTGCCGAGCGCGTCGAACCAGACGTACATCACCTGCGATGGATCGTCCGGCACCGGAATGCCCCAACCTTTGGCGCGCGACGCCGAGCGGGAGATGCTGAAGTCCTGGAGGCCGCGCCGGATGAAGCTCAGGACCTCGTTGCGGCGGTGCTCCGGCAGGATGCGCAGGTGTTCCCGCTCGATCGATTTCTGCAGCGTGTCGGCGTAACGGGAGAGGCGGAAGAAGTAATTCTCCTCTTCCACCAACTCCGGGGCGACGTGGTGGATCGGGCACAGGCCGTTGGGGAGCTCATCCTCGGCATAAAACAGCTCGCAGCGCACGCAGTAGAGTCCGCGGTAGGTCTGTTTGTAGATATCGCCGGCCCGCGCGATTGCGCGCCAGAGCCTCCACACGCCATCTCTATGACGGGGATCGACGCTGGTGCGGATGAAGTCGTCATATGAGAGCGCGAGCGGATCGCGCAGCGCCCGGAAGGCCGCGGCGTTCTGATCGACGAGTTGCCGCACCGAAATGCCCGTCGCCTCCGCCGCCTGGACGTTCTTGAGCGCGTTGTCGTCGGTGCCGGTCAGGAAGCGCGTGTCATCGCCCCGTATCCGGTGATAGCGAGCGAGGGTATCGGCCTGCACCGCCTCCAGCGCGAAGCCGAGGTGCGGCCGGGCATTGACGTAGGGAATCGATGTCGTGATGTAGTAGCGGTTGTGGTTCATCGGGTGGTCCTCCTCACTGATGCAGTGCGCCCCTCGTCCGCATCCGAGGGACGAGGGCGCGCACAGCGGCTCGTGGTACCACCCTGGTTTGCCGGCATCTCGCAATGCCGGCCTCACCGACTGACGACCTCCGCCGTCAGCCATGCCCGATAACGGGGGCTCCGGCACAGCCTACTATCCGCGCGGGATTTCGGTGTGCGGCTCAGAGGTCATGTCGGACGGGGACGGGACCGCCTTCCAGCAACGCGGCTCTCTTGACCCGAACCCTGCTCGTCCTACCGGTCCTCTTCATCGCCGGTCTACGTTCAATTGAACACAGAGTCTATGTCCGCGCCGGTGGCTCGTCAATCCAATACACCATTTTCCGCTTTCCGGTGCGCCGTTCATCCGCCGATTCTACGTGATTTTACGGATAGACGTTTGGCATGCGATGGGGCATGATAGGCGAACGAAGCTCTTTTCTGGGTCCTTGTGTGAACAAGTTGTGTGGTCTGGCGGTCCGGCCCGTGCCGGCCGTTCGTGTCTGTCATGGAGTGGTGGACATGTTCAGTCAGCGTTCCCGCGCGGTCACCGCGCGATCCCGGGCTCCGATCGTCCTGGTCGCGATGCTCTCACTGTTCATCTCGCTCGTGGCGCCGGTGTTGACCGCGAGCGTGGCGGCCGCGCCGAATGCACAGGCAACGAACCCGCCGACCCAGCCGCCGGTCGAGCAACCGACCCAGCCGCCCGTCCAGCCGCCGACGCAGCCGCCCACGGCGCCGCCGACGGCGCCTCCAACCGCACCCCCGACGGCGCCGCCCACGGCGCCACCGACCCAGGCGCCGACCCGGCCGGGTCAGAACACCGGCACGATCCTGATTTACAAGTACGACTGCGGGCAGGGGTACGACCCGACCGCCCCGGGCGCCAACCCGGTGCAGGATTGCCAGGGGGCGCAGAACGGCGTCCAGTTCAACATCGCCGGCGCGAACGCGGGTTTCACCTCACAGTCGAGCACCGGCGACTCCCAGAATGGCGCCGTCATGTTCGGCGGCATCCCTTACGACACTTACACGGTCGTCGAGACGGTGCCCCAAGGCTACGGCGCGCCACTGGTCTCCTGCGGGACGGACAACACGGCCCCGCAGAACCAGCAGCTCCAGCAGGTGACGGTCAACAACGGCAACCAGGTGACGCTGCAATTGCAGTCGCCCTACCTCGTCTGCGGCTGGTATAACATCCCGACCGGCGCCGCGCCGACGGGGACCGCGCCAGCGACGCAGGTGGGCACGCCGGGCACGAACGCCCACAACCTGCCGCCGGGCAGTGGCGCCAATCTCCAGGTCGAATTGCACCTGTGCGACAACTACGACCCGACGGCGATGCCCAACCCGGGCTATCAGGACCTGATCACGAGCTGTCAGGGCCACCAGGGTGGCGTCGTCTTCAACGTCATCGCCAACGGGCAGCCGCAGCCTGCCGTGCAGACGCAGGGCGGCAACATCTCCGCCTGGTCCCTCTTCGGGCTGCCGCCGGGCGATGGCGCGATCGTCATCACCCCGCCGAGTGGCTACGGCAGCTCGATCGTCTACTGCGGGGTCGACAACCCGGCCTCGGGTCAGCAGTTCAGCTATCAGTTCACGCCGTCGTTCTACGGCACGACGATCCACACGACGCTCGTCGACGCGGCGACGACGGCCTGCCAGTGGTTCCTGCTGCCGCCGGGCGAGATCACGATCAACAAGCACGGCTGCGCGACCGACTTCGACCCGACGAACGCGACGCTCAACGACCTGGCCGCGAACTGCAACACCCTGATGCCGGGCGTGAAGTTCACGATCACAAAGAGCGGCGGGCAGACCGAGGACCAGACGACACCGAACACCGGCCTGTCGCTGGTGACGTTCAAGAACCTGGCGGCGCCGACCGACATCAAGATCCAGGAGACGACCCCGGACGGCTACGGCACGCCGATCGTTACCTGCAAGGCGGGAACGCTGACGGGCGGCACCTCCGGCGCCTCCCAGAAGATGGACGTGACCGGCGGTAACACGATCACGTACCCATTGAAGCCGGGTCAGCTCGTCTTCTGCGACTGGTTCAACATCCCGGTCGGTAGCATCTACATCAACAAGCACGGCTGCCCGCAGGGCTTCGACGCGACCAACAAGACGATCTACGACCTGGCCGCGAATTGTCACGATCAGCTGACCGGCGTCACCTTCACCGTCACCAAGGGCACGACGACGGTCGCGACCGGGCAGACGGCCGGCTCGCCTTCGGCGGTCCAGTTCAAGGGGCTGGTCCCCGGCAAGGTGACGATCACCGAAACGATGCCGACCGGCTACGGGACGGCGGTCGTCTACTGCAAGGTGCTGGGCAAGAACGGCGGCTCCTCCGGGCCGGAACAGAATCTGCCCTTCAGCGCCACCGATCACAGCGTGGACTGGACCGTGGTCGGCGGTCAGGATGTCTTCTGCGACTGGTTCAACGTCAAGGCCAATCCCAGCAGCGTCACGATTCACAAGTGGCAGTGTCCGAAGGACTACGACCCGACCAAGCAGGGCGCGACCCCAAAGACCGACTGCGCGCAGCCGGAGAGCGGTATCGACTTCACCCTGACCGACAGCGCCGGCTCGACGAAGATGACGACCGGGGCGAACGGGCAGGTGCAGTGGCCCACCGTCCAACCCGGCCAGATCACGATCGCGGAGACGATCCCGAGCGGGTACGGCGTGCCCTTCGTGACCTGCGCGGAGCTCAATTCCACCCAGGGGCCGATGCAGGTCGTGCTGGCGCCGAACGGCGTCTACAAGACGATCCTGGCGCCGGGCCACTCGATCACCTGCGACTGGTACAACATCCCGCGCAGCCCGGGCAGCATCATCATCTACAAGTGGACCTGTCCGGCCGGCTATGACGTCGCGGCCGGCGGCGCGGATCCGAAGAACGACTGCAAGCAGGCGACGAACGGCATCCAGTTCAACCTGGTGGGTCAGAACACGGGCTACACCTCGCAGACCAACACCGGTGATTCGATCAACGGCGCGGTCATGTTCGGCGGCATCCAGCCGGATACCTACACCGTGACCGAGACGGTGCCCGCCGAGACGGCGATGGTCTTCGTCGGTGACTGCACCGGCAATACCAACGCGGCGGTCCATCCCTTCCCGCTCTCGACCGGCAACGTGCTGAAGATCGACGTTGGCGGTGGCGACAACATCGTCTGCAACTGGTACAACGTGCCGCAGGTCAAGGGCGGGACGCTGACGGTGCACAAGCAGGCGTGCAGCACGCCGACCTTCGTCTCGACGCTCGATTGCCAGACCTTCTCGGGTGGCCAGGCGTTCAATCTGCTCGGATGGAACGGCACGCAGTGGGTGGTGGTCGCCAACGGCACGACGAATAACCTCGGTGTGCTGAGCTGGGTCGGGCTGACGCCGGGCACCTACCAGCTTCAGGAGCCGGGCAAGACCCCGTGCAGCGTCACGTCGCAGGGCCTGCAGAAGGGCGGCGGCCTGACCGTCAACGCCGGGCAGGAGACGATCGTCTGGGTCTACAACTGCAACATGAAGGGCACGCCGCAACCGCCGACCAAATACCCGAACACCGGTGTCGGGCCGATCGACGCGGGGACCGGGGGCGGACCGGGCGCCGGCTTGCCGCTGCTGCTCTCCGCGCTGGCCCTGGCGCTGCTGGCGGCCGCGGCCGGGATGAGCGGGCTCTTCCGCAGCGTCCGTCTGCCGGCCATGCGGCTCCCGGCCATGCGGCTGCCGCGGCGGGGCCTGGCGGTACTGCTGGCCGGGATGGTCGTGACCTCGACGGTTGCGCTGAGCCTGGCGCCGGTGGCGGCGCAGCCGACCATCGTCGCGCCGAGCACATGCGTGCCGGCCGCGGTGACGCTTCCGAAGCAGGCGACGAAGCAGCAGAAGGCAGTGGTCGCGGCGGACAATGCGAGCATCACGGCCGCCGCGGCGATCAACCCGACCTGCAATGAAGTGCCGGTGGCGATCAAGATCAAGGCGGCCCACGTCGATGCCAAGATCGAGGTGCTGGAGGTGATCGACGGGGTGATGCAGGCGCCGACCGGGGCCGACATGGTCACCTGGTATAAGTCGTCGCCGCGGCTCGGGCAGGCGGGCAACATGCTGATGGCCGGCCACCTGAACTGGTGGGGCGTGCCGCAGGCCGTCTTCTTCTACCTGAACACGCTCAAGCCTGGCGACCTGATTCAGGTCACCGGCCAGGGTGGCGAGGTCTACACCTACAAGGTCGAATGGAACCGCCTGGAGGACGCGACCAAGCCGCCGACCAAGGACGTGGTCGGGCCGACGAAGACGCCGAGCCTGACCCTGATCACCTGCGGCGGCACCTGGATCCCGTCCGCGAGCGAATACGACCAGCGGACCGTCGTGCGGGCGAGTTTCGTCTCGGTCGCCAAGCCAAAGCCGAAGCAGTAGCGTTCGCGCGGACAATCGAAGAGCGAACGGAGCCCGGGGCGCCGATCGGCGCCCCGGTGCTCTTGATCGCAGCGGCGATGCTCGCCCAAAGTCAGGCGGTCATCTTTTCCGGGATGGAGAACTCGCCGTCGTTGCGACGGAGGAAGTCAAAGAACGTCTTCTCGTCGAGGATTTCGATGCCAATCAGCTCCTGATTGCGATCGAAGTCCGCCAGCACACCCTTGCGAATCTCGACCGTCGTCGCCACTTCGGCATCTCTCAATTCGATGTAGAGCGCGTTCACGGTGGGGTCGAACGAAAAGCGCATGCTCATGTCCTTGCTAGGATTCGCGCCAAACAGAGACGACGACGTAGGCCGACCCATCGTCCAGATGCTGCTCCTCTTAGATTACAACGATCACGTTGCCCTGTTCGGTCCTGGTTTCCGCGCGAAGCCTGCCCTGATGGGCGGGGGAAAGCGCATCAGGGTGTTCGATAGCGCGGCGCACTTGGCCGGTGCTGATCCGGCGTCGCCTCATTCGTTTTCTGGCATGAGGCGAGATCCAAATCTCCTTGGCCAAGCTATCCGACCTCCATCACCAGCCCGCCTCGCGACAATTATGCGGAGGGTGGAGGCACCTCCGTACATTGTCAACGCATGATCGTCGCCCTGCTCTGCAAAGGTTCGGCATCAACGCCGGCTTGAGGCTGGATTGGCTCTGGAAGCACCATCCGGCCCATTGGTTGCAGCAATTGTCCATTGAGATGGCGTCGGCTGGTTCCCCGAACTCGCCATTTCCTATCTCGGTGACCGGGATGGCTCCGATGAGAGCTCCGCAAGCGGGACATGCGCGAGGCGGGTGTCCCAGGCGGCGACGGCGATGACGATGACTGTGGCGACGAGGGCGATGGCCAGCGGCGTGGTCTGTCGGAGCGGGGGTCCGGCGATGATGAGGACGGCGATGGCGAGGATGCGCGGCCAGGAGATGCGGCCGAAGACGGCCCATTTGTAGAGAAAGTGGCCGGCGAGGAAGAGCGCCGGGCCGGCGAGGATGGTCAGCAGCGCCGCCATGCTGGCGTGGCCGGTTGGATGGGCGATGGCCAACTCGTCGCCGACCGCGCCGACGATGATGCCGGCGACCATCGGCAGGTGGAAGTAGGTGAATGCGGTGCGGCCGAGGCGTCCGGGATCGCGGTCGCGGGCGATGATGGAGCCGCCGAGATCGGCGGCGCGGTCGAAGTAGAGCCACCAGAGGGCGACGCTGCCGGCGAAGGCGACGACGAGCGCCGCGACGACCGTTGCCGACATGGGCTTCTCGGCGAAGGTCGCGCCGGTGACGACGATCGACTCGCCGAGGGCGATGAGGATGAAAGCCTGGCAGCGCTCCGCCAGGTGGTGGCCGGAGATGGTCCAGTCGTGGGTGGTCGAGCGGCCGAGAGCGGGGACATAGAAGCCGCTGGCCGGGCCGAAGTATTCGATGCAGACCGCGAGCAGCCAGATGATCTCCCGCGCCGATCCGTGCACATCGCCGCCGAACAGCCAGAGCACGCCGGCGGCGATGGCCCAGGTGAGGATGCGCTGGAAGTTGCGGCGCAGCGGCGGATCACTGCCCAGCGCGGTGACGGCGAAAAGCGAGCGGCCGACCTGGAGGCCGACGAAGCAGCCGGCGAAGGCGAGCCCGCGGTTGCCGAAGGCGTGCGGCAGCACGGCGGCCATGACGAGGCTGACGAGCATGCAGAGGAGCAGCATCGAGCGGACGATCCGGTTGTCCGGATCGAACCAGTTGGTGATCCAGGCGGTGTAGATCCACGCCCACCAGACGGCGAGGAGCAACAGCAGCGTATGGAACGCGCCCCGCGCATCCAGCTCGCCGAGCAGCAGGTGCGAGAGCTGCGTAACGGCGAA
Organism: Thermomicrobiales bacterium; assembly: GCA_025928015.1. Taxonomy (GTDB): domain Bacteria; phylum Chloroflexota; class Chloroflexia; order Thermomicrobiales; family UBA6265; genus JAICKJ01. The sequence continues at coordinate 26,379 of JAICKJ010000009.1, forward strand.
GACGTAGACGAGATCGAAGAAGAGCTCGACGTACGTGACCCGCTCAGCCCCATCCCGGGAGACGATTCGTCGTAAGCCGGCTGAAGTTGACGCCATGTGTGACGCTCCGATGAGCGACGATCTGCCAACACGCTACGCCAGCCACGTGGCCTCATTGTGGTGACTCGCCATGTGCGAGGGACGTCTGACACTGTTGTCTCGATTAGCGCGAAGAGATGAACGGCGTCGAAAAAGAGCCCGCTTGGCCCATCATGCATGGCGTGCAGCGAGATCGGATGATCGAAGGCAAGCGCGTGGATGCCCGTGTGATGGAGCGCATGAGAGGAGACGTTCAACTGTCACTGGCTGATACAGCCAATCGCTGAGCCGAAGGTCTGGAGAAACCGGCGGGCGGCGTCAGGCGTGGGTGCGGCGGACAAAGGGCATCAGCATGACCAGGCGCCGGATCTTTCGCCCATCCACGGTGTCCGGCACGGGCTGGTAGTCGCCGCGATCCCACCGCCGCAGAAACTCGGCTCCCGAGATGCCGAGCAAGGCCCACGCCTGTTGATCGAACAGGACCGAACCTTCGCCGGCGGTCATCAAATGAACGCCGGGGATCGTATCAGCATCATCGCCGTGCTGTTTGGTTGTCTGCCGCTTGACGACGGCCATCGTGCCGCTCCGGATGCTCCAACCTGAACCCCAATGCTCATCCACTGCACTGACACTCTAGCACGTCGGCCGTTCGCGATTCTCGACCCTTACCAAGTACGTGCGGTGGCATGCTCTGCATCTGTTCTTCGACAACCTGGCCGGGTGGCCAGGTTACGACCATGCGATCGTGCCCTATGATCGACTTACAAAGTGTTAGCGTTGCGTTGGCATCGGAAGGAGCGTGAGCGTGATCTTCAGCGAGGTTGAGCAGGAATATCTGCGGCAGGCGCGATTGGGGCGGATCGCGACGGTCAATTCGCAGGGCAAGCCGCGGGTCGTGCCGGTCGGGTTCCGGCTGAATGAGGAGCTGGGGGTGATCGAGGCGGGCGGGCGTGATGCGGCCGGGACACGCCGCTGGCAGGACCTGCAGCAGAACCCGAACGTCGCCTTCGTGGTGGACGACGTCGCGCCGGGGGAGCGGTGGAATCCGCGCGGAATCCAGATCCGCGGCGTCGCCGAACTGGTCACGCACGAGGGCGCCACAGGGCCGTATCGCGCCTACATCCGCATCCATCCCCGGACGATCCACGCCTGGGGCCTGGAGGGCGACCCGTACCAGGGCAAGACCCGGGTGGTGAACGAGCAGGAAACGATCTCCGGCTGACGTTCGCCGTGATCAATCCCGTCCCCTTCCGCCACTCCCCTTCGCCGTCATCCTGCGCGACGTCGAAGAGCCTGCCCTGAGCGTGCCGAAGGGAGCTCCCGCCGCCGCGGCGTCCTCGTTGAGAGCCGATCATGTAACGATCGTGCCAACCCGCACCATTCGCACAGCGTGGCCGCACTCGCATTCGCTCGTCAGAGAGATTTCTCGACAAGCTCGGAATGACGGGGAAGGGGATTGGGAAGGGCGAAACGGATTCGTGGCGAGACGCGGACGCACGCCGTGCGCCCCTCCATCACGCCGTGTCGGCACCGATCCGTCCGTCTCAGCCTCGAAGAGGCTTCGTCGGTTGAGCGCCTGGTTTGAACCTGGCGTCTCCCGGCGAGCGGTCGGATTCACTATGGACCGGCCGAGGCGTTGTGTGGGGATTTGGCGTCGGCGGGGGTGGGGTCGCGGGAGAGGCCGAGGGCGGCGATGACGAAGCGGAGCGAGACGCCCTGCACCACCAGCGTGAAGAGGACGACGCCGAAGGTCATCGCGATCATCACGTCTCGCCCCGGCACGCTCGCCGGCAGGGTGAACGCGAGCGTGATCGACAATGCGCCGCGCATGCCGGCCCAGAAGAGGATCACCAGCTCCGACGGCGGCATCCGCTCCGTGCCGCGAGGCGCAGTTTCGCGGCCGATGGCGATGACGATGATCCGGGCGGCGAGGACCCCCATGATCGCGGCGAGCACGGGCCAGAGGTTGTTCCACAAGGTGCCGGCGTTCAGGCTCAGCCCCACGAGCAGGAAGACGAACGCGTTGGCGACGAAACCGAGGTACTCCCAGAGGTCGTCGAGCTGCGTGCTGGTTTCCGCCGACATGCCGATCTCGCGTCCGTAGCTGCCGTGGACGAAGCCGGCGAAGACGCAGGCCAGCGCGCCGGAGGCACCCAGCGAGTCGGCGATCAGGTAGCTGCCGTAGGCCAGGACGGTCGAGAGCATCATCTCGATCGGGTGGTAGTCGATGATCGCCGTCAGGCGTGAGAAGACGAACGCCAGGATCACGCCGACGACCACCCCGCCGGCGACCTCCCAGAC
>JAICKJ010000137.1 GCA_025928015.1 Thermomicrobiales bacterium
GACGACGGACAGGAAATCCTGAACTTCCAATGGACGCCGGAGGAAGGGCATCTGCCAGGGCGCAAAGCCTTCCCCCATCTCCATATCGGCCGCGGGCTGCTGGGCGGTCACGCCGGCGTCTTCCCGAACACCTTTCACAAGCTGCACGTGCCGACCGGCCGAGTGTCGTTCGAGAGCATCGTCCGGTTCGCGATCGAAGAGCTCGGCGTGCCGCACCTGCGGGACGATTGGCGCGCGGTGCTCGACCGCGGGCAACACCAGTTCGAGCGTGAACGTCGCGCATAAGCCGGTTGCTGTCCGCCCGGGTTATTGTGACGCGCTCTTTGCAGGAAGAGCGCCCAGTGGGTACAACAGGGCGCATGAATCGCGTCCTCATCACCGGCATGTCCGGCACCGGCAAATCGACGGTCATCCAGGAGCTCGCCCGGCGCGGCTACACCGCGATCGACACGGACGACGACGGCTGGCACGAATGGGTGACGCACCCGGCCGATGACCCGGCGCGGGGCATCACCGCCGGCCGGGACTGGGTCTGGCGCGAGGACCGCATGCGCGAGCTGCTCGCGACTGACGGCGGGGACATCCTCTTCGTCTCCGGCATCGCGTCGAACCAGGGCACGTTCTACCCCCATTTCGACCACATCATCCTGCTGAGCGCGCCGAAAGCGGTCATCGTCGAGCGCCTCACCACCCGCACGACCAACCCCTATGGCAAGCGCCCGGATGAGCTGACCGAAACCCTCGCCTACGTGGACAGCGTCGAGCCGCTGCTGCGCCGGGGCGCGACACTGGAGATCGACACCCGCGCGCCGGTCGAACAGGTCATTGCGATGATCCTCGCCCACGTGCGGCCCGGCGATCGCGCGCGCTGAGCGACGGGCGACCGGCGGGCGCTGGCCCGCCGCTTGCACCGTCCTTCCATCTGACGGTGGACCCCGCGCGCCATCCATGCAACGGCATCAGACGGAGCGCGGGATCGTGACGCGCATGCGGGAGGAACGATCGCGATGGCGAGCGCCGGGCGACGACGGCGCGCCAGCGATCGCCCGCGAGGCGCTGGCCTGGTTCCTGGCGGGAGCAGGGACCATCGTCAGCACATCCCCGCGATCGTGAACCGCCGCGACGCGGAAGCGAGTCTCCGCGTCGCGGCGTCCCTATTCGAAGGGCGGGATCATCAGGCGTTTCGGGTGCAGCGCGGGAGCCCGGGCCTGGTCGAAGACCCGCGGGCCGAGGTTGGCGTCGTTCGGCACCTCCGCGTCCATCAGGATGCCGGCGCCCGCGGCCGTCGCGTACTGGTTGAACCAGCCGGTCAGCTCCCGGCCGCTGGTCTCGGCAGTGGGGACCTCCCAGTCATAGACAAAGGGGGTCCGCGGTGGCCCGCCGTTCGTCGCGACCAGATCGTGCAGCGGCGGATGATGGACGGGCCCGAGCGTCGCCGATCGCGGGTCGTAGACCCACGTCCATTCCCGCGCGAGTTGCTCCACCTCGCGCATCAGGAGGCGGTAGCGCAGCCAGCGATGCTCGCCCCACTGGTTGCCGTCGATCCAGTGGCCCGCCGGGTCGAACGGCTCCCACGCTTCGGCCAGCCGGTGCGCCGCGTACATCCCGCGGTCCGCCAGCAGGCCGATGGTGTGGGCGTTCATGGTGAGATTCAGGCCGCCCTCGCCGGGGTAGAGATGGATCGTGACGATCCGCTCGGCGTAACCGGGCAGCGTTTTCTGGGAGTTGTCCATCCAGCCGCGCGCCGTATCCAGGATGCGCGAGCCGAGTCCGAGGAGGTCGTCGGTCGCGACCTGCGCCTGCGCCTCCTTGACCTTGGCGATGCCGGATTGCGTGGCGGCGGGGTCGCCGTCCGGGGTCTTGACCGGGTTGAGCCAGATCTGCTCGTCCATCGCGTCCGGGGGCGAGCCGGCCTGCTCCTTGAGGTCGATCGCGAAGGTCGGCCAAGGCGGGAGCGCGCGATCGAACTTGTGCAGCGGGAAGTTGCTGACGATGCCGCCGTCGGAGAGCCAGTTGGGGCGGGCAGGGTTGTCGCCCTCGCTGATGTGGTAGACCGGCACCGCGCTGAAAAGGACCGGGAAGCTCATGCTCATGCGGGCGGTGACCACGACCGGCACCTGCGGCCAGGATGGGAAGGCTCGCAAGGTATCCGAGGACATCTCCGCCTCCGGGACGCCGAGCTGGCGAAGCACGCTGCGCGGGAAGAAGCAGGCGAACTCGCAGGGCCGGAAGCGGTAGTGCTCGAGCGCGCGCGGCACGTCCAGCGGCACACCGCGCTTGAGGTCGCTGGCAATCGCCTCGAACTCGATCTTCTCGCGTTGCAGATCGCCGAAGGTGAGGTGGTGATCGGTCATCCCCGCGACCTGGTCGATCTGCCCGGTCAACCAGTTCGTCAGCGAGCGCGCATTGCCCAGGCCGGTGCAGATGCCCCGGAAGTTCTCCGGCACGGCGACCAGCAGGTAGTAGGCGAGGGCGAGCATGCCGCCCGCGACCCAGCCGACGATGAAGCCGATGCCGCCGATGCCAACCTGGTCCTCGTGCGCGGCGAGCCAGTGACGGAAATACCAGGCAAGCATGAGCGTGCCGACGATCATTATCGTGATGCCGGCCAGATCGAGCGCGTGGAGGGCGAAGCGCCGCTGGTCCCCGTGCAGGCGCCGCGTCAGCAGCAGCTTGATCCACTTCCACCCGAAGATGATGAGGGCGAGCACGGTGAACGCCACGGTCTCCACCGGGTGGGCGACGACGCCATCGCTCGCCCAATTGCCGACGACCATCCACTTGAGCCCGAACTGGATGAGCAGCACGACACCGGCGACGATGAGGAGACTCCCGGCGACCGCGCCGGCCCGCTTCCAGTCCGCCGGCACCCGCTCCTCCGGAATCGGCCGGATGGTGGCGGGGTGGCGCCAGCGCCAGATGTCAATGACGACGCGCCAGGCCTGCAGCAGGATGATGACGGCGACGATGGGCGCGACGATCCAGAAGGCGAGATCGGGGTTGCCAAGCAGGGAGAGCGCGATCAGGGTCGCGAGGATCGCGGCGGCCAGGCGGACGTAATTGAACTGGGCGAAGACGGCCGCGAGGGCTTTCAGGGTTGGTGAGCGGGCGTTGAGATTGCTGATGAGGTAGTTGAAGAGCCCGCGCGTCTCCCCGCTCGGCTGGAACATGCCGAGCAGGTTGCCGCCGATCTCCTCCGGGATCGCGTAGAGCGCCGCGTAGCCATGCGAGGCGTGCGGATTCCCCTCGCCGGTCAGGCCGGCTTCCGCGCTGGTCACCGATGGGTGGGGCGATTTCCAGCCCGCCTCGTCCTTGGCGGCGATGACCGCCGCGATGCGCTGCTGCTGGTCGGCCGCGGCCACCGGGTTGGTCTGTCGCCAGTATTCCGCGGCGGCGGTGAGGGCGGCGGCGATGGCGCCGACGGAGGTGCCGCCGATGCTGCGGATGCGGTAGCGCTGGGCGAGGCGGACGACGGCCTTGGGATAGACGACGCCGCTGGTGATGCCGCCTTTCATCACCAGGTCGCAGTTGAGGAGCGCCGCGTGAAGATCGGACGCGGGCGCCACGTCAGAATCATCCGCCGGGCCGGCCGGGCGAGCGTTCATGGCCACTCCCTTCCGGGAAATCGGGCTGGTTGCCGAAGAAGGGCCCCGCACACGACGCACTGGATTTCGTTTGTACCTGTTCCCACTCGATCATAGGGCGGCACTGGCCGCTCCGCAATGGGTTCGGGCGCGATTCGATGTATTCACGTGCCGACGCAGCGCCGGCTGAGGGGCCGGACGCCCGCCGGGCGCGACTCATCATTCAGCCGGCGTCAGCGCGGTGTCGTCGTGGGTGACGATTTTCTCGGTCAGGAAGCGGTGTCCGGTTCGCCGGGGAGGCGGAGACCGACGGCGAGCATGTCCAACATGGCATCGGCGCCGGGGAGGGGGCGGGAAAAGTAGTAGCCCTGGGCGCGGTCGATCGGGAGCTGGCGCAGTGTCCGCGCCTGTTCCACCGTCTCCACCCCTTCCGCCGTCACCGACAAACCGAGATCGTGCGCCAGCGTCGCCGTCGCCCGGATGATCGCCAGGCTGCCGGGATCGCGGCCGAGTCCGCCGACGAAGGTGCGATCGATCTTGAGCGCATCGAAGGGAAGCTCTCGCAAGTATGCAAGCGACGAGTAGCCCGTGCCGAAGTCATCGATCGCCAGGCGCACGCCGAGATCGTGGAACGCGCGCAAGATGCGGCGCGTCTTGCCGTCGTGGCTCATCGCTACGCTCTCGGTGACCTCCAGCTCCAGCGCATGCGGGTCCAGCCCGCTCGTCCGCAGCGCCTCCGTGACCTCGGTCACCACCTCCGTCCGCAGCAACTGCCGCGCGGAGAGATTGACGCTGATCAACGGCACAGCCGACGGCACAGCCGATGGGGCCGCCGCGTCGCGCTGGCCCTGCCAGGCGCTCGCCTGGGCGCAGGCCTCACGCACGACCCAGGCGCCGAGCGGGACGATGAGGCCGGTATCCTCGGCGAGGCCGATGAAATCGGCCGGGTTGAGCACCCCCAGCTCGGGATGCGGCCAGCGGACCAGCGCTTCGGCCCCGACGACACGCCCGGTCGCCAGCTCGACCACCGGTTGGTAGTAGAGCCGCAGCTCGCCCCGTTCCAGCGCCAGCGCCAGCGCGGTCTTGCGCTCCAGCCGCTCCACCAGGGGCGGTCGCATGCTGCGCTCATAGACGGCGATCGGCGCGTGATCGGCCGATTTCGCCTCGTAGAGCGCGGTGTCGGCCTCCCGGATGACGTCGCTGGGGTTCGCCTCCGGCGCGCACGTCACATTGGAGATGCCGACGGCCGCGGTGACGAACGTCTCGCGCCCATCGACGTCGAACGGCGCCCGGAGCGCGGCGAGCAGGTCGCGCGCGATGCGGACCGGCTCGTTCGCGCCGGTGACGCCGTCGAGCAGCACCGCGAACTCGTCGCCGCCGAAGCGGGCGAGGATGGCGCCGAGCGGCAAGGCGGCTTGCAGGCGCTGGCCGACCGCCATCAGCAGGTGGTCGCCGGCCTCGTGCCCGAGACTGTCATTGACCAGCTTGAACCCGTCCAGATCGAGGAAGAGGACCGCGACCAGGGCGTGCTCCTCGGCGGTCGCCAGCGCGCGCGACAGGCGGTCGAGGAGGAGCACCCGGTTCGGCAGGCCGGTCAGTGGATCGTGCTGTGCCTGATGCTCCAGGCGCGCCTCGAAGGCCTTGCGCTCGGTGATGTCGCGGGTATTGACGACCACGCCGCCGACCGCCGGATCGTCGATCAGGTTGGTCCCGATCGCCTCCAGCCAGCGCCAGGTGCCGTCCTGGTGCTGGAAGCGAAACTCGGCCGGAATGGTGGCGCCGGGCCTGGCGAGGGCCTCCGCGAAGAGCGCGTGGATTCTGGGCAGGTCCTCCGGGTGGATCAGGGAGAACACGTCCGTGCCGATCATCTCCTGTGGGGAGTAGCCAAGCATGCCCAGCAGAGCCGGGCTCTCGTAGAGCACCCGGCCATTGGCGTCGACGATCGTGACGACGTCCGAGGCGTTCTGGACCAGGGCGCGGAAGCGCGCCTCGCTCCGGCGCAGCGCCTCCTCGGCGTTGACGCGCTCGGTCACGTTCTCCATCATCGCGATCTGATACTCGGGGCGTCCCTCGGCGTCGCGGACGAGCGAGACGGTGAGGTGGCACCAGATCGTCGCGCCGTCCTTGCGGAAATAGCGCTTCTCGGTCTCGAAGGAATCGGCTTGCCCGGAGATCAGGTCGCCGTAGAGCTCCCAGACGGAGGCGGCGTCGGCGGGGTGCATGAACTGGCTGACGATCATGCGCCGCATCTCGGCGGCGGCGTAGCCGAGCATGCGCTCCAGCGCCGGGTTGACCTCCAGGATCCGCCCCTCCATGTCGCCGATCCCCATGCCGATGGCCGAGGCGTCGAAGACCGCGCGGAAGCGCGCCTCGCTGGCGTGGAGCGCGTCCTGCGCCTGCCGGCGCGCGGTCAGCAGCGCCCCGCGGATCGACTCCTGCTCGGCCAGGATGGTCCGGCGGGCGTAGTCGAGAAACCCGGCCGCCAGCTCGCTCATCAACGTGGTCAGACGGGGCTGCAAGGCCAATCGATCCTCGGGAGTGAGCCCGTTCAGGAGCTCGCGCGCCAGCACATCCTGTGTGTGGCTGAGCGCGTCGGGGTGGGCGTAGTAGAGCGCCGCGATCGCGGTGCCGAGCGATTGGGCCTCCTGCCGGTCGAGCTTGTCGGCGAGCAGGAGATCGATCGCGCGATCGACGAGCGCGAGGAGGTGTTCCCGCGCCTCGCTGAAGCTGAACGGCACGAAGCCGGTGTGGGCGATGGCACGGTGCCAGCGGCCGGCGATCGCGACCCGCCGGCCGTGCAATGTCTGCCGGAGCTGGTCGCGCTGCGCGACCTGCATGCACTCCCCCTCGATCCCGCGCCGCCGTCGCCGCGTCGATGATCGCGATGGCCTGGCCAGGCGCTCCAAACCCGAGCGTACACCACACCGTGACGCTCGCATACCGAATGCTGGGCGCTACCGCTTGCGGCCGACGCCCGCGAAGCCGGTGCATCGCTCCGGCTCGTCGAGGAAGAGGTCGTCCGGACCCTCCGGACGCCAGAGTGGCAGGAAAACCAGACCCGGCTCGACGAGGTCGAAGCCGGCGAAGAACTGCTCCACCTCGCGCTTCGATCGCATCTTCATCGGCGTCGGCGTCCGCCGGTAGAGCTCCTCGTGCTCGCGGCTCTTCTCCGGCGTACCCTCGTAGGAGGCGTGCGACATGACGAGGTAGCTGCCCGGCGCCAGCGCGGCGGCGATCGTCCGGATCGCGTTCGCGGCCGTCTCGTCGTCGGGGACGAAGTGGAGCAAGGCGACCATGAAGACGGCGACCGGCCGGTCGAAGTCGAGCAGCCCGGTGACGACGGGGTTGTCGAGGATCGACTGCGGCTCGCGGACATCGGCCCGGATCACACCGACGTTCTCGGTGCCGCGCAGGATCGCCTCGGAGTGGGCGACGGCGATCGGGTCGATATCGACGTAGACGACCCGGGCCTCGCGATGGGCGCGCTGGGCGACCTCGTGGACGTTGCCGACGGTCGGGATGCCGGAGCCGATATCGAGAAACTGGGTGATGCCCTGCTCGATCAGATAGTTGACCGCCCGGCGGAGGAAGGCGCGGTTGGCGCGCATGATCAGCGGCAGGTCGGGCCACATGGCCATCGCCTGCTCGGCCATCCGGCGGTCGCTCTCGAAGTTGTGGTGCCCGCCCAGGTAATAGTCGTACATGCGGGCGGCGCTCGGTCTGTCGAGCGGAATATCCTCGGGCAACCAACTCGGCCGGCTGCTCATGCGTCGCTTTCCTCCTGCTGCCGTCCCGACACCCGGACGTCGAATAAGCGTCTCCTTCACACGAAGCGCTGTGACCGCCATTGTACACATGGGCTCCGCACTACGCCTTGCTGCGCCCCGCCGGCCCAGCGCGCCGTTCCCAACGTTCAGGCGAGGTGCGATGCTACCGGCATTCCGGAGGACGCGTGTGGGTCACGACGACGTCATTTCCAACGCGGAGATCGCCCTGCCGGCGTTCGTCCCGGAGCAGATTGCGCTCTACCAGACCGACCATCTGCTGACGCACCCGATCTGCCCGTTCGACCCGGCGGTGGCGAGGCGGCGGCTCGCGACGCGCCGGGACGTGCTGGCCATCGACCTCGGCGGCGACAAGCTGCGGAGCGCGGTCTACGCGATCGGGGGCGGCACACTGGAGAAGCGCGACGAGCAGGTGCTCCGGGCCAGGGGCGGCGCGGGCTACCTGGCGTGCCTGGAGCGACTGGCGCGGAAGGCGGACACGCGTGACCTGCGCGTCGGCATCTCGTCGGCGACGAAGATGGCGGGCCCGGTCATCACCCGCACGGTGAACCTGCCACTCTTCCTCGTCGAATTCCGGGCGCGGTACGGCGCCGACTACACGCGGCTCTTCGGCAACGCGTTCGTCGCGAACGACACGGTCATGGGCATCTGCGGCGCCAGCGTGCGCCTCGCGCTGCGCGGCATCGACGCCCGCCACGTCGCGTTCGTGATCAGCGCGAGCGGGGTCGGGGCATCCGTCATCGCGGACGGCATGGCGATCCACGTCGAGGCGGCGCACGTGCCGGTGGTGCCCGCGCTCAACCCGCTCGGGCAAACGACGCCGTGCGGCGTCGAGGGGCGGGACTACGTCTGCATCGAGGGCGTCGCGGCGGCCCGGCGGGGGATCGAGGACCTCTATCGTCAACGGACCGGCGAGGCGAAGGACGGCATCGCGCTGGCCGCCCTGTACGAGGCCGGCGACCAGCTGGTGACGGCGCTCTACGAAACCTCTGCCCGGGCGCTGGCCCACGCCATCGCCGGCGTGCTGACCCGCTACGCCTTCCCGGACAGCCCGGCGAGCGTCGTCGTCCTCCACGGCGGCAATTTCGAGATCCCCCGCTACCGGGCCCAGGTCCAACACGACCTCGCCGCGCTCCCCCACGGCCATGCCCGCGTCGTCTTCTCCCGCGACCTCTCCCCAAACGTCTGCCTGGACGGCGCGGCGGTGATGGCGGTGTACGGCGAGAGATGACAATCGGGCCGGCTACTCGCGTCGGATCAACGCCGGGAAAGGCGTTCGGTTGCCCGAGCGGGGGAGTTCCTACCAAGCAAGCAGCGGCGACCCTATGTACTTGCCACCGTTGCCGGCATCACCTGACCAATTGACAGCACATCCAGCGGGTGTATGGTCACGTCAACGGGATGACTTCAACATATTGTCAGGGTCTCGTAACGGTTGGGCCCCATCTGCAAAGGCGTTTGTCATTGCTGCGGTGCGGCCACCGTGTCGTGCACCGCATGGGAACGGAGCACGACCATGGCGAGCCAGCAGCAGGCCACCCTTCCAACCATCGCGCTGGACGAGACAGCGGTTCATGCGTTCGCGGCGAAGCTTCGTGGCCAGGCGCTTCGCCCTGGTGACGACGGCTACGACGCCGCCCGCCGGGTGTGGAATGCCGGGATCGACATGCGCCCGGCCCTCATCGCCCGCTGCGCCGGGGCGGCTGACGTCATCGCAGCGGTGCACTTCGCGCGGGAGCAGGAGCTGCTCGTCTCCATTCGGGGTGGAGGCCATAACGTCGCCGGTCTGGCGGTCTGCGACGACGGCCTGATGATCGACCTCTCCCCCATGAAAAGCGTTCGCATCGATCCAGCGGCGCGGACGGCCCGCGCCGAGCCCGGGGTGCTGTGGGGTGAGCTCGACCGTGAGTCGCAGGCGTTTGGCCTGGCGACGGTCGGCGGGGTCGTCTCGACCACCGGCATCGCCGGGTTGACCCTCGGCGGCGGGCAAGGGTGGCTGACCGGCCAGCACGGCCTCACGCTCGACAACCTCCTCTCGGCCGATGTCGTCACGGCGGACGGCGCACTTCTCCACGCGAGCGCGGAGGAGCACCCGGACCTCTTCTGGGCGCTGCGGGGAGCCGGGGCCAACTTCGGCGTGGTGACGTCGTTCGAGTACCGCCTTCACCCCGTCGGACCAACCGTGCTGGGCGGCATGGTGGTCCATCCGCTGGCACGGGCGCGGGACGTGCTGCGCTTCTACCGGGAGTTCGCCGCCGGCCATCCGGACGCGCTGACGACCTATGCCGCGCTGCTGACCACCCCGGACGGCATTCCCATCGTCGCGCTGGTGGTCTGCCACGCCGGGACGATTGAAGAGGGCGAGCGAGCCGTGGCGCCCATACGCCGCTTCGGGCAACCGGTGGCCGACACGATCGGGCCGATGCCATACCTCGCCGTCCAGGCGACGATCGGCGCCGGGTTCCCGCCCGGGCGACGCAACTACTGGAAGTCGACCCTGCTGCGGGAGATCCCCGACGAGGTGATCGAGGCGCTGGTGGACTTCGTCGCTCGCGTGCCATCACCCTTCACCGCCATCGCGATCGCCGACACCCACGGTGCCTACGCCCGGGTGGCTCCCGATGCGACGGCCTATGCCCACCGGGACTTGCCGTTCGATATGGTGATCCTGTCGAGCTGGACCGAGCAGGAAGCGACCGAGCGCAACGTGGCGTGGACCCGCGGCTTGTATGACGCGGTGCGACCGTTCGTGCCGGCCGGCGTCTATGTCAACGATCACGATCGGGACGAGGGGCAGGGGCGGATACGCGACGCTTATGGCGCCAACTACGAGCGACTCGTGGCCCTCAAGACCAGGTACGATCCGGCCAACCTCTTCCGCCGGAACCACAACGTCCGTCCGACCCTGTGACATCATCGTCCGGTCACATTTGCCGACCTGGCGTTTTGCCTCCTTACCTGACGCACTGGCAACGACGAGGTTCGGTTTATCGGCCAAGTGGTCGCCTTCCACCGGGGCGGGCACGGAAACGGGGGACGAATATGCCAGGCACTCCTCCTCCAAAGAGGGGAGAGCACCTTTTGGCAGTCTTTCCCCTGCCAACC
>JAICKJ010000212.1 GCA_025928015.1 Thermomicrobiales bacterium
ACCGTGGCCGCGCCTGGCTCACCCGCCTGCCGGACCTCGTCACCGCTCGCTGTGGTGATTGGAGCCTGAGGATCGACGGCGCGCCGCGCCACGGCCACCTCGGCCTCGTCCTCCCGGTCAGGCGCGGCGACGAGTCACTGGTGCTCAAGATCGCGATGCGCGAGCCGTCGTCCCGCCACGAGCGCCTGGCGCTCGCCGCCTGGGACGGGCACGGCGCCGTCCGGCTGCTCGATGCCTGCCCGGACGACGGCGCGCTGTTGCTGGAACGGCTCGATGCCACCCGGCCGCTCATGAACGTGTCCCTGGATCGGGCCATGCCCGTCGCCGCGGATCTGCTCCGTCGCCTCGCGATCCCGGCGCCCGCCGGATTTCCCCGCCAGCAGGAGGTAGCAACGCGCATCGCGGACTCGCTCGCGGATCGCTGGCACCGGTTCGGCCGGCCGTTCCCGGACCGGCTCCTGCGCCGGACCGAGACGCTGGCCCGGGATCTGGCGTCACCGGCGTCGGAGCGGCTGGTGAATTACGACCTGCACGACGAGAACATCCTCGTGGGTGTCCGCGAGCCGTGGCTGGCCATCGACCCGAAGGTGATCGCCGGCGACCCGGAGTACGGCGTCGCCCAACTGCTTTGGCGCCGACTGGACGAGATGCCCGGTCCCGCCGAGTTCCACCGTCACCTCCAGAGCATCATCGTCATCGCCGCGCTCGACCCGCGACGAACCCACGCGTGGGCGGTCGTTCGCGTCGTCGATTACTGGCTCTGGGCCCTCTCGATCGGTCTGACCGAGGACCCGCGCCGCTGCGCGACGCTCATCGACTGGCTCACCTGACCGCGGACCGGCGGGATGCGCGCGTTCTGCCTGATCCCTATTGCATTCCAGCCGCCGGTTCGTATAGTTCACGAAGCAACTGTTGGGTCTCAAGAATCTCATCGATCGTGCCCCGAGGCACGCCAGTCTTGTCGGGATCTTCGTCGTTCTGTCTTGCGGAATCGGCGGACGCCGGAACAGGAGCAATTGCGGGATGAGTGACAGCACCCATGACACGCGGATCAATGCGCTGGAGGCCGGCATCGCCAGCGGCAGGCTCTCCCGCCGGGACGTCTTCCGCCGGGGCGCGGCGCTCGGCCTGGGTGCCGCGGCGATGGGCGGCCTGCTGGGCGCGCGGCCCGCCGGCGCCGCCGACAAGGTCAAGCTAACGCTGCTCACGCACTGGGGGACCAAAGAGCAGAAAGACCCGATGGACAAGATCATCGCCGAGTACACGAAGGCGAACCCCGATGTCACCATCGACCACCAGACCGTGACCTTCGATCAGCTGCTGAACCGCATCACCACCGGGCAGCTCGGCGGGGCAGCGCCCGACATCTACCACTTCTACAACCTCTGGATGCCCGACTTCATCGGCAGCAACCTCCTCGCCACGCCGCCGGCCGACGTGACCGGCAACATCAAGTCGGCCTACTCCGAGGGCACGGTTGGCGGCGCGTCGTACAAGGGCACCACCTGGGGCTACCCGACCGAAGTCGATCTCTATCAGCTCATCTACAACAAGAAGCTCTTCCAGGCCGCCGGGGTTGAGAAGGCGCCCGAGACCTGGGACGAGCTCAAGGCCGCCGCCGAGAAGCTGACGGTCAAGGATTCCGCCGGCAAGGTCACGCAGGCGGGCTTCATGCTCTTGCCCAGCTGGGATTCCGGCGTCGTCCACCCGTTCACCTCGCTGCTCTGGTCGAATGGCGGCCAGTACGTCGCCAGCGATTACAGCAAGGCGCTCTTCAACGAACAGCCGGGCGTCGAGACGCTCCAGCTCCAACTCGACATGATCAAGGCCAAGACGGCCATCCTGAGCACCAACCTCGCAAACGATGCCGACTTCGAGTCGGGCCGGGCGGCCATGACGATCATGGCCAACTGGTGGGGCGCGACCTTGCGTGCCAGCAAGATCGGCATGGAAAACGTCGGCGTCGCGCAAATCCCGCACACGGCGGGGCACCAGCCGGTCGCGCTCCAGTACGAATGGCTCTGGGGCGTCAGCCAGACGAGCAAGAACCAGGACGCGGCCTGGAAGTTCCTCACCTGGCTCAACAGTCCGCGCAGCGAGGGGACGTCCTCGCCGATGGGCGATTTCCTGACCAGCGCGCTCAACGCCATCCCCGGCCGCACTTCGGACCAGAAAGCGCACGAGGCCGTGCTCAACGACCCGTTCGTCAAGCCGTTCGTCGAGGCCGCGCCGACGGCCCGCAGCGAGCCGATCATCCCGGGCGCGCAGGAGATCAAGACCGCCCTGGAGAAGCAGATCGAAGCCGCCTGGTACGGGCAGAAGCCGGGCCCGGACGCGCTGAGCGCGGCGGCCAAGCAAGCGGACAGCATCCTGAAGGAAAAGGGGTAACCGACTGCGGAGCGCCGCGCGTCACGTGACGCGCGGCTCTCCGACCGGGGAGCGCGATGGGCACGAGCGCGGCTACCAGCGGCGCCACGACACTGGTCCGAACGCGACGGCGGCGGCTGAACCGGCGGGCGCTGGCCGGTTATGCGTTTGTCTCGCCGGCGCTGGTCTTCCTCCTCGTCTTCGCCCTGTTCCCCTTTCTCTTCACCCTCTGGGTCAGCATCCACGACTGGAATATGCTGACCCCGATTGGCACGATGCCGTTCCGCGGTCTGGACAACTACCGGTACCTGTTGAACGAAGACCCGCTGTTTCGGCAGACCTTCAAGAACACGGTCTATTTCACGGTCGGCAACGTCGGTCTCTCGGTGATCCTTGCACTGGGACTGGCATTGCTGCTCAACAGCCCGATCAAGCTCCGGCCGTTCTGGCGGGCAGCGTTCTTCGCGCCCTACATCACCGCGCCGGTCGCCATCGCCATCGTCTGGCGCAACATCCTCGACCCTGACTACGGTCTGGCCAACGGCGTCCTCGCCCAATTCGGGGTGCCGGCGCAGCCGTTCCTGAGCGGGCTGAACCAGGCGATGCCGAGCATGATCGCCGTCGCGATCTGGCAGGGCATCGGCTACTACATGATCATCTTCCTAGCCGGCTTGCAGGCAATCCCGGCCGACCTCTACGACGCGGCCAAGCTCGACGGCGCCGGCGCCTGGACGCTGTTCCGCTCAATCACCGTGCCGCTGCTGCGGCCGACGATGCTCTTCGTGATCGTCATCAACACGCTCAACTCGCTCCAGGTCTTCGACCTGCCCTATGTGCTCACGCAGGGCGGGCCAGTCAACCAGACCAATACGCTCGTGTTCTACATGTTCAACACCGCGTTCAAGTTCTTGCGGATGGGCCGCGCCACGGGCATGGCGGTCATGCTCTTCCTCGTCATCCTCGTGATGACGCTCATCCAGCTCCGGCTGTTACGGGAGAAGGAATGAACGCCAGGGGCAGGATCGCGCCGGCACGCGTCGGCAGGGGAACGCTCACCTACGCCGTGCTGGTCATCGGCGCGATCATCATGATCCTGCCGTTCTTCTGGATGATCAGCTCATCGTTCATGACGTCGCAGGAGATCCTGGCACGGCCGGTCGTCTGGCTGCCGGCGAAGCTCCGTCTCGACGCCTACCGCGCGCTGCCGGAGGCGATCCCGCTGGGACGGATGTACCTCAACAGTGTCATCGTGACCACGCTCACGGCGCTCGGCATCCTCCTGTCCAGCTCGCTGGCCGGCTACGGCTTCGCCAAGTTCGAGTTTCCGGGCCGGGACATGCTCTTCCTGCTCGTGCTGGCGACGATGATGATCCCGTTCTTCGTCGTGATGATCCCGGTCTTCTACCTGATCAGCAAGTTCCACTGGATCAACAGCTACCAGGGCCTGATCGTGCCGAACATCGTCACCGGCTTCGGCATCTTCCTGATGCGGCAGTACATGCTCAGCCTGCCGGACGAGGTGTTGGACGCCGCCCGCGTCGATGGCGCCTCCGAGTTCCAGATCTACTGGCGCATCGTCATCCCGCTCAGCACCCCGGTCATCGGCGCGCTCGGCATCCTGGCCGTCGTCTACCAGTGGAACAACTTCCTCTGGCCGCTGATCGTTGCGCGCGATGCGAATATGTGGACGATACCGGTCGGACTGGTTAGCCTGCAGGCCTACGCCAGCAACGCGGACGTCATCAACATGCAGATGGCGGGAGCGGCGCTGGCGATCGTGCCGGTGATCATCGTCTTCCTGCTGCTGCAGCGCTTCTTCGTCAGCGGCATCGCGCTCACCGGCATGAAGGGGTGAGTTGTCCGAAAGGTCGGATACGAGGGAAGGGTGGATATGAATGAGGCGACCGTCCGCGGCTACCGGCCGGCGGACGAAGCGGCGGTTCTGCGCGTCTGGAACAGCGCGCTCTGGGCCGATCCGATCAACGCGACGACCTGGCGGACGAAAGTCTTGCTCGACCCGAACTTCAACCCGGCGGGCTGCCTCGTCGCCGAGGTCGAGGGCGAGGTTCGTGGCTTCCTGCTCTCGCTCGTGCGGCAGGTCCCCTTTTTCAACGACGGGCTGGAACGGGACAAGTCCTGGATCACCGCCTTCGGCGTCGAGCCGGAGTGGCAGCGGCGCGGCCTCGGCGGCAAGCTGCTCGACGCGGCCGAGCGACGCCTGCGTGCGCAATCGCGGACGACGGTCGCCATCGCGCCCTACGTGCCCAACTACTTCACGCCGGGCGTCGATGTCCACGCCTACCCACAGGGCGTGGAATTCCTGACCGGGCGCGGGTTCGAGACGATCGAGCGGCCGATCAGCATGCGGGCCGAGCTGACCGGCTTTCGGATCCCCGAGAAGATCGCCGAGACCGCCGCGCGGCTGGAATCCGAGGGACTGGTCGTGCGTCCGGTGACGCCGGCGGATATCGTCCCGGTGCTCGATTTCATCCCGGAGCATTTCACCTGGGACTGGCACCGGGAAGCGACCGGCGTCATGAACGACCTCTTCGCCGGCGATCCCCGCATGGTCGGCATGCTCGTCGCCAAGCAGGGCGATCAGGTCGTCGGCTACGCCCAGCACCGGGGCGAGCGGTTCGGCCCGTTCGGCGTCCATTCCGGCATGCGCAGCCGGGGCATCGGCCGCGTCCTGCTCGCGCACACGCTGCTGGAGATGCTGCGCAAGAACTTCCACGCCGCCTGGTTCCTCTGGACAGGCGATGACGCCGCCCGGCTCTATGCCCAGTGCGGCTATCACGAGGTCAGGCGCTTCGCGGTGTTGCGGAAGTCATTGATCGGATAGGAAGAGATTGTCGTAGCTCCGGGCCCTGTGCCCGGGCGGCAACCACGGGAGGAAATCGTGGCGGAGAACAACGAGCAATGCATCATGGTCGTCGGCGCGCACGCGGCCGACGCGGAGGTCATGGGCGGCGCGACGACGCTGAAGCATGTCGATGCCGGCTGGAAGGCCGTCATGGTCCACATGACGCCGGGGGAGAAGGGGCATCCCAAGCTCTCGCCCGAGGAGTACAAGAAGATCAAGGACGAGGAGGCGCAGGAGGCCGCGAAACGGCTCGGCGCCGCCTGCGTCTCAATGCCCTGGCCGGATGGCGAGTTGCCGGTCAACGAAGAGGTCCAGATGGCGCTCGCGGACGTGATCCGCGAGTACAAGCCGACGGTCATCCTCACCCACTGGAAGGGCAGCTTCCACCGCGACCACAACAACACCCACGACAACGTCCTCGCCTCGCTCTTCTACGCCGGGCTGAAGACGTTCGTCCGCAAGCACCCGCCCCACGCCGTCCGGCGCATCTACTTCGCCGAGAACTGGGAGGACATGGAGGGCTTCCGGCCGGAGGTCTACCTCGACACGACCGACGTCTTCGACCGGTACATCCACGCCATCCATGCCTACGCGCTTTTCCGGGGCGAGGTCGTCCCGTTCCGCTATGAGCAGTGGTACCGGGGCGCGAGCCGGATGCGCGGCGCCGAGGCGGGATTCGACCAAGCGGTCACGCTCATGCCGCACAAGAGCTACTACGGCTCCTGGCAGACCGTCGACCTGCTCCAACCGAAACCGTAACGTCCGAATCGGACGCCAAGTACGCACGATGCCCGCATCGCCTTTGACGCGGGCATCGTGCCGTGAGATCAGACTTACCGTCGGCGCGCGCCGCGCAGGGAGGTCAGCAGGCCGAGCGCCGCGGCCAGGATCGCCAGCACCAGCGCCGTCAACGCATGGTTCCCCGCCGGCGCGATCGACGAGCCGGAGCCCGTCACCGGCAGGCTCGTCGCCGGCGTCTGGGTCGCGGTTGTTCCCGTCGTGGCCGGCTGCGTCGCCGCCACCGCCGGCTGGTTGCTCGGCTGCGCCGCCGCCACGACGATCGACGCGACCATGTTCGGGTGGATCTTGCAGTGGTACGCGATCGTGCCCGCCGTGTCGAAGGTCATGCTGAAGGTGCCGCCCGGGGCGATGTCGCCCGAGTCGAACGAGCCGTCATCCGCCGTCACCGTGTGCGCCACCTGGTCGTTGTTCGTCCAGGTCACCGTCGTCCCCGCCGCGATCTGCAGCGTCCCCGGCGAGAACGCGAACCCCTGGATGGTCACGGACGCCGACGTCCCCTGCGCGACCGCCGCGCCGCCCCCGCCCGCGCCGAACGCGAGCGCCAGAACCGCGCTCAGCGCTAACGCCGTTACCGCAATCCATGTTCGTCGCCACATTCGCGCCATGCCTTCACCCTCCATCGTGGATTTCTGCCGCCGGGAGCGTCGTCCCGCGCGGGAGCACCGGCGAACCCTCGTCCGCCGTCGATGCGCTCCCCTCCCTTACGGGCCGGACGATCGATCGGTTGAGGGACGCGCGTACCGAGTGATGCCTCAGCGCGAGGTCCCGAAACAATCGGATGTCGCCAGCCGGTCTTCAGCCGGCTTTCGTGGGGAGTGAGCGCGGGGTCTTCAGCCCCGCGTTCGGGTGCTCATCATCCGGATTGGACCTTTCCCGCGTGGCGATCCGGCTGTTGGCGAAAACGCCGAGGAGCGCGACGATGACCAGCCCCGCGAAGAGGGCGACGAAGGGTGTCGCCGCGCCGGCGGAAGGGGGATCGACGAAGACGATTGCCAGCGCCATCGATCCGGCGACGCTGCCCATGTACCGGGCCGTCGAGTAGATCCCGGCCGCCGAGCCAGTTCGCTCGGCGGGCACGGATTCGACCGCCGCGGTCTGGACCGCCGCGCCGGCGATCCCCAATCCGATGCCCATCAACCCGAGCGCGCCCGCGACCGGCAGGAGGCTCGTCCCCCGCACGGCAAGCGACAGGACGAGCACCCCGCCCACCAGGCAAACCGCGCCAGCCACCGCCGGCAGCCAGCGACCGGATCGATCCGCCCAGTTGCCGCCGAACGGGCCGAGCAGCGCGGTCAGCGCCGACATCGCGGCCAGCGTCAGCCCGGCGACGCGCACGCCCTCGCCACGCACCTGCTCCAGATAGAGCGGCAA
>JAICKJ010000359.1 GCA_025928015.1 Thermomicrobiales bacterium
CCAGGGCTGACGATGCGACCGGCGTCGACGTCGAACAGGCGTGCGGCGTGGAGGACGATGGGCGTGGCGTTGGCGGAAGCGCGGCCGCCGCGGCCTTGCGCGCGCGCCGGTGTGAGTGGAGTGGTGAGGATCGCTACGGCAATCATTACCATGGTAGTTCTTTGAATCATCGATTTGGTCCTCGAAGCGTGCTGCCGGGAGTGGCGGAGTTTTGGTTGTTCGTGCGGGATCGTGGTTGGGGACGGTGGGTGTCGTGGCTGAATGTTGTGGGAGCGGGGTCAGGTGTCCAGCGCGACGACAACAAATAGATCCACCAGCTACGGCAGCGATGAACGTGAACTATTCTTGCTGATCGATGCCGACGGTACTCGGCATCGGCCCGTATCGATTTTTTCTTTTACGCTGGCGACGGCCAGGAACCGCCGCATATTCATGTGGAACGGGACCGTGACCGGGCCAAGGTATGGCTGGATCCAGTGCGGCTGCAGGAGAGTGGCGGTTTCCGGAGGAGCGAGATCGCTCGGATCCTGGAACTGGTTCGCGCAAATGAAGCGCAGCTCCTGAGGGCATGGAATGAGTACTTCACCGATTGAGCAGTGGCCCGCGCTCGCGAAAAGCGTGTTCATCAGCGAGGACAGTCTGACTGTGGACCTCGTCGACGGCCGCTCGATTTCCGTTCCACTTGTGTGGTATCCTCGGCTCGTCCATGCAACGCCCGCTGAACGCTCGCATTGGCGACTGATTGGTCGAGGCGAGGGAATTCATTGGTCGGAGCTCGACGAGGATATCAGCGTCGACGGCCTGCTCAATGGGGCTCGTTCCGGCGAAAGCCAAAGGTCGTTCAAGCAATGGCTCGCTTCGCGCGCCGAACGATAATTTCGCATGGTGAGACGCCGACTTCTCCAACTCTCGACCGGACTCGAGGACCTCTCGCCGGGTCGGTTCATCCTCCTCGTCGCCGTGATCGGCGGCGTGCTGCACAGCTATCCCGGCTCCTATCTCGAGCAGGCGACGGCGCGAACGATCGTCGCTCTCGCCATCGTGACCGACGCCGCCGCCGTGCTGCTCTGGTGGATCGCCGTGCGGCGCCGCCGATTCTCGGTCTGGAAGACCGCGCTGCACGTGATGCTCGCGCTCGATCTCGCCGATGCGCTGGCGTTGCTGCTTTCGATCGCCATGCTGTCGCTCGATGTTCGCGAGCACCTGCTGAGCACACTCGTGCAGCAACCACTGTCGACGAGTCTCGGAGAACTCGGGCCGCCGTACGTCGTCGTCAGTGCGATTCGCTTCGTTGGAGCCGCCGTGCTCGTCGCGATCGGCCGGCGGCTGCCCGGCAGCCGCCAGTCGATCGCGGAGCAACGAGGCCCTATGCCGGTCGCGTCATCGGTCTAACGTTCGGAGGATCCATGTCACACTGCGGCTGGTTCCCGATGCGGCACGACGAGATCCTCGCCTGGGTCGAGCGGCACCGGAACGAGCTGCCGACGACGCTGGCCGAGCTGTCGACGTATCCGATGCCGTTCCGGAGAGTGATCGCGAACGCCGTCGACTTGGACCGCCGCCGGCGTTTCTGGACCGAGCATTTACAATCGTTTGTGGGACCGCAGTCGGAGCTCACGGCCGAACAGCAGGAGTTCGTGCTCGCGACCATTCCCGAGCTCGCGAAGCTCCTCAGCGCGGCGGCGCCGAATCCGGCGATGAGTGAATTCGAAACACGCGCGAAGAAGGTCTTGTCTCGCCAGGAGGCCGCTCAGCTCTTCGCGACGCTCGGGCCGCCGGAGCCGCCGGGCGGCCTGCCGCTGCCGGCGGATGCGATTCCGTCGCCGGCGTCGAATCCGTAACGGATGGGAAGCACCGCCGCCGACGTGCTCGTCACCGGTGCAACCGGCCGCATCGGCCGGCTCGTCGTCGACGGGTTGCTCCGCGCTGGTGCACGCGTCCGCGCGCTCACACGGCGCCCCGAGCGTGCAATGCTGCCCGTCGCCGTCGATGTCGTGCCCGGCGACTTCACGAATCCCGCATCGCTCGACGCGGCTGTCGAGGGTGTGTCGGCAATCTTTCTCGTCTGGACGGCATCTGTCACCGCTGCCGCCGCGGCGATCACAGCCCGCGTTCGTCACGACCGCGGTGCACGACATATTCGGCGCTCCGCCTCGGACATTCGCGCAGTGGGCGGCCGACCACGCGGCCGCGTTTCTGAACCGACCAGTCCCCGAGCAGGTGCCGGCTGAGGAGTAATCGCGGGCGGGACCGGCATGTCGATTTCCGCTCGCCTCGTTCGACGTACAATTGAGGGCCGCCAAGGCCCGCTCATTCACACGACGAGGACGACTCCGATGCGATTCATGCTGCTGGTGATTCCCAAAGCCTACGAAAACGCGACGGCGGACTTCGTGCCGCCGGCCGAGCTCGTGGCCAAGATGACGAAGTTCAACGACTCGCTGGGCAAGGCCGGCGTGCTGCTGGCGCTGGACGGGCTCGCGCCGCCGGCCAAGGCGGTGCGCGTCGCGTTCGCCGGCGGCAAAACGAAGGTGAAGGACGGTCCGTTCGCCGAAGCAAAGGAGATGGTCGGCGGCTTCTGGATCATCGACGTCAAGTCGCGCGACGATGCGGTCGAGTGGGCGCGGCGCGCGCCGATGCTCGATGGCGACATCATCGAGGTGCGTCAGATTCCGAGCATGGAGGATTTCCCCGCCGACGTCCAGGCGGCCGCCCGCGGCGCACACCAGTCCTGACACCGGAGACGAGATATGAGAGTTCTGGCATTGTGGTATCCGGAGAGCGACATCAGCACGCCGACGCAGGAGAAGATGGCGCGGATGGGCGCGTTCATTCAGGAAGCGATGCAGGCCGGCGTGCTCATCGACACCGGCGGGTGGAACCCCCAGGCGCCGGCGACCGTGATCACG
>JAICKJ010000379.1 GCA_025928015.1 Thermomicrobiales bacterium
CTGATGAAGCGGCAGGCCGGATGCAACTCCTCCGGGATCAGGTTGCGCATGCCGTCGTGGCTGTCGTTGACGATCACCTCGTCCGCGCCGGCGGCCAGCGCACCCTCGATCGCCGCGTTGACCTCGCTGGTCATGCGCTGCCGGGCGCGGCCGTACTCGACGGGGTTGGACGGGTCGCCGTTCGCGCCCTCGGGCGGCGTCACATGTACCCACGAGACGACGCCGCAGGTGCCCTCCATATCGGCTGATATCAGGACTTTCATGAGCTGCGCAGTTCCCCTTCCGCTGATTCACGTCGGTCAATGCGGTCGATCCGCTGGCGATGGATCGTACCGGACCCGCACGTGTCTGGCGAGGCGCAACGCAAAACCCCGGTCACTCGCCAGCGGACGAGATGCCGGGGTCTTCAGCGAACCGATCGCCTACTTCGCCTGGTTGCGGCGGCGGCGGCGCTCAGCCTTGCGGCGCTTGGCGCGGTTCTCTTCCTGGGCGCTGATGAAGCGCAGGCCGCGCCGATGCTCGCGGATGATGCCGGACCGCTCGATACCCTTGTTAAACCGGCGGAGCAACTGCTCGAAGCTTTCGGAATCGCGAAGCTCAACATGCATACGCTGTCATCATCTCCTTGGTGACCGGACGCCCAGCGCGTCCCTGGTCTGATCTGCTCGCTTTCGCTTCGATGGGATCGCCATGAGCATTCCGCCAGCCGGACGCCGGATGGAAACGGTTCACGTTCCCGGCGAGGCACCAGAAAAGACGGAATCAGCGAATCCCGCTCGCATCATTATACGCCGCTGGCACTATCTCTGTGTAGATATCGCGACGGGCCGATAATGGCGGGAGCGTTCGGAAATCCGCGCCACGCGGGCGTATCCAAGGGAGGGTTGGGCATGAGCAAAACCATTCACGCCGTTGCCGTCTATCCGGGGGAGGCGGGATCTGTCCACCGGACCGAGATCCCGGCGCCCGAGCCGGGCGATGATGAGGTGCTGGTCGACGTCATCCGCGTTGGTGTCTGCGGCACCGACCGGGAGATCATCAGCGGGGTCATCGGCAAGGCGCCGGAGGGCGCGGATGAGCTGGTGATCGGCCACGAGGTCTTCGGCCGGGTCGCGGCCGTGGGCAAGAACGTCACCAAGGTGAAAGTGGGCGACTTCACCGGCGCCACGGTGCGGCGGCCCGATGGCTGCCCGGCTTGCGCAGCCGGTCAGCCGGACATGTGCGTTTGGCACCAGTACACCGAACGCGGCATCCAGGGCGCGAATGGCTTCATGGCGAAACAGTTCGTCGAGCACGAGCAGTACATCGTGTCGATCCCGGCCGAGCTGGCTTCAATCGGCGTGCTCACCGAGCCACTGACAGTCGTCGAGAAAGCCGTTCGGCAGGTCAGGCTGATCCAGCGGCGGATGCCCTGGTGGCAGCCGAAGACGGCGGTGGTCCTCGGCGCCGGTCCAATCGGGCTGCTCGGGGCGCTCCTGTTGCGGTCGCAAGGCGTCGAGGAGGTCGTCGCGGTGGCGCGGACACCGGCGCCGAACAGCTCCGCGACCATCCTGGAGGCCGCCGGCGCGCGCTACGTCTCGACGGAAGAGATGTCGATTCCCGAGGTCGGCCAGCACTACCCGCAAATCGACGTCATTCTGGAGAGTACCGGCGTCAGCGCGGTCGCCTTCGACGGGATCCCGATCCTCGGCAACGATGGCGTCATGGTCCTGCTCAGCCTCACCGGCGGCACACGGACGGCGGAAATCCCGACCGACGCGATCAACACCGGCATCGTCGGCGGCAACAAGACAATTGTCGGCAGCGTCAACGCCGGCTTTGAGGATTTCACCAACGCGGTGGCGTCCCTGCGGAAGTTCGAATCGCTTTGGCCGGGGCTCGCCGGCACGCTCATCACGAGCCGGTTGCCGGTGACCGGAGACGTCAGCCAGATCGCCAGCAAGGCGCGCGACGAGATCAAGATGGTTGTGGAATTCGGGCCGTAACGCGCGTTGCCGCATTGGCACCCAAAGAACAATCGCATGGGCGTCCGGAGACATGCCAGCTCGTGTTTCGGACGACATTCGTGGCCCACGCCCTGCGATTGAGCCTCCTGGTTACAGCAGTGACCATGGGAACGTTGAGACGACAATACGCACCTCATCGCCGCACTGCTCAATTTGATTCAGGAGGGACACGATGCGCATCGCGATGATCGCACCGCTGGTGGAAGCGGTGCCACCGCAGCTCTACGGCGGCACCGAACGCGTGGTTTCCATGCTGACCGAGGAGCTCGTCGCGCGGGGCCACC
>JAICKJ010000297.1 GCA_025928015.1 Thermomicrobiales bacterium
GTCTGCGAGGTGACCGGGACGACGGAGCGCTACCTGCGCGGCGCGAGCGAGACGCAGGTCCAGCGCTTCAAGCACTGGCACGATGCCGGGTACATCGACATCGGCGGGATGCAGTACAACCTCACGCCGATGCTGAACGTCGAGCAGATGCAGCGCAGCCTCTACCCGGTGCGCCGTCTGCGCGACGAGTATGGGCTCACCATCCAGTCGGCGATGCAGTGCGACGTCGATGGCGTGAGCTGGCGCTTCGCCGATCTGCTGCCGGCGATCGGCATCGACTTCCTGACGATGGCGGTCAATCCGATCCGCGGCGGCGTGCCGAAGCCGATGCCGGGCGCCTTCTGGTGGGACGGACCGGCCGGCGGCCGTATCCTCGTCTGGAACGGCCTTCACTACCTCTTCGGCCGCAGCATCGCCAGGTTCGGCGACTGGAACCATGTCGATGCGTCGCTGCCACCGATCCTCGCCCAACTCGAAGCCGACGAGCGCTACCCCTTCGACTTCCTCTACTGCCAATCGACCCACCCGATGCGCGTCGACAACGGTCCGCCCGATCCCCGAATGCCCGACTTCGTGCGGGACTGGAACGCGCAGGGCCGCGAGCCACGCCTGGCGTTCACGACGCCGTCGGCCTTCGCCAGACTGCTCCGCGAGCAGGCGGGTGACACGCTCGAGGTCCGCACCGGTGACTGGCTCGACTGGTGGTCGGACGGTGTGGCATCGAGCGCATACGAGACCGGCGTCAGCCGGCGAACGCACGAACAGCTCCTGATGGCCGAGACGATCGGCTCCTGGCTGGCGGCGAACGGTGATCCGCCCTGGCGCCCGGAGCGGGCCGCCCATGTCTATGAGCAGGCGACGCTCTACGACGAGCACACCTGGGGCGCGTTCGCGAGCATCGACGCGCCGTCGGCGCTCTGGACGCGCGGCCAGTGGAACCACAAGGCCGGCTATGCCTACCGCGCCTCGGCCGAGGCGAACGACCTGCTGGCCCGCGCCTCGCGCGGCTTCGCGGAGACGGTCGCCGACCTCGCGCCGGATGGCCGCTTCAACCTCGGCGATCTCACCCCGGAGACCGCCTATCCGCACGCCGTCGCCGATGAGCTGCTGATCATCAACTCGCTCCCCTGGGAGCGGACGGTGATTGTCGACGAGCCTGAGCACCGGGGCGGGGCGGCGCCGGCCGGCGTGCTGGAGTCTTTCTTCCCGCGTGAAGTCCCGTGGGGCGGCCTGAAGCCGGAGACCCCGCTGCGCCGCGTAACGGCGACGGTGCCGGCGTTCGGCTACGCCGTCGTCCCGATGTCGCAGACGCCCGGCAACGATGATCTGAAGGCCGCGCCCGGCGTGATCGAGAACGCCTGCTACAGAATTCGGGTCGATCCGGAAACGGGCGGATTGGCCGAGTGGCACGACAAGACGCTGCAGCACGATTTCGCGAGCACCTACCGCGGCTGGCGCATCGGCCAGTACGTCTACGAGCGGGTCGATTCCCCGGAGGGCCGCAACGCCCTCGTCGTCGGCGACTTCTCGATGGAGGACTTCGGCTACTGGCGCACCGATACGCCCTGGCAGCGCCAGACAGTCGAGTCAGTCACCGTGGAAGAGCCGGTGCTGGAGCAGGGACGCGTCTCGATCGGCGTCCGCATCACCGCTCCCGGCATCCGGGGCGGCCGCTGCGTCTACTCACTCGACAGCCAGCAGCGATCGCTCGCCATCGACTGGGTGCTCGACAAGGTCCATGAGCGGGGGATCGAGGCGGTCTTCATCGCCTTCCCGTTCGCGCTCGAAGTGCCCGACTTCCGCGCCGATCTGAACGGCGTCGCCTGCACGCCGGACGTGGACCAGATCGAGGGCTCGGTCCGCGACTGGTATCCGGTCCAGCGGTGGGTCGACGTCAGCGACGGCACACATGGCGTCACCTTCACGCCACTCGACGCGCCGCTGGTCCAGGTCGGCGGCATCACGACCGGCCGGACGCCGGCGAAAACGCCGCCAGAGGGGCCGACGCTCATGTCCTGGGCGCTGCACAACCACTGGATGGTCAACTTCAAGGCGACGCAGGGCGGCGAGATCCCGCTCCGCTATCGCCTGACGACGCATGAGGGCACCTGTGATGACGTCGCGGCGGCCCGCTTCGGCGACGAGGCCGCGACGCCACCGGTCGTCCTGCGGGATTACGCGGCGACGGGCGCGCGCAGCGGTCAGTTCCTCAACCTGAACGGCAATGATGACGTGCTGCTGCACGCCAAGCCGGCGGAGAACGGCGACGGGATCATCCTGCGCCTCCAGAATCTCACGGAGGAGCCGACGCAAACCCCGATCCGGTTCACTGGCCCTCGACCGACCAGCGCCACCATCACCTCGCCGGTCGAGAGAGACCGCGACCCGCTCCCGCTCGACGGCGCGTCGCTCACGGTGCCGCTGTCGGCGCGCGGTCTGCAATCGGTGCGCGTCCGGTTCTGAGCAGTCCGGGAAGGACTCGTCATGCTGAGCTTGTCGAAGCATCTCCCGGCGAAGCAGGTCCGCCGCCGCGGACATCTCCGCCACGAGGAATGATGGTTGCCCGCGGGCAAGCGCTTCGCGCGAGGATGGCCATTCGGTGCCTCAGGCCAGGCTTTCGGGGCTTCGCCCACTCAGCATGACGATGGGGACAACGTCGACCGCTTCAGCGACAGCTTGACGATGCGCCAGCCGATGACTAGGATGCGGGCGATTTGGGAAGCTCACGACGCCCGTGCGCCGCACATTCATGCGGCGGAGGCGGGTCATTCGAAAGGAGCCCGCTCTGGCCCGGCTTGGCATCATCACTGACGAGATCAGCGACGACTTCGACCACGCGCTCGCCGTCTGCAACGAGCTGAACATCCGCGACATCGAACTGCGCGCGCTCTGGGGCAAGAGCATCGTCGATTTCGACGCGGACGAGCTCGACCGCGCGCAAAAGGCGATCGACCGGGGCGGTTTCCGCGTCTGCTCGATCGCCTCGCCCTTCCTCAAGGTTCACATTCGCGGCGACGACCGGCCCGCCGGACAGACGCACCACGCCAGCAACAGCACCCGCGAGGAACAGTGGGACGTGCTCGACCGCTCGCTCGCCATCGCCGACCGGTTCAACTCGCCGGTTGTGCGGACCTTCAGCTACTGGCGGCTCGACAATCCCCTCGCGGTCCGGGACGAGATCCGCGCCGACCTGACCGAGGCGACGAGGCGCGTGAAGGACGCCGGCAAGCTGCTCGGGCTGGAGAATGAACACGCTTGCAACATCGCGACCGGCGGCGAGTCGAAGTGGTACCTCGACCGCATCCCGGACACCGCGCTCGGCATGATCTGGGACCCGGGCAACGAAGCCGCGCTCGGCTCCGACCCATTCCCGGGTGGCTACGAGGCGGTCAAGGACCGAATCCACCACGTCCATCTGAAGGACGCGGTCGAGATCGGCGGCGAGCGGTTCACCGTCATGGGCCAGGGCGTCATCCCCTACGTCGATCAGTTCCGGGCGCTCGCGGCCGATGGCTACGACGGCGTCCTCTCGATCGAGACGCACTTCGCGCTGCCGGACGGCGGCAAGGAGGCGGCCTCCCGCGCCTGCGTCGAGGCGACGCGGGCGCTCTGCGCCCTCGCCGGCTTGTCGCTCGATGACTGATCTGGCCGAGGCACTGATCAGCCGCTTCACCGCCTGGGCGAACACACGCGGCGATATCCGCGGCGCGCTTCTGATTGGCTCCCAGGCGCGCACCGATGTCCCGGCCGACGAGTGGTCGGACGTCGATCTGCTCGTCCTGACGACCGATGTGCCGGCGCTGCTGCGCTCCGGCGATTGGGTCGCGGCGATGGGACCGGTCGTCCTGACCTTTCTCGAATCGACCATCGCGACGGGGATCACCGAGCGACGAGCGCTCTACGAGACGGGGCTGGAGGCCGACTACGCGATCCTGCCGGCCGACATCCTCGCCAATCTGGCCAACGACAGCGATCAGCAGTCGCAAACGCTGCGCGCGCTGGTCGCGTCGATTCTCGGGCGCGGCTTCCGCATCGTTCTCGACAAGGACAGCCGTCTGCAAGGACTCGCAGCGATCGCGGCGACGCCAGCGCCGCCGGCGCTTCCGGACGCGGCGCGGTTCGCCAACGAAGTGCGGGATTTCTGGTTCCACGCGCATTGGACCGCGCGGAAGCTGCGCCGGGGCGAGGTCATGATGGCCAAGAGCTGCTGCGACGGCGGCATGAAGGGGAATCTGCTCACCGTCGCGCGCTGGCACGTGGCCGCGGCAAACGGCGCGGATACCTGGCATCAGGTCCGCTTCTTTGAGCAATGGGCCGACCCGCGCCTGGTGCGCGACCTGGCGACGTGCTTCGCTCACTACGAGCCGGCCGACATCGCGCGGGCGCTGCGGGCGACGATGCAGACGTTCGACTGGCTCGCGCCGGAGACGGCCGAACGGCTGAAGGTCGAATATCCCGACGATGCCGTTCGGTGGGTCAAGGCGCGTGTGGATGAGACGCTGGGGGTTGCTGCTTCGTAGCTCCGGGGCCCGGAGCTACGACAGGAAAACTGGGATTTCGTGGACATCGATCAATACGAAGGGCGGAACGGGA
>JAICKJ010000083.1 GCA_025928015.1 Thermomicrobiales bacterium
CGTGAGGCTGAGCGCGAGGATCGTGATCGCCGCCGCGATGGCCTTCAACAACATGAAGATGCCCGTGCCGAGCAGGGTCGACATCGCCTGCTCGACGATCTTCAGGTCGTTGGACAACCTCGACATGAGGTCGCCGACCTTCGCCCGGCTGTAGAAGCTGTGGGGCAGACGCTGGAGATGCGCGAACATGCGCTCCTCCAGCTCGATCAGAATTCGCTGGTCGATCCAGTTCGAAACGTAGGACTGGCGCAGATCGACGAGCGCGTTGAGTAGATAGAGCCCGAGCAAGCTGAGGACGAACACGATCAGCTTCGTCTTGTCACCGTTGGGGATAATGGTGTCGAAGATGTACTTCGTCGCGAGCGGCAGGATGACGGTGTAGGCGAGGCCGATCGCCATGTAGAAGAAGACTTCGAGCTGCCGCGCCCAGTACGGCTTGAAGAGCGGCAGCATGTGCCGCAACAGCGCTCGCAGCGGCGAAGCGCTCGGCGGGCTGGCGAGCTGCGCGAGCCACGCTTCTTCCAACGCCCCCAGAGGACGGTGGTACGCCTCGGTGGCGGCCTGGTCGCGGCGGTTGGGATCAGCCGACGTGAGGTAGGTACGCAGGGCCTTGTCGTCGTAGGTCTTGAGCAGCCAGGCGACGAACGCGGTCGCGGTCTGCCGCTCGGCAATGTCGGACGGAGTGCTTGTATTCGGGGAACGTTGGGTGAAGATGCTGACTGGCTGGTGGGCGGCGAGGCGGGCGGTCACAGCCTCTGTCGCGGGCGTCGCCGTCGCATCTCCGGCGGCGCGCGCATCAGCGACGCCCGCGATGCCCTCGACGACCACCCCGGCGCCCGCGGCCGTCTCGCCAAACCATTGCGCAACGAGCGCGCGCGTGACCGGCCAGGCGATCGGTTCCGCCGGCGCATCGGGTTGGAGGATGCGGACGATGCGTCCAGCGCGGTCGATCTCAAGCGCCGTATCCCCGGCCGTGATCCGGTCGATGAGGTAGATGTCCAGTGGCTCTTCACGGCGGGCGCGCTCCGGCTGGAGCAGCGATTCCAGCTCTGCGGCGACCTTGTCCGCGGTCCGCGCCTCGGCGTCCACCTGGCTCGCCGCCCACGATCCCGGCAGTGCGTGAACGCGGATTTGACGATTGCCATGCGTTTCCCACGTGTCGGGCTGATCGTCGATCCGATCCGAGGAAATCGCCTGCGCCATGATCGCTCCCATACCTTCCCGCTGAGCGGACCCCGCCTCTTCACAATGCGATTAGGTCGTCTCGATTGGTCAGGCGGTTGTCCGCCGGCCGCCCAGGGTGAAACGGCCGGCGGGCAAGCCGGGTCAACCTAGAACGTGTTGGTGGCGCCTTCCGTCCCCTTGCAGACCGTGATGAAGCATTTCGACGGCCAGATGCTGATCCAGCAGGTCGTATCGGCACATCGCACGTAGCCTTCGACCTCGCTCACCGGCAGTTCGGGCGCGAGGAGCTCGCGCGCCGCCAGTGCCGGGATGCCGGCCGCGCCAAGCATGCCGATCGGGTCCGCTTCGATCTGCGCGCGATACTGCGCATCGCTTCTGGCCCGCGTGCTCACCTCGTTCGCTTTCGCCCGAAGCTCCGCGACATTGTGCGTTCCGTCCATTGGTAGGGATCCTCTCTGCTCGTGTCGTCGCCTCGTGCCGGCTATTGCCGCCACAGACGGCGGCCGGAGGAAAGGTGTCCCGCTCTCCCGCGGCAGCGCCGCTCACTGCCATTGCAACAGAAATCCGAACGCCGGGCAGTAAAGGCATTTACACCGTGTCGGGCGCTGGCTGCGCGACATTCGCCGCCAACGCCCGGAGGATCGTCTTGACCTGAAAGACGGTCAGATGCGGGTGCTTGGCGAGCATCCGGGCGATCAGCCCGGAGATGTGCGGCGCGGCGAAGCTGTTGCCGGTCGAGTTGAGCCAGCCGCCGTCCCGCCAGGCCACCCGGACATCGATGCCCGGCGCGCCGAATTCGACCGGCGGCGACGGATTGAAGTAGTACCGGTAAGGATCCTTGTCCTCGGTCGCGGCGACCGAGACGACCGAGGCGTAAACCGAGGGAAAGCTGGGCACTGGCTGGTTGTTGGCCGCCGTGACGAGCATGACGTTGCGGAAATAGGCGAGGTCGGCCAGCTCATGCAGCAGGCCGTAGTAGTCCTTCTTCGGCGTGCCGAGGCTGAGATTGCAGACGTCCATCCCGTGTTCGATCGCCCAGCGCAAGCCCGCCGCGAAGACGACGGCGCGGCCCGAGAGCGCGGCGCCAAGCACCCGCACGCTGTAAAGCTCGCACTCGGGCGCCAGGGAGCGGATGATGCCGGCGCACGCCGTGCCGTGTCCGTACACATCATCATGCGGTCTGGAGTCATATTCGAGCCCGTCGGCGCCCTCGCGGATCGCGACGTACCCGCTGACGTTGCCGCCGACCGCGGGATGATCGGCTTCGATGCCGCTATCGATGACCGCGACCTTCACTCCGCGGCCCGTGCTCTCGCCCCAGGCCCAGTCCGGCGTGATGCCGTCGAGCGGCAGCGTCGGGTGAAGCTGCCGGATCGCTTCCGGCTCGAACGCGTCCGAGTAGGCCGGTCGAAGCGTGCTCATTGCATCAGCCCGACCTCGCCAAATGGCTGGGCGCGCCCGCGCAGGTAGCCGGCGAAGGATTGCAGGATGGCTCGGCAGGCCTCACTCTCGCGGTCGCCATGCCAGACGATCTCCTGGACGAGTGTCGCGAGCGCCAGCGCTTGCTGGTACTCGGCGCCGTCGCTCCCCGCCCGCGCCGACAGGAACGCTTCGAGCCGTTCGTGGAGTGGCGTCGCGTCCGGACTGGCGGGATTGAAGGAGACGATCAAGTCCCGCACGAGCGCGACACCGCTCGCCCGCGTGCGGGACTGGATGATCGCGATCGCCGCTTGATTGGCGAAGAGCCCGAGCGTCGTCATGTCGCGCGCGCTGAACGCGGCGCCGTCGAGCCGATCGAGCAACTCGATGACGCCGATGATGTGGTCCTCGTAGAGTAGCGGCACACAGAGGATCGCCTTTGGTGTGTAGCCGATCTGGCGAGCGACGTCGGCGGCCTGACGCGGATCGGCGTCAGCGTCGGAGACGGCGATCGGCTGTCCGCTCACGGCCACCAGGCCGGCGATGCCGTGGCCGAGGGGAACGCGCAGCTCCTTGACCGTCGGCGCTTCCGGTCCCAGCGCAACGGCGAAGACGAGCTCCTGCGTCGCCTCGTCGATGAGGAAGAGCGAGGCGGATCGCGCGCCGATCACCGCCGCCGCGGTCTCGACGATTAGTTCGAGCAGGCGGGTGTGTGAGAACTCGGCGGGCGCCGCGATCGTCTCGGCGATGCTGGCCAGCGCGAGGGCGGTCCGCAGCTCCCGCACGAGATCAGCCGCCCCCAATTGATCCTGGAGCCTCGCGATCTCGTCCGCCTGTCGTTCGATCGTCGCCTGCGCTTCACGTAGCCGGTCGTCGCCGCTATCGGGCGGTTCGTGCGTCATGCCCTGCCTCCTCGCTTCCGCCGTTCTAGCAGCCGATCATCTCTCCGGAAGGAACTTGAGCCACCGGTTCCCCCGGGGAGAACATAGTCCCGCCGAAGCCGGCGCGGCTGAGCTGATGCGGCAGCCGTTCAGGACGGGCTAATCGCAGCAGAGCCATTGCCACGCCACTGTAACCAACCATGTAGTCCGGACTGTACACGTTCGGGATATCGCTTGAACACAGGAGGTGGCCGTCCTGCTCGATGAACCAGGCATCGAGCAGCCGCTCCAGATCCCGCGCGGTCTGCAGCCATTGTGGATCGCCGGTCGCCTGATAGGCATCGAGAAGGGTTTCGATATTTCCGGCCAGACCGTGGCATTGCGATGGACCACTGAAGCGCAAGGCGTACGCGGCCGTCCTCGCTGCGCCAAGGGCGAGGTCCCAGGCGCCGGGAATCAGGTTCCGTTGCGCAGCGTGGAGCATGAAGCGACCAATGCCTGGCGCGCCGTGGCACCAATAGCCGGCCATCGGCGCCCCGCCTTCCTTGTCCGGCCAGCCGAGACCGCTGCCATCCGCGAGCATGGGCGATGCCTGGCGAGCCAGCCAGCGGGCCGCTCCGGCGGACAGCTCCCGGAAACGGATGTCATCTGTCGCGTCGAAGAGATCGAGCAGGACATCGGCGACGCCGGCCACGCCGTGGGCGTAGCCCGTGCCGAGGGGACCCGACAGGGAGCTGTACCCCTCAGGCATGGTCCAGGTGACACCGCCGCCTGTCGTTGCCTGCGCCGAGGCCAGGAGCGTCTCGCCGCCGCTGATCGCGTCCTCGAGATGGCTGAGATCGCCGGTAGCGTCAAACAGCCACTGGTGGAAGCGAATGCGTCCGGCGGTGCCATTGAAAAGGTCGGGCGAGCGGTGTGGCAGTGACGCAATGTACCGTCCACGCTCGGCCGCGGCGTCCATGAGCGACGGATCGTGGAGAACCTGTCCCGCGCGAAGGAGCGCCGCGCCGATGGCCCCGTCACCAACGTAGAGCCCTGTTGGCGGCGCTCCTTCGGGACGTGGGGCGGTGAGCAGCCAGCGCGCCGCGTCCGCCAGTACTGCCCGGTGCGTCGGGTTATTCAGCTCGCTCACGATCTCCGCCAGCGCGAGGACGATGCCGCCGCAGCCGGTGTTGATGTCCGTCGAGAGAAAGCCGGATGCTTGCGGATGCGGACTTCGCCAGTAGCGGCCGCCGCCGTCACCCGCCTCGATGCTCTGCGCGCACAGCGTGTCGCCAAGGCGGCGGGCGCGTTGCCGGGAGCGCGCTCGCGCAGCGGGTTCATCCGGTGCTCCAAGGTCGCTTCGGGTCGCGTGACGGTGGAGATCGCTGCTCCCGGCCGCCCGGAGCGCCTTGTCCACCTCCGCCGCGGTCTGGAACCTGTTGGCTGGCTCCGGCGTCAGGCAGCGCGTGATGACCGCGATCAGACCTGGCCCGATCTCTGGATTGAGCAGCTCGACCGGTCGGGCAAGCAACGACGTCATGGCGCTCGCCTGTGACGGCTCGGCGCCGGTGGCCAGCAGATAGATCAGTGCTCCGAGCGCGTAGACGTCATCCGTCACGGCGGGTGCCTCGGCGTGCACCTGTTGCGGCGACATATAGCCTGGCGTGCCGTAGCCGAAGCGCTCGACGTCGTCCGAAGTCGGTTCGAGCGCCAGCTCGAAATCGATCAGCCGGGGCAAGCCGTCATCGGTCATGATGACGTTGGAGGATTTGAGGTCCCGGTAGATGAATCCCGCCTCATGGACGTGCTGCACGATATCCGCCAGCACCCGGCCGATCCGGACCACCTCGTCCTCGCCGAGCGCGCCACCTTCGGACGCGGTTGCCTGAACATGCCCGCCGAGCGTCTGGCCGGCGACGTCCTCCATGGCGAGAAAGAGATCGCCATCGTATTCGTGCAGGCCATAGAACCGGGGGAGCCGGGCGTCATCCGCGAGGGTAGTCAATACTTGCGCCTCGCGCCGCAGGCGGTCGAGCGCGTCACGACCATGCCGGTCGACGGTGCTCCCCTGGCGTGCATGTTTGAGCACGCAGGCACGTGGCTCGACTGTGTCGAAGGCGAGGTGGACTGACCCACGGGCCGAGCTTTGCAATGTCGCGAGCACCACGTACCGGTCGCCGATGATTGCCGCTCCAGCCTGGGCCGGCGGATCGCTGGTCACACCCGCCTCCTGGAACGGATCTCTGGCCCACGCCGGCGGAGCGAAGGCTTCGCGACGGTCGGGCATTATCTCGCCGTCGGGCGCGACGATCGCGGGCAGGAGCTCCCCGAGCGGCGTTTGCGTGTACCGGCTCGCAAACGCGCCGTATCGATAGAAGACCTGGCTGCCCGGATTCAACCGTCGGTCGGATGGCACCGCCGGCCCGTGCATCCTTAGCGTTGCCCGGTCGAGCGACACCGCCAGCGCGACCGCCTCGGCGTCGTTCCGAGGGTAGACGGTGATGAACTTGCCGATCTGGCTGAATGCCGCGCCGCCCTGGTTGAGCTCGGCCAGAAACCGGTGTGTTTCCGCCAGTTTGAACGTCGCGCCGGCGTCCAGCAGGACGGGCAGCGCGCGCCTGAGCACCTCAGTGGCGCCGGGCACGTTCGCGGAGACGTGCAACTTCCAGCCCTGTGCCGGCACCGACGCGCCGGCGGGTTCGACCTTGATCCATGGCGCGGTCTCGGCGTTGTGCCGGATCGTCCAGCGGCCCGCATCCGCCCGGGCGCTCACGATCTCCCGCACGACCCGCTCGAACGACGCCGGGTCATCGGCGCGCGTTTCATCGCGGCGCGCGAAGAACGGCGCGGACGCGTCGTCGAGCCCTGGTTCGCCGGAGGCAGGTTCGATCATCGCAGGTTCTCCTCGATGAGAAGTGGTCGCCCAGCGGCATCGACGAGCGGGCGCGGTTCGGCAGATTGCCGGATTCCATTACACCGTCAAGTTCCAGAGCTCGCAGTCAATTGATTTACAAGGGAGCGAAGCAACGAACGAGCAGGGCGAAGCGGAGTCGCCCTGCTGCGCGAAATCCATAGATGACGCGACGGAGCGCCTAGCCGTCGACGACCGTCCCGATGAGGCACGACGCGGGGCAGAAGCTGATACCCGGCGCGATCCAGCAGGTGGTGTCGATGCAGGTCTGCTGGCACCGCGCGAACCCTTGTACCTCGGCCGCTTCCGGCACCTCCGGCGTGACCGACATGACGGTTTCGGCGGTGCCCGCCGAGAGCCCCGCTGCCTGCAGCGCGCTCAGCGGATCGGCGGCCAGGTCGCGCTGGAACTGTTGGTCGCGGTTCGCGCGGGTCACGATGTCCCGGATCCTGGCGCGGACCTCTTCCGGCTGGTTGCGCAGATCGTTCATGGTGCATGCGTCCTTTCTGACGTGAGCCGAATCGTCTTCGCGGTCCCCGGAGCATGTGCGATGGGCATGTCCATTCACAAGGCCCCTCGACACCCATTGCACCTGTTGGGTACGCGGAGCGCCGTTAAGCCCTTTACAACGGTGAAGGAAGCGATGATACGTGCCACGCGCGCCCCGGAAACCGGGGCGCGCGTGGCATTCGAGTCCGCTGGCGGTTGTTCCCCGTGCGACGGACCTAGTGAAACTCGGGCAGCATGTCGCCGTGCGCATCGAGCAAGTCGTCGACCAGATGGGTGATCTGGTCGAGATCGAGCTCGGCCGCCGTGTGCGGGTCGAGCATCGCCGCGTGGTAGACGTGCTCCTTCTTGCCGGTCAGAGCCGCTTCGACCGCGAGCCCCTGGACGTTGACGTTCGTCTGCATCAGCGCCGCGAGCTGCGGCGGCAGCGCGCCGATCGCCGTCGGCTGAACGCCATTCTTGTCGACCAGGCAGGGCACCTCGACGCAGCAGCCGTCCGGCAGGTTGCTGATCAGCCCGTGGTTCGGCACGTTGCCGTAGACGACCCGCGGCTGACCCGTCACCATGCTGTCGATGATCAGCGTGCCGTACTCGCCGGAGTGGTCGCTCTTGCCACGCCGACCGTCCGGCGAAAGCAGCGTATGCCGGATCTTCGCGGCCTGCTCGGGCGCGCTCTTCTCCATCGTCCGGAGGCGGCGCTCCCACATGCCGCTGACATGCGACCGCTTGTCGGCGTAGTAGTTGTCGAGCGCGTCCGGGGCCTCCGACACCAGCGCCTCGCGCATCGCGCCCCAGTCGGCGATCTGGTCCTCGCAGCGGGCCGGATATTCGTCGAGCGGGATGTTGAAGTGCTCGATCAGGTCCGGCCGGCCCGACTTGATGAACCAGGGCGTGTACTCGCTGAAATGCTCGCTCGACTCGGTGACGAAGTAGCCGAGCTTGCGGAACGCCTCGAAGCGGACGCGCTCGTAGGCCGGCTCGCGGTGCTCCGCCGCGACTTTCCGCAATGCGGGGTACAAATCTTCGCCGTTGCGCTCCAGCGTCAGGTAGAACGCCATATGGTTGATGCCGGCGCAGTGGTAATCGACCTCGTTCGGCGGCACGCCGAGGATGTGGGCCAGCTCGTGCGCCGTGCCGAAGACGCTGTGGCAGAGGCCGACCGTCTTGACCGGCGTCGCGCGGGTGACGGCCCAGGTGAGCATCGCCATGGGATTCGTGTAGTTGAGCAGGATGGCATCCGGGCAGACGTGCTGCATGTCACAGGCGATGTCCAGCATCACCGGGATGGTGCGCAGCGCCCGCATGACACCGCCGATGCCGAGGGTGTCCCCGATCGTCTGCCGCAAGCCGTACTTCTTCGGAATCTCGAAGTCGATCACGGTCGAGGGACGGTAACCGCCGACCTGAATCATGTTCAGGACATAATCCGCGTCCGTGAGCGCCTCCCGGCGATCCATCGTCGCCGTGATGGTCGGTTTCGCCCCCGCGTCCTGCGCTACGCGCCGCGCGACGGTCTCGGAGTCGCGCAGCCGTTCTGCGTCGATGTCCATCAGGGCGATGGTGCTGTCGTGGAGCTCGGGAAAGGTGAAGAGATCGCGAAGCAGGTTCCGCGCGAAGACGGTGCTGCCCGCGCCGATAAACGAGATTTTTGCCATGCTGACCCTCATCGCCCGGCGACCCGGGCATTGAACTGCGTGCCGGGCACTAGAGCGGCTGGAGACACGAGCTCCAGCCGCTCCGACCCGGATTGGATGTCTGGCGCTGTTTCGCCCCGCGCCGTGGGCGGTGCGCTAGAAGAGCTTGTTGACGTCCTTGTTCGCTTTCGTCAGCGCGTCCTTTGGCGAAGACTTGCCGAGCGCAATCGACTGCATGGCCGCCGTCATGATCGAGGTGTACTCAGAGGCGTGATCCGCGATCGGGAAGAGGAAGGTGCCGTCTTTCTGCTGAGCCTGATCGAGGTACGACGCCACGTCTTCGCCCTTCTTCGCCCAGGCGGCCTTCGCCTTCTGGTCGGCCGCCGGAATGGCGGGGAAGACGACGCCATAGGTGCCAACGATGTCCTGCGCCTCCGGTGAAGCCAGATACTTGACCCAGGCCCACGCCTCGTCCTTGTGCTTCGTCCCGGTCCAGATCGAATCGGCGAGGCCGTTGAACATGCAGATGCGCGCTTCCGGCCCGGTCGGCAGCCGGCCGAACCCAAACTTGAACTTGGTGTTGTCGCCGAACCAGTTAATCATCCACGAGCCATGGAAGACAAGGGCTGTCTTGCCGGCGGTGAACATCGATTCGGTCTTGAGACTCGTGACCTGATCCTCTGGTGCCATCCAGCCCTTCTCCAGCGACATGCTCGAGAGCTGGGTCATGGTGTCGATCAGGCGCTGGTCATCCAGGTTGTATTTGGTGCCCCACGGCT
Source organism: Thermomicrobiales bacterium (assembly GCA_025928015.1). Taxonomy (GTDB): domain Bacteria; phylum Chloroflexota; class Chloroflexia; order Thermomicrobiales; family UBA6265; genus JAICKJ01. Next base: position 9,299 of record JAICKJ010000083.1, read on the forward strand.
TGTCCATGAAGCGCCAGCCGGTGCTGGCGGCGAAGAGACTCCAGCCGGTCTGGCCGTAAGGGTCGCCCAAACCCATCGCAAGTCCGTACTGCTTGACCTTGGACTTGTTGAAGGCGGGGTCGAGACCGTTCTTGCCGCTCTCGTCCAGCGTCAACTTGGCGACAAGCTGGGCGAGATCACCGCCATCCTTAGGATTCCACTTCCACTCGTCGAAGACCTTCGGGTCGACCCCGGCCGCCGTCAGCATGTCGGCGTTGTAGACGACGGAGATCGTGTCCCAGTCTTTCGGCAATCCGTAGCGCTTGCCGTCGCGGCTCCAGAGGTCGGCCAGCTGGCCGGTGTAGATGTTGGTAGGAACCTTGTCATGGTCGACCATCGGCTGGATATCGACGAGCTGGCTCTTCGACGCGAGTTCCGGGTACTTCGCAAGGTGATTGGTGAACACATCGGCCAGATCGCCGGAGACCATGCCGGTCTGGATCGCGGTCCAGTAATCGTCCCAGCCAAGTTGCTGGATGGTGATCTTGATGTTCGGGTTGGCTTTGGTGAAGGTGTCGGCGCAGGCTTGGTAGGCAGGTTGCTGGTTGGAATCCCACAGCATGTACTTGATTTCGACAGAGTCGGCGGCATTCGCCGACTTGATCACGGCCGGAGCAGCCGCGGCCGCCAAAGCTCCTGCGGCGAAGGTTCGGCGGGTCATGCGCGATTTGAGCACCATAGCGCGTTCGATCCTTCCATCGTTGTCGGCGGGCACGGCAAGACGTCCTGGGTCCTGCAGCCATCGCCGACTTCGTTACTCACTGACACACGATCGTCTGCGGCCGCGCCGCGTCGATCTACTGGGTGCAGCGCTCCTTTCTTCTCCTCAGCTTCGTTTCGAGCAGCCGAAGCCTATTTGACGCCGGTAAACTGGATGGACTCGGAGAGGCGCCGGCCCATAAAGATGAAAATGACCATGATCGGAACACTGGCCAGCAACGTGCCGGCCATCAGTCCGGGCCAGTCCGGCGATCCGTTCGGGGTCTGCGAGCGGAAGACGCTGAGCGCAACCGTCAGCACCCGCACGTTCTCGGCTCGTCCGACGAGGAATGGCCAGAGGTAGTCGTTCCATTGGGTGATGAAGGTGATAATGCCGAGCATCAACACGGGGCCCTGCGCCATTGGCAAGATAATCCGCCAGAAGATCTCGAAATAACCGGCGCCGTCGATCTTGGCGGCCTCCTCCATGTCCCGATTGATGCCTAAGAAGAACTGCCGGAGGAAGAAGATCGAGAAGGGCGACATGAGAAAACCAGGAGCGATGATGCCCTGATAGGTGTTGATCCAGCCGAGGTCATGTATCAGCACAAAGTTCGGGATGACGAGCACGATGCCGGGCACCATCAATGAGGCCAGGAAGATCGTGAAGATCTGATTGCGTAGTGGGAAGTGCAGGCGGGCGAAGGCGTAGGCTGCCATCGCGCTGAACCAAGTCTGGCCCACCGCCACCAGCGTGGAGACGAGAAACGTATTGCCAAGGTAGCGCCAGAAGTGAAAGACGCGTCCGGAGCCGCCGGCGGCGACGCTCGCCTCGGCCGAGATCATTCCGAGCGCGGCTTTGAAGCTGGCCCAGGTGAAGCCAACCGGCAGCAGGTTGGTTGGATCAGAGAGCAGGTCCCGCTGGGTGGAGAGCGCGGTACGCAGCGCCCAGTAGAACGGGAACAACGTGATGAAAACCAGCAGCGCGAGGACAATCCACGCGCCCGTGCGATCACGCTCGATGCGCGGCCCGCGCCGGGTCCGCCGGGCCTCGATTTCCGCCGGTTGCGGAACAGCTAGGTCAGCCATGACCGTCTCCTCCAGCGAATGCGGCTAGGCCAGGTCCGACTCGTTCGCGTTGAGCAAACGCATCTGGACGAGACTCACGATGACCAGGATGACGAACAGGATCAGCGACGCGGCGGTCGCATATCCAAACTTGAAGCGCTCGAATGCTTGCTGGTAGATGAACCAGTTGATCACCCTGGTGGCGTCGACCGGTCCGCCTTTGGTGGTGACGGCAATGGTGTCGAAGATCTGGAACGAGCCGACGACGCTGGTGACGAGGACGAAGGTGAGCACCGGCTTGAGCAGCGGCAGGGTGATGTTGAAGAACATCCGGGTCTCGCTCGCGCCATCGATCGCGCCGGCCTCGTAGACATCCTTCGGGATGCGCTGCATGCCGGCGAGGATGAGCAACGCCGTGTAGCCAACGAAACGCCAGATGTTGACACCGGCGATGGTCGGCATTGCCTGCCCAACCGATCCGAAGAAGCTCTGCTTAGGCAGGCCGATGGCGTCGAGGAAGACATTGAAGATGCCAAGCCCCGGATCGAGCAGCCAAAGGAAGAGGAGAGCGACGATAACGTTCGGCATCAGCCAAGGCAGCAGCAGGAGGCTGCGCCAGCCGGAGCCGTGCACAAAGCGATCGAAGACGACCGCGATAATCAGCCCCAGCATGGTTTGCAGCGGGATGTTGAGGAGGACGTAGTAGAGTGTCACCCAGAGCGAGTGCCGGAAGTCCCCATCCTGCAGCAGATTCCTGTAGTTGTCTGCGCCGACAAAGGTCGGAGTGCTCAGCAGATCCCAATCCGTGAAGCTGATGTAGAGCCCCCGGATCGCGGGCACAAGGTAGAAGACGGTGAAGCCGATCAGGCTTGGCAAGATGAAGAGCCAGGCGACGAGCGTCTCCCGCCGTCTCCACCCTCGCATCCAATCGGGGCGCACCCGCGCCGCCCGTGGTGTCACCGCAACGGCCTGCGTGCTCACGTCGTCTCTCCCCCTGAGCGCCGTGCCGGAACAACCCGCCGACGTCCCCCGCCCTGCTGGAAGTAACTCGTGTTAGTCCGCATACTACGAGTGGACCATTCGTCTGTCAACACGCGGCCGCCGTGCGGTTGCCCGTGCTCAGTCGAATGCGCCCGGGGCCAAACGGATCGGTTGGAGGCATAACGGCAAGAAGCGAGGCGTCCGCATGACCTCGAATCGGATCACCAGTCAGGACGTTGCCGACCGGGCGGGCGTCTCCCGGACGACCGTCTCGTTCGTCCTCAATGGCAATCATGTTGACAGTGTCAGCGAGCCCACCCGTCAGCGTGTGCTGCGGATCGCCCGCGACCTCGGTTATGTTCCGCACGCAGCCGCGCGGTCACTCGCCGGCGGCAAGTCCGGCACGATCGGTCTGGTGGTCAACGATGCCCGCACCATCAGCGTGGATGTCTTTGTCGCCCTCATGCTGCACGGACTCCACGATGCCTGCCGCGAGCACACCTATCGGTTGCTGCTGGAGACGGCCGAGTTCGACGAGACGAGTCGCGCCTATGAGCGGCTCGTTCGCGCCAAGCAGATTGACGCGTTGGTGGTCCTCAATCCGGATCCCGAAGATGCCGAGCTGATGTCATTGATCGAGAGCGGCTATCCGGTCGCGCTGGTTGGCGCCGTCGCGCACCCTCAGGCGCACCTGGTCGTATGCGAGGCGAGTCCCACGACCGTCTATCAGACGACCTCGCACCTGCTGGCGTTGGGGCACCGGCAGATCGCCTTCATTCATTTCGCGCCCGTGCGGAACCCGGAGGCCGATCCCCGGTACCGCGGGTATTGCGAGGCGCTGCGCGATGCGGGCGCGCCGTTCGATGAGCGGCGCGTCCGCTTTGCCGCCTTCGACGCCGCGACCGGCTACGAGCAGATGCGAGCGCTGCTCGCCAGCGGGGTCGGCATGACGGCCCTGGTCGCGGGGAACGACACGATCGCGATCGGTGCGCTGACCGCTATTCACGAAGCGGGTCTTCGCGTGCCGGAGGATATCGCGGTCATCGGCCATGACGACATTCCGGTTGCCAGATTCGTGACACCGGCCCTGAGCACGATGCGCGTGCCAGCCGAGGAGTTGGGCCGCCAATGCGGCGAGATGGTGATCCGGCTACTGAATGGCGAGCACATCGAGTCGCGCAAGGTCGTGCTGCCGCCGGAGCTGATCATCCGGCAGTCCTGCGGCGCCCAGCTCGTTCGTATCCCGCCGGTCCCACCGGCCGCGGACTGATCGTGGTGGACTGTCGGAGCCGTCACCTGTGTGCGTGCCGCCCTGGTTCCATCGTAGAATGATGCGAAGCGCACGGCAGATCGATGTCGTGACCAACCGAAGAGAGGCAGGCTCATGGACGCGTTCAAGAAACTCGTCAACCAGGGCAAGAACATCATCGGCGACGCCAAGAAAGGCGATGTTAACGCGCTGAAACAGGATGCCCAGCAAGTCCAGGAGCAGATCAACCAGGTCAATGACGCGCTCTCCGAGACCACTGACGACAAGACCGCGCAGGCGTCGAATGCCGCGCAGTCGGCAAGCGGCGAGGCCAGCGGCGCGGCGAACGAGGTTCAGTCCCGGGTCAGTGGCCAGGCGAGCGAGGCGATGGATCGCGCCGCCAAGCTGGGCAAGGACAAGGGCCAAAGCGTTTAGCGTCAGTATCAGCGTGGATAGACGAATGCGACCGCGCCCATCGGCGCGGTCGCTTCACGTTCTGCCATCGGGCGCAGGTTCAGGCGAATTCGCCGACCAGCCCGATCTCCATCTCCAGCGTGTAGCCCGTCTGCCGTTGGACCTCCAACTGTGCCAGTTGCGCGAGCGCAAGAACGTCCTGTGCCGTCGCGCCTCCCCGGTTGATGATGAAATTTGCGTGCTTGGGCGAGATTTGCGCGCCGCCGATCCGCTTCCCTTTGAGACCGGCCCGGTCGATCAGGCGGCCGGCACCCACGCCTTCGATCTTCTGAAAGACTGAGCCGCACGAGGGGAACTGCTCGACCGGGGGCTGGCGCTCAGCGCGCCATGCCAGGTTCGCGGCCGCCTGGCGCCTGAGCTCGGTTTCCGCCTTCGGCGCGAGCTGGAAGGTCACATCCAGCACGACGATCTCATCATGGTGCAGCCGGCTATC
>JAICKJ010000229.1 GCA_025928015.1 Thermomicrobiales bacterium
CACTCTTTCTCTTTGACGCCGGCCTCGAAGATGCGCCGCTGACCACCGCGCAGCCGTCGCGGTGGCACCACATCGGCTTCGTCGTCGATGATCTGGAAGCCGCCTACGCCGATCTCTACGCCCATCGGGACCGCTTGACGAGCGATTTCACGCTGCTGGAACGGGATGAACGGTGGAGTCTCTACTTCTTCTACCGGAATGGCGACGTCACCTTCATGATTCAGCTTTCGCAGGTCAAGGAGAACGAGCGGGGCTACGACGACGAGCGTCATCCGCCGGCGTTCGCGCACTATCTGTACGACTATACGAGCCGGCCTTACGGCCTGGTCTTCCGGACAAACGGCGATGAAGGAGGGACGCAACATGGCTGATCGCGAACAGCGCTGGCGCCAGAACATCTCCAGCGGTTCGGCCTACGAGCAACAGGTCGGCTATTCACGCGCGGTGCGCGTCGGCAATCAGATCTTCGTCGCCGGGACGACGGCGCTGGAGGATGGAAACGTCGTCGGAAAGGACGATCCGGCGGCGCAGACGCGACGGATTCTGGAGATCATCGGGCGGGCGCTGGATCAAGCGGGCGCAAGCATCGCCGATGTCGTGCGCTACCGCACGTATGTGACGAACGTCGATGATTGGCATGCGATCGCAGGCGAGCTGGTGAAGGTCTTCGGCGATGTGCGGCCGGCGAACACGCTCGTCGAGGTGAGCAAGCTGATCGATCCCGACATGCGGGTCGAGATCGAAGTCGACGCAGTATTGTCACCGGCGCGAGGCCTTGATCCCGGCTTCACCCCCCGCATCACCGACAAGGGGCTCCACGGCACGCCGCTGTAGAACGAATCGACGTAGGGGCCGAGAGCAAGCTCGGCCCGAAGGGCGACCACACGGGATCGCCCCTACGGCAATCGGATCGGTGGGCGGACCTTTCCGCCCACCGATGCTACGCCTGGGTTAAGCGTGGACCGCGGCCCTCAGTGGCACCAGGGTGCACCAGGCCTCGGAGCGCGGGTCGGTGCCATGCAGGATCGCCTGGAATTTCTGCTCCAGCGCCTTCGTGACCGGGCCGGTCTCGCCGTCGCCGATCTGGTAGCGATCGACCTCGACGACCGGTGTGATCTCAGCGGCGGTGCCGCAGGTAAAGACCTCGTCGGCCAGATACATCTCGGTCCGGTCGACCGGGCGCTCCTCGACCTCGATGCCCAGATCTTCGCGAGCGATCGTCAACAGCGCGTCACGGGTGATGCTCTCCAGGATGCCGCTGGTCACGTCCGGCGTGATCAGCTTGCCGCGGCGGATCATCGCCACGCAGGCGCCGGACGCTTCGGCGACCTTGCCCTGCGGGTTGAGCAGGAAGGCGACGTCGTAACCGTCCTGCACCGCCTCCATCGTCGCGAGCTGGCCATTGCGGTAGTTCGAGATGTTCTTGATCCTTGGCGGCATCACCGTGTCGGAGATGCGCGTCCAGGAGCTGATCCGCGCCTTCTGGGTGTAGCCGGTGAGCAGGTGGGTTGGCATCACGTTCGTGTTGATCAGCAGATCGGCCTCCGCCGCCGCCGCCGACAGGCGCTTGCCGGATGAGCGCGAGGAATAGGCGAGCGGCCGGATATAGGTGTCCTCGCGCGACTCGTTGGCTGTGATCAGGTCGATGATGGCCGATTGCAGTTCATCCAGCGAGTAGGCGAGCGGCAGCCGGACGACCTTCATCGAGTCGGCCAGGCGAGCGAGGTGCTCGGGCAGGCGGAAGATGAAGAGCGTCTCCTGATCCTCGTTCCAGTAGCCGCGGATGCCCTCGAAGACGGCGCCGACGGTGGACCAGGCGAGGTCGGTCACGTGAACCGTCGCGTCCTCCCAACGGACCTGCTCCCCACGCCACCAGAGATACTTCGGATGTTGATCGGCCACGACGCGTCTGCTCCTTTTCGGCATTTTCGGGTCACTCGGCGCCATTACCGGCGCGGGCGCAGTATCGCACGGCCGCAACTCATCCGGAAGCGGCGGCGCCATGGGGGCCGACGCAACATCGGCCCCCATGGCGCTGCGAATCCCAATACTCATTTCAGGGAAAGGCTCCCCTCTCCCAACCTTAGGAGAGGGGTTGGGGGTGAAGGCTTACGTTCCAGCCGGGCGACCCTCGATGTAGATCTGGGTCCAGGCACGGGTGTAGATGTTGCCGTCCGGCACGGTGAAGCCCTGCTTGTTGACCGGCACGTTCTTGATCCACGGCTTGAAGGCGTACACGTCGAGCCGATAGACGACCGGGATGTACCCGACGTCAGTCTGGATGATCTTCTCGGCCTCCTTGTATTTCTCGAGCCGCGCGTTCGGATCCTGGATGCCCTTGGCGTCGACCACGATCTTGTCGTAGTCGGTGTTCTCCCAAGCCTGGCGCTTGGAACCCTTCGGCTTCGCCCCGTAGAACATGTCGTAGTAGGTGTTGTCCGGGTCCGGGTAGTCGAGCCACCAGCGAATCCAGACCAGCGGCGCCTCGTTCTTGAACAAGGTGTCGTTGAAGTTGGTCTGCTGGATCTGCTGGATCTTGATGCCCATGCCGAGGTTCTTCTGGAGCTGGTCGACGATGTCATTGGCCATGAGGTTGGAGTTGTACTGCTCCTCATCGGCCCGCATGATCATCGTGATGTCCGGCCAGTTCTTTCCGCCCTCGTATGGAGTGCCCTTCAGCAGGTCCATCGCCTTCTTCGGGTCGTAGTCCTGGATCGCGTTGATGGCCGGATCCTCAAAGAAGCCGTAGACGCCCTGTGGCACCATGCAGTGGGCCGGCGTGACGAGGCCGTTCGTGACCTGGACCAGCCGGTTTCGGTCAATCGCGTGACTCAGGGCCTGGCGGACCTCCAGCTTGTCGAACGGCGGGATGCCGTTGGAAGGCAGCAGCATCCAGATGCCCGGATAGACGTACTGACGCAGCCACTTCGACTTCTCCGGGTCGTTCTGGTAGCGCGTCAGGTCGCTCGCGCCGAGCGTGCACCAGTCGAGCTGCTGGTCCCCTGTGCCGTTCTCGAAATTGTTGACCTGATTCTTGCCGGGGATGATGGGGTCGATGAGGTCCGTGAGGACAATGTCTTCGGCCGCGTAGTAGTTCGGGTTCTTGGAGAGGACGCATTTTGAGCCCTTGTCCCACTTGTCGAGCTTGAACGGCCCGTTGGAGACGAGCGGAACATCACCGAGCGCCCATTTCGCTCCGTACTTCTCGACCGTCGCCTTGTGTGAAGGCAGGCAGGCGAGATAAGCGACCTTCTGCGGCAGGTTGGCTCGCGGGCCGACGAGCGTCATCTCGAAGGTCCATTGGTCGAGCGCCTTCAGCCCGAGCGCGTCCGGTGACCCGTTCTTGGTGTTGAACTCCTCGCCGCCCTTTACATCGTAGAGGATGAACGAATAGGAATTGGCGGTCTTCGGATCGAGCAGGCGGGTGAAGGACCAGACAAAGTCGTCGGCCGTGACCGGATCGCCGTTCGTCCAGCCCTTGTTGTCCTTGCGGATGTGGAAGGTCCAGACGGAAGCGTCCGCGTTGGCCTCCCATTTCTCCGCCCAGCCGGCGACGGGCGTGCCGTTGACGTCGAACTTGAGCAGCCCCTCAAAGGTTTCCTGCTCGGCATTGCAGTAGAGATCGGCGTTCCAGTCGAACGACTTCGGGTCCTCCTGGAGGAATGAGTTGTAGAAGATCTGCTTCGCGTCCGGCGTGCCCTTGATTTCCGGGGTGCCGCTCTGCGCGGCCGCCTCGGCGACGCCGGAGGCGCCAGCCATCATCGCCATGCCGAAGGCGGCGGACTTCAGGAACGAGCGCCGGTTGAACGCGCTGGCGCGCATCTTCCGGTCAAATTCTTCGAACATCGCCTCGGCATCGACCTGTTTTGTCATCCGAACGATCCTCCGTTTGTTACGTGGCAGTTCTCCGACCGCCCGATTGAACCGTGAACTGGTCCCTTTTGTCGCTGCGCCATCGTCATTCTGAGTGGGCGAAGCTCCGAAGAATCCCCGCGCGAAGCGCTTCTCCGCCACGATAACCGTTCTGTTTGGTCGCAATGTCCGCTACGGCGGACCGGCTTCGCCGGGAAATTCTTCCCGATGGTCAGAATGACGGGCGGTAGATTGGCGCATACGCGATGACAATCCGTACACGGCGGCGCCAGGCCGGTGGTCCTCCTTCCTGCGGCCGGCGCGACGTCAGGCATCAATCTTCACCACGAACGTCGAGGGCATCGCGCAGTCCGTCACCCAGGAACGTGAAGCCGAGCATGATCAGCGCGATGGCGAGGACGGGGAAGAGCAGGATGTGCGGGTAGGACTGCACGAGGCCGGGGTCGCTCGCGTCACCGACCATCTGGCCCAGGCTCGCCTGTGGCGGCATGATGCCGACGCCGATGAAGCTGAGCGCCGCCTCGGTGAAGATCGCGGTCGGGATCCCGAAGGTGAGTGAGACGATGATCGGCGTCATGCTGTTGGGCAGCAGGTGTTTGAACATGATCGTGCTGCCGCTGGCGCCGCAAATCCGCGCGGCATTGACATACTCCGACTCGCGCAAGGTGAGGAACTGCCCTCTGACGAGACGGGTGACCGTGACCCAACTCACAAGTCCGATGGCGAGGAAGATGTTCAGCAGGCCGGGGCCGAACTTGGCGAGGAAAATCATCACCAGCAAAAGCTGCGGCACCGCGTAGATCACATCGACAATCCGCATCAGCACGTTGTCGACGTTACCGCTGTAGTAGCCGGCGATCGCCCCGATCGGCACGCCGATGGCGAGCACGATGACTTGAGAGACGACGCCGACCAGCAACGAGACCTGTGCGCCGTAGAGCAGACGGGACCAGATGTCGCGGCCGTTCTCGTCCAGTCCCATCGGCCAGAGCCAGCTCGGACCGAAGCGGGCGAGCCGGACATCGACGACCTCGGACTGTCCGTAGGGAGCGAGGAGCGGGGCGAACGCCGCAAGGAGGATGAAGATGATGACGATGGCGGCGCCGACCACGGCCATCTTGTTCTTGCGCAACCGCCGCCACGCATCGCCCCAGAGGCTCCGCGGTTTCTTTTGGGCGAAGACACTGAGCTCGGTTGCGACTTCCTGCTCACGCCCGAGCACGCCGCCCGTCGGCATGACCGCCACGCCGTCGGTCTGCTTGATCGGTTGGCCCGGTACCGGGGCGTCTGTCTGAGCCATATCCGTCCTTCATGCGACCTCGCGCGGGCGCGGTCAGGTCAGTAGCGAATCCGCGGGTCGAAGAAGCCGTAGAGCACGTCGACCACGACATTCATGAGCGCCAGGATGACGGCGTAGATCAGCGTGACGGCGAGGATCATCGGCTGGTCCTTGGCGACGAAGCTGTCGACGTAGTACTTGCCCATGCCGGGAATATTGAACACGGCCTCGACGAAGAACGAGCCGGTGGCAACAGCCGCGAAGATCGGCCCGATGAGCGTGATGACCGGGATGAGCGAGTTCTTGAGGACGTGGCGGACGACGATCTGGCGCTCGTTCAGCCCCTTGGCCCGCGCGGTCCGCACGTAATCGGAGCGGATCACGTCGATGACGCTGGAGCGGGTGAAGCGGGCGATCGTCGCCAGCGGCGAGCCGGCGAGCGCAATCGTCGGCAGGATCCAGTCCTTCCACGACTGCAAGCCGCCAACGTTGAAGTGCAGATCGATCCCGATCTTGGGTAAGTAGACGACGAAGAGGAGGATGAGGACGAACCCCATCACGAAGTTGGGCAGGCTGTAGAAGAGGATGGCCAGGAAGACCGAGAAGTAGTCGAGAATGCCGTTCTGGTTGACAGCGGCGATAACGCCGAGGGCGACGCCGACGACGACCGCCAGCACGGTCGCGTAGATGCCGAGCTTGAGCGAGATGGGGAAAGTGCGGGCGATGATGTCGCTCACCGTCTGCGGTCGGAACGCGAACGAGGTGCCGAAATTGCCCTGGATCGCGTGCCAGATGTAGAGGCCGAACTGCTCGTAGAGGGGCTTGTCGAGCCCGTAGTCGTGCTCGAGCTGTTTGATCGCCGCCGGGTTGATCTGCTGCGCCCCTTTGGCCATGACGCCGGTGCCCGGGGTCACCTTGAGGAGCAGGAAGATGATCGCCGTGATGATCAGGATCGTGGGCACAAACCAGAAGAGCCGGTTGGCGATATACCTGAGCATCGGGCGCCTCCAAGACTGCTGTCCCTCATGACCCAAATGCGCCACGAAACCACCATCGGCATCGCCAATCGAAGTGGTCCGGGTCCTTGGAAGATCATCCCGACTGTGCCCCAGCCGGCAGAGATCTGTGAGCTGCAGCAGCGTGTTTTTCGTGGCGGTAATCTACCAGCGGGTGAAAACAACCGTCAAGCGGACGCATGACGGGCCGGTGTGTACCGTGCACAAGCGCACGAGTACTACCGGCTGGCGCGTCCGGCAATCACACTGAGCAGTTGCGAACGATCAGGCGCGCGATCCGGACGGCGTTTCGAGGAACGCGAGCGCCGCCGCGCCATAGAGCCCTGTGTCGCCTCCGAGTGCGGAATACGTCACCTTCAAGTCCTGGCGCATGTCGACGAAGCAATAGGAGGGCATGGCTTTGAGGGCTGGAGCGATCAGCAAGTCGCCGAGGCGGGCGACACCACCGCCAATCACGATCAGCCTGGGGTTGAAGGTGTTCGCGAAGGCGCCCATGGCGGCGCCGCGCGCGCGCCCGGCGCGGGCGAGGTTAGCGGTGGGACCCGGGGGGCCAACCGTCGCCGCCGTGGC
>JAICKJ010000138.1 GCA_025928015.1 Thermomicrobiales bacterium
CCACGACGTCGGGAACTGGACCCGGAGATCGCGAACCTCGAGGACAGGTTCCACGGTGCACCGTCGCTGACTAGGGTAGGAGAGCGCTGGGTGCGCCCATCCGCGCCGGAGAGGCCCCGAACACATGTCACGAAAGTGCCGACTGTTTGACCGTAGGTCGCAGTCTAGGTGGCAGCCGGACCGTTGTCAACGGCGCACGCCGCATCGCAATCAGGAAAATAGCACAATGAGAGATAATGCAGGGCCGTAGCTCCGGACCCTGTGTCCGGCTGTTCGCCGGCACAAGCGCTTGCTCTTGCCATCTCTGGCAGCGATGATGAGCCCACTCGACAACGCCATGGGTCGCAGAGATTCAATCCCCAAAAGGAATCGTTGCCATGCCACCCCGGTACCACAGGCGGATTCGCCTTAATCTGGAGGCATACCGGATCGCGGGCACTGCCTGGCTCGTCACGATCGGCACCGCCAATCGTGCCCCGGTATTCGCCAACCTCGCGCTGGGTACGGATGTCGGCGCAATGATCGAGGAACGATGCGCCAAACGCGGGGCCGTCCTTGACGCTTATTGCCTCATGCCGGACCATGCCCATTGCATCATCCAGGTCACGACGCAAGGCGCCGGCCTCGTCGACGTCATACGCGATGTCAAATCGTGCTCGACCCGCGTGTGGTGGCGCCACGGTGGCACGGGTCCAATGTGGCAGCGAAGCTTCCACGATCACGGCTTGCGCACCGCGCGCGATTATGACCGGGCGCTTGCCTATCTCTTCGACAATCCGGTGCGGGCAGGGTTGGTCGAAGAGTGGTCGGCATACCCGTTGATCGGCGGCAAGGTGCTGGACGAAGAATAGCCGCGGTCCTTTCAGTCAGGGCATCATACGCCGGCGTGGCGGGCCGGACACAGGGTCCGGAGCTACGTCGATGGACTCGTGGATCCAGGCTGGGGCGTTAGGGGTTACGCGCCCGTAACCATGCCGCGGATGGCGAGGCCGGCGATGAAGAGGGCGACGAGGCTGTAGAGCAGCAGGCCCTGGCGCGGGGCGCGGTCGCGGACGTAGGACCAGACGAAGGGGAGGATCAGGACGGCGGCGAGCCCGTAGAGCCAGTGGAGCATCGTCGCCGGCCGCAAGCCGTCGATGAAGAGCGCGGCGCCCAGCAACCCCTGCATGATCACCAGTACCTGGCCGATGATCAGCGCCCCGGCGATGTTGCCGCCGATCGCGCCGCCCCGGGCGAACTCGAGCAGACCCCACAAGCCCACGACGACGAAGAAGAGCAGGACCGTCGTCGCCAGACGGTCGTGAAGGAGCAGAACCGTGCTCATCGTGGACAAACTCCCGTGGCCGGATGCGTCCGGCGCCGCTGCATAGCCAACCTCGCGGCAAGTATAGGACCGGCCCACCGCGCCATCGGTGGCGCCATCGCCAGTTGCGGAATCAACGCCGCGGATGCTCCTCGATCCCGAGCCCGAGCTGGACAGGCGGAGGCCGGAAGCGCGCCGCGCCGCCGCTCCTTGAGCGCCAGACCGGACCGACGGCCCGGCGTGGCAGCGCGGTGACCGGTGTTTCGAGGTCCTGTCGACGGAGGGCGGTCGTGATCGCCTCGGTCGCGAGCGACGGGATGTTGTTGGTCGCCGAGAGGTGCGCCAGCCAGATCTCCGGCAGCGGCGTGCCATCGCCGAACGCGGTGATCAGCGCGAGCGCGCAGTCGGCGTTCGAGAGGTGCCCGTTGTCCGAGGCGACGCGACGCTTCAGGTAGGCCGGATAGGGTCCGTTGCGGAGCATCGCGAGGTCGTGGTTGGCCTCGACGACGACCAGGTCGCTCGCCCGCAGCGCTTCGGTCAGATTGTCGCGCCAGGAGCCGAGATCGGTCAGCACCGTCAGGTTGCCGGCCGGCGTCTCGATGAAGTAGCCGCACGGCTCGGCCGCGTCGTGCCGGACGCTCAGCGCCCAGCACTCGATCGCGCCGACTGTCACTGGCGCATGCGGCGCGATCGGCTCCTGCGCCGCTAACGGGATCCGCGCGGCGCGGTGCGTGCCGGGTGTTGCGATGACCGGGATCTCGTGCCGCAGCACCCGCTCCAGCCCGCGGATGTGGTCGCTGTGCTCGTGCGTCAGCAGGATCGCGTCGAGCGTCGCGAGGCGGATGCCGTGCGCACGCAAGGCGCTCGTGATCTCGCGCACGCCGAGACCGCAATCGACGAGGATTGCCTGGGCGCCGGCGCGGACGATCAGGGCGTTGCCGGAGCTGCCGCTGCCGATGCTCTGGACGGTGAGCTGGGGGTCGGAGGTCGGGGCGGGGGCGCGCGCATCTGACATAATGAGCGTATTGTACCTTCTTTCACGATCCGGCTCCGGTATCCGGCCGCCGGGTCGCCGGAGGAGGCCGGTTCCACCTAAGCTTGACCGCGAATGCGGCGGAAATCTGTCCGCTGTATCCACCAACATGGCGAGAAGGAGTTTCGGTGAAGAACGCGTACACCCGTTTTCGCGCCCGGGGCGATGGGCAGCCCCTGCGGCCGCGCGTGTCCCGGCCGCGATTGCACATCTCGCCCGCGACAAAGCGGATGATCGTCACGGCGCTGGTCATCGTCGCGATCCTCGTCGTTCTCTACGTCACCGCCTCGTTCTGGATCAACTGGCTCTGGTTCGGCAGCATGGGCTACCGCTCGGTGCTCGTCAAACGCTATCTCGCCCAGGTCATCATCTTCTTCGTCTTCGGCGGCTGCAGCGCGGCGATCTTCGTCCTCAACGTCTCGCTGGCGCTGCGGCAGACCCGCGAGGGCGCGCCGCGCGAGGGATTCATCGGCCGCCTGAGCCAGCGGGTGGTGACGGCGCTGGCGGTCGGCGGCGGCGCGGTCATCTTCCTGATCGGCGGCGTCCACGCCGCCTCCCGCTGGGAGACCTTCCTGCTCTTCTGGTACGGCGGCTCGTTCGGCGTCAAGGACCCGACCTTCCACCGTGATGCCGGCTTCTACGTTTTCACGCTGCCCGTCCTGCATGGTGTCTATTTCGGTCTACTGGCGATCGTCATCCTCACCTTCATCGCCGTCGCGCTGGTCTATGCGCTGCGGCTCGGGGTGCGCTTCCGGCACTGGGGCGACGTGCCCTGGACAGCCGTGCGCCACCTCTCCGGCCTCGGCAGCGCTTTGCTGCTCATCTTCGCCTTCGGCTATGTGCTCCGCACCTGGATGCTCGTCTATTCGACGCGCGGCTTCGTCTTCGGCCCCGGTTTCACCGACACGAACGTCGTCCAGCCGCTCAACTGGCTGATGGTCGCGCTCTCGGTGCTCGCCGCGATCGGGCTGCTCTCCGGTTTCATCCTCAAGAATCCAAGGTGGCTCGCCGCGCTCGTCGGCGGCTGGATCGTACTCGCCTTTATCCTCACGCCGCTGTTGCCGGCGCTGGTCGAGCGGGTCGTCGTGCAGCCGAACGAGTTCAAGCGCGAGGAGACCTATATCAACCGGAACATCGCGATGACGCGGGCCGGATTCGGACTGGACGGCGCGCAGGTGGTCGACCTGACCGGCACCCAGCCGATCGACGCGACCCAGCTCTCGACGAATGAGCCGCCGCTGCGCAACGCCCGCGTCTGGGACTACCGGGTGGCCGCGCCGATCTACCAGCAGCTCCAGTCCTTCGTGCCCTACTATCAGTTCGGCGATGTGGACGTCGATCGCTACACGATCAACGGGCAGCCGACCCAGGTGCTCGTCTCCGCCCGGGAGCTGAACCTCAATGGCCTGCCGGCCAACGCTCGCACCTGGACCAACACGCACCTCGCCTACACGCACGGTTACGGCCTCGTCGTCAGTCCGGTCAGCGACGTCTCCAACAACGGCTGGCCGACCTTCATGGTCAGCGATATCCCGGTCAAGACCGTCCCCGAGCTGAAGGTGACACAGCCACAGCTCTACTTCACCGAGACGCCATCCGACTGGGTCATCGTCCACACCAAGCAGCCGGAATTCGGCGGCATCGGCGACACGTCGCAGGGCACGCCGGTCGATTCCTACGCCGGCGCCGGCAAGGGCTCGATCGGGCTCGGCAACCCGTTCAGCCGGGCGCTGGCGGCGATCTCGCTCAAGGACCAGAAGATCTTCCTCAGCGGCCAGATCACCGGCCAGTCGCGCCTGATCCAGACTCGCTCGGTCGTCGATCGCGCGAAGCGGATCGCGCCCTTCCTGACCTATGACCCCGACCCGTACCTCGTCGTCGCGAATGGCAAGCTCTACTGGATCATCGACGCCTACACGACGAGCGCCGCCTTCCCGCAGGCGACCCGTTACGACGGCATCAACTATCTGCGCAATGGCGTCAAGGTCGTCGTGGACGCCTACGACGGCACGACGACTTTCTACCGCACCGACGAGCCGGACCCGATCGCCGACGCCTACGGCCGCATCTACAAACACCTCTTCACCCCGGTCGAGCAGGCGCCGCCGGCGATCGCCGCCCACTTCCGCTACCCGGAGCTGCAATTCAACCTGCAGTCCGCCGTCTACTCCGACTACCACGTCGACAACGCCCGGACCTACTACGACGGTGACGATCGCTGGACGGTCGCCGAGGAGGAGATCGGCGGCAAGGTTCAGCCGATGGAGCCGTACTTCGTCACCCAGACACTGCCGGGCAAGCAGGAATCGACCTTCAGCCTGACGGTCCCGTTCACCCCCGGCGGCGGGCAGAGCCGGCAGAACATGACCGCCTGGTTCGCCGGCTCGGCCGACGCGACCGGCAAGGCCAACCTGACGCTCTACCGCTACCCGCGCAGCACGACGGTCTTCGGCCCGCGTCAGGTCGAGGCGCGGATCGATCAGCAACCGGACATCTCGGCCCAGATCACGCTCTGGAGCCAGTCCGGCTCGAACGTCATTCGCGGCAATCTGCTCGTCATCCCGGTCGGTGACGCGATGCTCTACGTCCAGCCGCTCTACCTGCAGGCGGCGGGGTCGAGCGCGGCCGCGCCGCAACTGGCGCGAGTGATCCTGGTCACGAACGACCGGATCGTGATGCGCTCGACGCTCCCTGACGCGATCCGGGCGCTCCAGAACCCGAACTCATCCGCCGCCGGCACCGTCGAGGGCGCGCCTACCGCGCAGCAACAGCCACCACAGCAGCAGCAACAAACGGCGCCACCGAACGCCAACCAGCCAGCGACGCAGGGCGCGCAGCCGTCCGCGGCGGCCGATCTGGCCAGGATGTCGCAGGCGCAGCTCGCGCACGAGGCGCTGACGGTCTACGACCAGGGCCAGGCGGCATTGCAGCGCGGCGACTGGACTGCCTACGGCCAGGCCCAGCAACGCCTCCAGCAAATTCTGACCCTGATGGCCGGAACCCCGGCCGCCACCCCGGCGCCCGCCGCGACACCGAACGGATAGGGGCGGGCATCATGCTGTCCTTCTGATGAAGGAAGCATGTCCTGAGGAACGAAGGAAAGCTCCTGCCGCGGCAGCCTCCGTTGTCAACACGACTGCTCGTGATGGCTACAACGAAGAGAGATTCTTCGGCCTGCGGGCCTCAGAATGACAGCTTCGGGTGTATGCGGAGCTGTCATTGACGGGGATGGTCGCCGGGGCCGCTGCCCAGGCCGGCTTCGCGGGCGCGGATGACCGCCTGGGCGCGGTCGGCGACCTGGAGCTTGCTGAAGATGTTGGAGACGTGGTTGCGCACCGTCTTCAGGCTCAGCGAGAAGCGGTCCGCGATCTCCTCGTTTGTTCGGCCCTGCGCGATCAGCGCGAGCACCTCCGTCTCGCGCTCGGTCAGTTCGGGGAAGACGCGCGGCGGCACGGTGGGCAGCGGCGCGGCGAGAAAGGCCATGATGCGCCGGGCGATCGATGCGCTGAAGATCACCTCGCCATTCGCCACCGCACGGATGGCGCGGAGCATCTCGGCCTGGTTGGCGCCTTTCAGCACGTAGCCGCGCGCTCCCGCCCGCATCGCTGCGAAGACGGAGTCGTCGTCTTCGTACATCGTGATGACGAGGACGCCGATGTGCGGGCTGGTGCGGACGATCTCCCGCGTCGCTTCGATCCCGTTGGCGCCCGGCATCTTGATGTCCATCAGCACGACGTCCGGTTGGAGCGCCTGCGCCTGGGCGATCGCCTCGTCGCCCGTGGCCGCCTGGCCGGCCACGACGGTATCGTCGACCGAGTCGAGCAAGCCGCGCAGGCCGTCACGGAAGAGCGGATGGTCGTCAGCGATGAGGATGCGGATCGCCTCCATGCGCCCTCCGGTCACGCGCCGCTGCCGGCAACATCGCACGGGAGTTCGACGCTGACGACCGTCCCGCCACCATCACGGGCGTCGATGCGCCAGCGGCCCCCCAGCTCCTCGGCCCGTTCCCGCATCGAGAGCAGGCCGACACCTGCGCTGACGTCTGCTGGCAAGCCCTGCCCATCGTCCGCGATTCGCAGCCGGAGCAGATTCGACGTCTCATCCAGCGTGAGTGAAATCTCGCACGCATTGGCGCCGGCGTGGCGGACGACGTTCGTCAGTGCCTCCTGCGCGATGCGGTAGGCGGCCACCTCGACCGCCGCGGGCAGCGGCGGCAACGAGTCCGGCGCGTTCACCGTGACCCGGAGCCCCGCCTGATCGGCTTGGGCAGCCTGGCGGATCGCCGCCAGCAGGCCAAGCTCATCCAGCGCCGGCGGGCGCAAGCCGTAGACGAGGCGCCGGATATCGGCCAGCGCGTCCTGTGTCCGCGCGGTCAGCTCGACCAGCATCGCATCCAGCTCGCGCTCCCGGGCGAAGCGGTTCCGGATCGTCTCGATCTTGAGTGTCAGCGCGGCGAGCTGCGGACCCAGGCCGTCATGCAGATCGCGGCGCAGGCGCCGCCGCTCTTCCTCCCGCGCCGTGACCAGCCGTTCCCGGGCGCGTTGCAGATCGCCGGTCAGGCGGATGGCGTGCGCGGCCGGGCCGATCTGTCGCGCCAGATCTTCGAGCAGCCGCCGGTCGGTCACCGAGAAGCGCTCGCCCGGCCCACGCGGCGCGACCAGCAGCTCGCCGACGCGCTCACCTTGGTACTTCAGCGGCAGCCGCAGCGGTTCGCCGCCCACCGGGGCAGGCGGGTCACCCATTCCGCTCGGATCGCCGGTGGCGAGCGTCAGCGCGACGTGGGGGGATTTCAGCGCGTACGCCACGGTCTCGCCGACGGCGGCGATGACGGCATCCGGGGCGAGCGCGGCACCGAGCCGTTCCCCGAGGTGGGTGAGGACGCGATAGGGATTGTCCCGGTCGCCATACATGAGACGGTTGACGACGGCTTGCAGCCGCTCGCGGAGCGGCGCAAAGACGACGGCGATCAGCGCGGTGGTCAGGAGCGAGAGTGGCAAGCGGGCGTGGTGCTGAATGAGCGCACCAAGCCCCTCCGCGACCGCGAGGTAGAGGACGAGCAGGGCCGCCGTCAGCGTCCCGTAGACGAGCGCGCGATTGACGACGACGTCGATCTCCCAGAGGTGGTAGCGCAGGATGGCGAAGCCCAATGTGAGCGGGATTGCCACGGAGGCGAGGGTGACGACGGTCACTCCGGTCAGATCGAAGCCGTTGGCCGGGCCGCCAATCGTCGGCAGCAACGCGCCGAAGAACGCGTCGGCGAGAGCCGCGAGATTGGCGGCTGCCACCCCGAGCAGCACGCAGCGGATCTGCTGTCGTTGCACGAGATTCGCGGCATGCACGTAGCGATGGAGCAGCGCCGCGATCCCCGCGATGGTTCCACTGAGCATCATCAGCCCCATCCAGGCCGGCGGGTCGTCGACCGAGGGGTGGGTGAGGAAGAAGAGAACTGCCGTCCCGCCGGCCGTGATGAGCATCGGCCACCGGGACCAGCGGGGCACGAAGCGCCCATCGGGGAAGAGGAAGAAGAACGCGAACAGGACGACGCCAAGCGCGAGATTGAGGAAGCTGGCGAGCCGGGCCAGGGCCGGATAGGCGCTGCCCACGGCCTGCATCGCCGGTGCGCTGGTCGATCCGAGCAGCACGAGATAGAGCGAACCCAGCATGCCGACCCGGTCGCTGGACCGGTGGCGGACGATGAGTGCCGCCACCGCGAAGCAGGTCAACCCGAAGACCACGGCCACGGCGGTGAGGTAGCTGGCGTAAGGGCCGGTTGACAGGCCAGCGTCGGCGAGTTGGACGCGGACATCGGCCGGTGGGTGGCTGAGCCGGTGATATTGGGCGGGTACGGAGAGGGCGAAGAGCAAGAGCGCCAGACCGACGAGCACGGTCCAGACCGTGCGCGCGACGAGGAGCGTCCGTCCGCGCCAGAGGGCCGGGAGCGGTGGGGGAGCCGGGGTTGCCAGTCCGTCGATGCGCATCGTCATGTCATGGTCCTCGATCGTCGCGATTCTACGTCCGCCCGGCGCCGGAATGCCAGCAACGGCGCGAGCGTGCTGCTGGCGTTCCGGCCATCCGCGCTACGCGGCGGGTGTCGCCATGGAGCCGGCGTCGAAGACGGCGATCATCCCCTCCATCGCGTGCGGCTCGCCGTTGCGCGGGTCGGTCATGAAGCAGGTCGCCGAGTACCGGCCTTTGGGCAGATCGAGGAGTGTCCAGGCAGTCGCTCCCGGCGACTGAAGGATGATGCCCCCCACGTCGTGAAAGTCGGATTGCGTCAGCGCGCCGGCGGCCGGGGTCGCATTCGGAGGGCTGCTGACCGCGGCCAGCACCTGCTCGAGCGTGGTCCCGGCGGGCACCTGGCTCAACGAGAGCATGTGCGGTTGCGTGCCCGCATTGACCACCTTCCAGGTCTGCTTGCCGGCTGGAATGGCTGCGCCGAGGCCGCCAAACGCGAAGTCGACCTCGGTGATTGTCACGCTGGCCGGCGGTTCCGGCTGCGCCGCGCCGCCGCCGGTGGCGTTGATGAAAACCGGCGGTGGGTTGCTCGATTCAGACCCGCCCCAGAGGCCCCAATCCCCCGCGGCGAGCTGGACGATGGCCTGGGCGGTTTCGCCCGGTGCGACTGTCGCGGGGCCACCGGGAAGCGTCGCGTGGATGAAGAACGATGGGAATCCTTGGTTATTGGGCTCCGGTGTGGCGGCCTCGTTCATCAAATCCTGCATCGTCTTCCCCGGTCCGGGTCCGATGAGGCCGACACTGCTCCCGTCCTTGCTCTGGTTCACGGCGGTGATCAGGACGTACCCGGCCGGGATCGTCGTCGTCGCCACCTTGAACGCCTGCCCGGTCTGTGGGTCATCGACGATCGTGACCTTCAGCTCGGGGTAGGGGAGCGCCCCGGTCGGCGTGACCTGCGCGGCCACGCCGGCGAGTCCCGTGTGGCCGAGCGCGGCCGCGAGCGTCCCGCCGGCCGCGAGCCGCGCCGCGCCCATGAGCACGCCGCGGCGTGAGACCCGATTTGTCGTCAAGAGTCCTGAGATGTCTGTCGTTCGTGCGCTTGTCGTCTCCATGCAGATGCCTCCGTGTCGCGAATGCGGTGTGTCCCGGCATCTACGGTAGGGAAACCGCGTTCCCGCGTCATCGGCCCGATTCCCGATTCGCTCGGGAACCTCTTTCGGGAACCATGGGAATGCATGGGTGGAATCCACATCTGGACAGAGCTGGGGAAGACGTCGAGCGCGAGGGCAGCCAGGCGGCGATGGGCAAGCGTCGTGCGTAGAGGGTGACACGATCGCTGGCGAGGGCGCTGGACGCCCGCCTGAGGAGTGTGCTGGATGAGGCCGCCTGCCTGGATCACGTTCGACTGCTACGACACCCTGGTCGAGTTCCCCATCGACGATGTGACACGGCAGATCCTGGGATCGCGCGCGGCCCGGATCGACCTCACGGCGTTCCTCGCCGACTTCGAGGACCGGCGCTATCAAACGACGACGTATGGCCCCTATCGGCCCTACCGTAATGTGCTCCGCCACACCCTGGCCGCGACGATGGCGCAGTATGGCCTGTCCTGCCAGGACGCCGACGGTGATGCGCTCCTGGCCGCCGTACCGACGTGGGGACCATTCCCCGACGTGCCGCCGGCCCTGGAACGGCTGCGAGCGCGTTGCAAGCTGGCGATCATCACCAACAGTGATGACGATCTGATGGCCCGGAATGTGGCAAACATCGGCGTGCCGATCGATCTCGTCATTACCGCCGAACAGGCTCGCGCGTACAAGCCTGCCCCAGCGATCTTCGCCTACGCTCTGGAGCAACTCGGCTGCGCGCCCGACGAGCTGCTCCACGTGGCCCAGGGGTTTGCGTATGACATCGTCCCGGCGCACGCCCTGGGTTGGGCGCGGGTCTGGATCAACCGGTACGGCAAGGCGGGCGATCCAGCCTACGGCCCCTACCAGGAGCTGCCGGATCTCTCCGGTCTGCCGGGATTGCTCGGGTTGTAGGAAGCGACTACCCGCGAATCCAGCGACAATCCGAACCGATCGAAAACGGCGTCAGCGAGTCCCGAAGATGGCCCGGCCGAGGCGGATGTGCGTGGCGCCCTCGGCGATCGCGACCGGGTAGTCGTTCGTCATGCCCATCG
>JAICKJ010000021.1 GCA_025928015.1 Thermomicrobiales bacterium
GGACACTCCGCGCCATTCATCGCCCGTTGCATGAGCTGCGCCTGCCCGCGAATCACCGTCAGGTCGTTGCGCATCACCATGAACGTCCGCTCGTTGCGCGCATCGCGCCACTCCGGGCGCGCGCTCGGTCGCCGGCCGGCATCACCATGCGCTGGATTGGTCTCGTAGTCGCGCTGCATCATCTCTCATGTATCCTCATCTGCGGCGGGCACCGGAGATCGCTTCCTGAAGAGCGGGCAGGCTGTTCGCCACGGCACCTGCTCCCCCCATCGCTCATTCGCTCCAACGCAAGCGAAGTGCCACACTTCGGCGCACGAACCCGGCGCTGCCGCCGCGGCCCGCCGGGCGGCGTTGCCGCTCATTTTGCGGGATTGGTAAGATCGTCCGAAGGTCCCCGGCAGACTGGCGCGTCCCCGGCCTCGTGGACCATCGATCGGCTACGGCGCATTCCCTACTCGACAGGACCAGACCGGCATGACCCGCGTGATCGCGTTCTTCAACCAAAAGGGCGGCACCGCCAAGACGACCAGCACGCTCAACGTCGCCGCGGCGCTCGCCGAGCGCGGCCGGCGGGTGCTGACCCTCGATCTTGACCCCCAGGCCAGCCTGACGATGGCCACCGGCGTCGATGTCGCCCGCCTCGATCGCTCGGTCTACGATCTGCTGCTCGATGACGACCTCGGCATCGCCGACGTCGCGAACGAGACGACGATCCCCGGCGTCGATCTGGTGCCCTCGCACCCGGACCTCGCCGCGGCCGAGCTGGAATTGTTGAACGTGCTCGAACGCGAGCGGCAGCTCGACTACCGGCTGCGGCACGCCGACCTCGCGGCCTGGGACTACGTCCTCGTGGATGCGCCGCCGGCGCTCAACATCATCTCGATCAACATCCTGATCGCCGTGCACGAGCTGATCATCCCGATCGAGCCGCACCCACTCTCGCTGATGGTGTTACGGCGGCTCTTCGAGACGATCGACCGCATCCGTCGGCTCAACCCGGACCTCCGCCTGCTCGGCTTCCTGCCGACGAAGGTGCACCACTCGTCGCGACTGGCGAGCGACATGCTGGAGACATTGCGGGAGGAGTTCCCGCAACTGCCGCTGCTGCCGGCGATCCCGCTCTCGGTGCGCGGCGCCGAATCGACCGCCGAGCGCACGAGCATCCTCCACTACATGCCGCGCTCCAGCGTCGCGGCGGCCTACCGCGAGGTCGGCGCCTGGATCGAGGACGCGGATGCCGGGACGGGCGTGACCGCCGCTGACCTCGGCGGGAAGGGAGCGATCCATGCCCGACCGTGACCGCTTCGGCGGCAGCGAGGAGCACGAGGGCTTTCGCTCCCGCCAGAGCCCGGACGACGGCAAGGCGACGGCGGCCGGGCGCAAGCGCAAGCGCTTCACCGTCGATGCGCTCTTCAGCGACACACGGCCGCAAGCGGCTGGCGTCACCGACCTGACGTCCGCGAAGGAGATCCGGCGCGACCGGATCGTGCCGGATCCCGACCAACCGCGGCGCTCGTTCGATGACGAGCGACTGGCCGAGCTGGCCAACAGCATCGCCCGCGAGGGCGTGCTGCAGCCGATCGTCGTCAGCTATGACGCCGCGCAGGACATCTATGTGATCGTTCATGGCGAGCGGCGCTGGCGCGCCGTCGGCATCGCCGGTCAGGAGACACTCCCGGCGATCGGGCGCGATGTCCCCGCCGACCGCCGCCTCATGCACCAGCTCATGGAGAACGTCGTCCGGGACGACCTGAACGCGGTCGACCGCGCGGCCGCCTTGCGGGCGCTCCGCGGGCAGCTCGGTGGCGCGCCGTGGGAGCAGGTCGCGGAGGCAGTCGGCATCCGGCGCAGCCGGTTGTTCCAGCTCCTGGGCACCGAGAAGCTGCCGGAGCGAGCGCAGGACGATATCCGCGCCGGCCGGCTGAGCGAAAAGCAGAGCCGCGCGCTCCAGGGGCTGCCGCCAGCGCGGCAGGATGCGCTACACGCGGCGATCGTCGCGCACAGTCTCTCCGCCGGCCAGGCCGAGCGGCTGGCGCGGATGCTGAAGACCACCCCCGCGCCCGCTGACGAATCACCCGCCGAAGCGCGCGAGGCCATCGCCGGTGTGCTCGCGCTCATCGATCCGGCCTCCCTGCCACACCAATCGACCGAGCTGCTCGGCGCCCTGAGCGCCGCGACCGTCGCGCCCTCGCGGGAATCGGCCGCCCGGCTCAAGGCGCTGTCGGCGCTGATCGGCGCGCCCCGGTTCGATCAGACGCGGATGGACCGGCAAATCCACGGGCTGGCCGCCTCACTGGCCAAGGCGACCGGCGAGACGCTGCGTCAACCCGGCACCCGGCGCGAGCTGCTGGCGCTGCGTGACGCGATCGACGGGCTGCTCGGCGCGCGCGGCGCTCCCGATCGGGACGCCTGACCGCAAACTCGGCGTGAAGTTGCCCCGCTGGCACGTCTCGTGCGGACCTGGGAGCGATCGCGCGCCGCCCGTGGCGCGCGGATGCGTTGTCACCCGGGCGTGCCCATCCGCCACGATCTTCCGGGAGAAGGAGGTTTCCGCATGAGACGACATCGTCTGCTCTTCTTCGGCCTCGCCGTGCTGGGAGCATTCCTGCTCATGGGCAGCGGCGTGGCGGTGGCCCAGACCGCGCCGCCGATGGACACCACACCGCATCCGACCCACGTCCACGAAGGCACGTGCGCGCAGCTCAATCCGAACCCGCAGTACCCGCTCAACGAGACAACCGTCCGGAAGCCAGGCGGCAACACGACGCCGACGCCGGCGGCGGTCGAGGGCGTCCAACAGGTGCCGACGGTGCTCTACTCGAATACGCAGATCGATGTGAGCCTCGATGATCTGCTCAAGAGCCCGCACGCGATCAACGTCCACAAGAGCGACGCGGAGATCCAGATCTACATCGCCTGTGGCAACATCGGCGGCCCGGTGATTGACGACGAGCTCGACATTGCGCTCTATCCGCAGAATAACTCCGGGTACAGCGGCGTGGCCGTGCTGAAGCGCGACGGCAGCAAGACCAACGTCACTGTCTACCTGGTCCCGCCATCCAGCGCCGCCTCGGCGGTGCCAGCGACACCCACCGGCGCGACCCCGGCCAACACGACCGGCGGCGCCGCAGGTGCGATGACGACCACCACTCCGGCGATGACACCGGCCATGACCGTGACGCCGGCGATGACCGTCACCCCGCCGGCCACCCCTGCCAGCTAGGCGCATCCGTCACGCATCGTGGCGTCCGCAACGGACGAAGCCGCCGGAAATCCGGCGGCTTCGTCACGCAGGGGGTAGGTTCCGTCGAATCGCTTACCACCAGTTGGGACGCATCCCGTCCTTCGGCCGTGAATCAGCGCCGAAGCGCAGCGCGGCCAGATCGAGCGCGACCAGCAACACCACGGGGATCACCAACCACAACAGTTCCATCATCATTTCCCTCGATTGAACCCGAACTTGCGAGAGATTTCCGTTCCGGGTGCGTCATTTCGGCCGGCGCCACCCCAGTCCCTGAGTAGTGATATAACGCGCGTAACCGGCATTTGTGAGATCGGCGCGGCGCCAGCGACGTCTCTGGTACGCTCCTCCGAGCGGCTGGAGACCGATTATCGGGCCGCATCGGCCACTCGCCCTCACAACCCTGGACGAAACGCGCGTGAATCAGTCCGTTCGCCTCTGCTCCTCCCGCAGTCCCCGCCAATCGATCCCGACCTTGCTGACCGGCCTCGTCGTCGCCACGCTGGCGCTCGCGGGGTGCGGCGCGGGCGGCGATGCGACGCCGACGGCGATCCCCTCGCCCACCAGCGCGCCGGCACCGACCCTCGCGCCCGGTCAGGTCACCGTCGGCTCGCTGCTGGCGCGCATCGCCGGCTCCTGGGACAAGGTCCAGAATGATCGCGCCGAATTCACGACGATCGTCACCAGCCCGGCGACGCCGGGCGCAACCCCGACCGTGGCGCAACAGACGCAGACCATCACAGAGGAGATCAAACCGGACCGCCGCCGCGTCGTGACGAACGTCAATGGCGCGACGACGGAGGAGATCCGGGTCGGCGACAAGATCTACATGCGCGGCTTGTTCGTGACGCAGATGGTCGCGCCGAACGTCGGTCCGGACATCTGGGTCACCGTCGATCCGAAGGTCGTGCCACCGGATTCACCGGTTGGGCAGGAGATCGCCTCCCTCACCGCAGCGATCGCGCCGCCCTATCAGACGGTCTCCGAGCAGATGAAGCAACGGGCCGCCACGCCAGCCGGCACCGTCCAGGTCGCGGGCCGGACATGCACCGCCTACACCTTCGCGGACGTCTCGGCCAATGGGGGCCGGATCGACTACACCCTGGCGATCGACGACCAGGACATGATCTGCTCGTTGACGCAATCCGCCGGCTCGGTCCAGAACATCACGACCTACACCTTCAACGTGCCGGGCTTGCAGGTCATCCCGCCGGACCAGGCCACGCCGGTCGCCGCCACGCCAGAGGGTTGAGCGCGTCTCCGGGCCTTGGCAACTGCCGGATCGGCATGAAAAATGCACAACGAGACCGAACGGATCGTCGATCGCGGGCGGACGGGCATGGCCCTCCTCCACACTTGTAAGGACATTCCATGAGAACAGTCACCTGGCCGGTTCGTTATGGCGGCCGTCTTCTGGCGGCGGTAATCCTGCTCGTCCTGTTCGCGGCGCCGACCGTCGCCATGGCCACCACCGCGCCGGCCAGCAGCGTTCCAGCCGCCCTCGCCCAATCTTCTACCGCGACGGCGGGCGAAATGACGCCCGTCGAGCTGGTCAAGAAGGTCGGGCCGGCCGTCGTCACCGTTATCAACATGCAGACGGCGGGTAACGGGTTGCTCGGCGGCGGCCAGGCGCAACCGGCCGGGGCCGGCACCGGCTTCTTCATCGATGAGAACGGGGATATCGTCACCAACTGGCACGTCGTCGACGGTGGCGATTCCTTCGTGGTGATCTACGCCGACGGCAGCCAGCACAAGGCGACACTGGTCGGTCAGGACCCCCGCAGCGACCTCGCCGTCGTCAAGGTCAAGGACAAGGTTCCCGCCACCGTGCCGCTGGGGAATTCGGACGACCTCGAGGTTGGCCAGACGGTCCTCGCCATCGGCTCACCGCTCGGCCAGTTCACCAATACGGTGACCGAGGGCATCGTCAGCGCGCTTGGGCGGAACAACCTGGCCCAACAAGGCGCCTGCCAGCAATACCAGAACCTGATCCAGCACGACGCGGCGATCAACCCCGGCAATAGCGGCGGTCCGCTCTTCGACCTCAAGGGGCAGGTCATCGGCGTCAACACGCTCGGCATCCCGAGCGAGAACGGCACGCCGGTGCAAGGCCTCTTCTTCGCCATCCCGAGCAACACGGTCAAGCAGATCGTCTCGCAGATCATCGAGAACGGTCACGTCGCCTACCCGTACCTGGGCGTCTCGATCGTCCAGCTCGATCCGCAACTCTCGGCGCAGAACAACATCTCGGTCGATTACGGCGCGTACGTGACCGATATCGTCTCCGGCGGGCCGGCGGACAAGGCCGGGGTGCAGACCGATGACATCATCCTCTCCATCGACGGCACGAAGGTGACGCCGGATAAATCCGTTAGCGACTTGCTCTTCAACCACAAGCCGGGGGATACGATCAAGCTACAAATCCTGCGCGGCAGCGACCAGACGACCGTCAATCTGAAGCTCGGTGAACTCCCACAGAGCGTACTGCAGCAATGCACGGTGCAGGGCGGATAGCCACTGATATCACCAGTCATCATGCGCGACGGCCGCTTCCGGAGGTCCGGAAGCGGCCGTCGTGATTGCGTCGCCGTGATTCTGGAACCCAAAACCCAAGGGCATCGTTTCGTAGCTCCGGGCCCAGGGCCCGGAGCTACGTCACGACAACCCGGAGATCGTCCGAGGGTCCCCCTAGTCCGCCAGGAAGAGCTCGATAACCGGTACCAGCACGTCCGGTTGCTGAATCGGTACTTCGAGCGTGACCGTGCCGGCCTCGCCGCCCATGGTCGTGTTCTGCGCCTCCTGGTGCGGGTCCGCCTCGATCAGCTTGACCTCCGAGGCGTCGTGGAGGAACTGGGCGTACTTGATCTTGCCGGCCAACCCCTCGAGGTGGATGTGGCGCATCGGCCAACTGAAGACATGGAGGTAGAGCCGATCGCCGCGCCGGGTGAAGCGGCAATCGGGCGGCGGCAGCAGGTCGCTGGGGCCCGCGCCGTAGATCGCGCGGCTGTTCAGCCGCATCCATTCGCCGATCGCGGCCAGCGACGCCTGGGCACGGGGCTCGAACTCGCCGCGCGCGTTCGGCCCGACGTTGAGCAGCAGGTTGCCGTCCTTGGCCACCGAATCGACGAGGACCTTGACGAGCATCTCCGGCGACTTCCAGTTCAGGTTGTCGCGGTGGTAGCCCCAGCTCCCGTTGAGCGTCTGGCAACCTTCCCAGGCGACCTTGCGGCCGTTGCGCTCCATCGCGCCCTTCGGCTGGTACTGCTCGGGGGTGACGAAGTCGGCCGCCTCGGGATAATCGATCCGGTCGTTGATCAGGATGTCCGGCTGCAGCTCGCGAACCATCGTGACGAGCGCCGCGGAATCCCAGTCGACGTGGCTCTTGGCCGGCGGCGTGAAATCGAACCACATGATGTCGATCTTGCCGTAGTTGGTCAGCAGCTCGCGCACCTGCCCGTGCAGGTAGGCGCGGTATTGCGCAATGTCCCGGCCCGTGTTCGCCTCCTGGAAGGCTGCGTCATTGCGCTGCGGATGGATCGGATCGAGTGGATACTCGGGATGGTGCCAGTCAATCACCGAGTGGTAGAAGCCGATCTTGAGCCCCTCGCCGCGGAAAGCATCGACCCACTCGCGGATGAGATCGCGGCCAGCGGGCGTGTTCGTCGCCTTGTAATCGGTCAGCTTGGAGTCGAAGAGGCAGAAGCCGTCATGGTGCTTGGAGGTGATCACGGCGTACTTCATGCCGGCCGCTTTGGCCTCCCGCGCCCACTGGCCGGGGTCGTAGAGATCCGGATCGAAGTGGTCGAAATACTTCTGGTAATCCGCGTCGCAAATCTCTTCGTGGTACTTCACCCACTCGTGGCGCGCGGCCATCGCGTAGATGCCCCAGTGGATGAACATCCCGAAGCGATCGTGCTGAAACCACGTCAGATCACCCGCGTCCGTTGCGGTCATGCCTTCCCCTCACCCGGTCTGCGTCGAATGGCCCAGCGCCGCGCTGTATACAGTTCGCGGCGAACGATTGGCGGATCGTAGAGGGGTCGGCGCCGACCGTCAAGTGTCGCGGAGCCGCTCCAGCGCCGCCCGGAACTCCCGGGCGATCGCCTCTTCGTCGGGATGCCGGCGGTCGCGGATCACCCACTGACCACCGACCATGACGTCCTTCACAGCGGATGCGCCACCGGCGAAGACCCAGGCGTCCAGCAGCGTCGCGGTCTCGTGACCGGCGAGGGCGTCGGCGTCGCGATCGAGGACGATGAGATCGGCCCGCCGGCCCGGCTCGATCCGGCCGCCAGGTTGGACCAGCGCCGCCGCGCCGACGTCCGCCGCGTGCGTGACCATCCAGCGCCCGGGGCTGCCGTGCGGCTCTTCTGGACCGAGGACGATGCTCCGGCGCCGCGCGGTCAGGCGCTGACCATATTCGAGCATGCGAAGCTCGCCGGTGACCGAGATCCGGATGTTGCTGTCGGTGCCGATCCCCCAGCGACCGCCCAGCGCCTGATACGCGGGCAGCGGGTAGAGCCCATCGCCCAGGTTCGCCTCGGTCTCCGGGCACAGTCCGGCGGTCACGCCGGCAACCGCCATCGCATGCAGCTCGGCGATGGTGACGTGCGTCGCGTGGATCAGCGTCCAGGCGGAGTCGAGCGGCAGCTCGCTGGTCAGCCAGGCGACCGGCGAGCGCCCGCGCGCCGCCCGGACCTCCTCGACCTCGGCCATCTGTTCCGCAACGTGGATATGCACCGGCATCGTCGCGTCACGCCGCCGCCGCCATTCGTCCAGCGCAATGAGCGTCTCCATCGGCACGGCGCGCAGGCTATGCGGCGCGAGCCCGACCCGCGCCAAGGGCGCATCCTTTGTGTCAACCAGCAACCGTTGGATCAGGTCGATGAACCGGTCAAGTGACTCATGGAGAAACCGGCGTTGGCCCTCGTTCGCCGGCCGGTCGACGCCGCCGCGCAGGTAGAGCGACGGGAGCACGGTGAGCGCGATGCCGGTCCGCGCCCCGGCGGCCAGGATGCGGTGCGAGAGTTCGGCCGGATCGTCGTAGGGTGCGCCGTCCGGCGCGCGGTGCAGGTAGTGAAACTCACCGACCGACGTGTACCCGGCGCGGAGCATCTCCAGATACGCCTGCGCGGCGATCGCCTCCAGGTCGTCCGGCCCGAGCCGCGCCAGCAGTGCGTACATGGACTCGCGCCACGTCCAGAAGCTATCCCGCTCGCCGCCGGCGCTGACCCGTTCCGCCCGGCCTGCGAGCGCGCGCTGGTGCGCGTGGGAGTGGAGGTTGGCCATGCCCGGCAGCGCGGCGCCCGCGATCGACTCGATCGCCTCCGCGTCCGGCTCGTCTCGTTGTACAGCCGTGATGATCCCGTCCTCGTCAATCGCGAGGTAACCGGGTCCCAGCCAGCCGGGCGGCGTCAGCAGCGCCTCGGCGCGATACCAGCGCGCGTCGCTCATCGGTCCTCCCCCACGACGATCCGGCCCCGTTTGATCACCGTCCGCACCGGATTGTGCCCGAGCAGATAGGGGATCTCCTCGTAGCGATCGACGTCCAGCACGAGCAGGTCGGCCTGCTTGCCGACCTCCAGCGACCCGACCCGTTCCTCGATTGCCAGCGCCTTCGCGCCGCCGAGCGTGGCGGCGCGAACCGCTTCGGCGACTGGCATGGCGTGCATCCGCACGGCCAGGCCGATGATGAGCGGCAGGCTGGCGATCGGGCCACCCGGGCAATAGTCGGTCGCCAGCGCAACGTCCAGCCCGGCTGCCAACAGACGCGGGATATCGACCGGATGCGGATGCGCCGTCATGTAGTCGATCCCCGGCATGGCGACGGCGACGATGCCCCGCGCCGCCAGATCGGCCAGCTCGCGGTCGGTCGTGTAGTTGAGATGATCGACCGAGACGGTATTGGCCGGCAGATACTTGGCTGCGCCGGTGTGGGTGTATTGATCGAGATGCAACTTGATCTTCATCCCGGCCGCGGACGCCGCAGCCAGGATGCGCCGAGTTTGGACAATATCGAAATATCCTTCTTCGCAATAGGCATCGCAGAAGACGGCCAGATCCTCCTCCACGACGGCCGGGAGCATCCGTTCGACGATCTCACCGACATACCGATCCGAATCGGGCTCGTCCGGCGGGATGGCGTGCGCGCCGAGGAAAGTATTGACGATCTCCGCCGGCGTCCGGCGCGCCAGCCCGCGCCCCGCCCGCAGCATCTTGAGCTCGTCAGCGGTCGTCAGGCCATAGCCGGACTTCGATTCGACCGTCGTCGTCCCGTGCCGCAGCATCTCCTCGATTCGGGGCAGCGCCGACTCGACCAGATCCGCCTCGCTCGCCTGGCGCGTCTCCACGACCGTGCCGACGATGCCGACCGGCTTTCCGGCCGCGCGCACGGCGGCCAGGTCGCCGCCCGTCGCCTTGGCGAGGTACTCGTCGACCCGGTTGCCGCCAAAGATGACGTGCGTGTGGCTGTCGACGAACCCCGGCATGACCACGCCACCGCGCGCATCGAGCGCCGGCGCGTCCGGCCAGCGCTGGCGCAGCGCGTCGCCAGCACTGGTGGCGACGATCCGGTCGCCGCGTATGGCAACGGCGCCGCCCGGAATCCGACCCACGCGGTCAGGCGCGGCGGGGGCGCAGGTGAGGACTTCGCTCGTATTCTGGACCAGCAAATCGACATCCGTCACAAGCGTCATGGCACGATTCCTGAGAAAAAGGCGACCGTGTGTCGCACCGGGAGGCGGACGATCGCCCCATGTTGCACGAAAAACGCACGTACAGCCACAATGGGCGCGCTCACGGTCGGCGAGCGCCCGGC
Source organism: Thermomicrobiales bacterium (assembly GCA_025928015.1). Classification (GTDB taxonomy): domain Bacteria; phylum Chloroflexota; class Chloroflexia; order Thermomicrobiales; family UBA6265; genus JAICKJ01. The sequence continues at coordinate 10,059 of JAICKJ010000021.1, forward strand.
CCGCGGTCGTCGCGGGCCGCACCGAGAACACTTCTCGCGAAAGGGTACGTCCCCCGGTGCAACCGAGGCCTGTCCAACCGAGCGCTTCGGCCGCGAACCCCGCGTCCACCCGCACACCACCCCCGTCGCATACCAACTCACGCTCCCGGCTTCGCCGTCTGATCGGCATCGCGGCGCTGGTCTTCATCGTCGCGCTCGTGGCCGTCAGCTGGTACGTCTGGGGCATCGTCCACGCGATCGACAAGGCGCAAGACCAGGCAGTGGTCGACTGGCCGACGCGCGTCGTAGTCCAACAACCGACGGTCAGCGCCGGCGTCGCCCAACCCAGCGGCGATCAGCAGCAATCGTCCGCGCCTTTCGGCGGCGCCACCCCGGGCGCGACCCAGCCGGCCGCGGCGGCCCGACAAGGGGGCCAAAACGGGCAGGATCCTTCCGCGATGGACATCGCCCAGGGCGTCTTCGGAGCGGGTACCGGCGCCGACGCGCCCTCCCCCAACCAGCTCTGGCCCAACAGGGAGGCGATCACCATTCTGGTGGTCGGCATCGACCGGCGCCCCGAAGGCGGGGACCAGAACGCCGACACGATCATCCTCGCCCGGCTCAATCTGCGCACGAACGAGTTGCGGACCGTCAGCATCCCGCGCGACCTCTATGTCAACATCCCCGGCGTCGGCATGGACAAGATCAATTCCGCCTACAACCACGGTCTGAAGGACGATCCGGCCAGCAAGGCTGCCGGCGTGGCGAAGCTGCGGGACACGATCGAGCAGGACTTCGGCATCTCGATCGACGACTACATCCTGGTCGACTTCAACGGCTTCCAGAAGGTCGTCGACGCGCTGGGCGGCATCGACCTCAACGTGCCCAAAGCGATCTACGATCCGTCCTATCCCACGGACAACTACGGCACGAAGGTCGTCCAGTTCCCGGTGGGCGAGCAACACATGAACGGCGAGCAGGCCCTGGAGTACGCCCGCACACGGCACGACGACAACGACGACGCGCGGCGCTCCCGGCAGGAGCAGGTGCTGATCGCGCTCTTCGAGAAGGGCAAGCAGCTCGGCTCTCTGACCCATGCCAAGGACCTGATCGTCGCGCTTGGCGGCACCGTCCAGACCAGCTTCCATTTCAACGAGCAACTGGCGCTGGCGCGGCTGGGATTCGAGCTCGACCGGTCGCAGATCGAGATGGCGACGGTACTGCCGCCGATGGTCCAGGCGGCCACCGCGCCGAACGGCGCCTGGATCTACACCGGCGACATGAACGAGATTTCAGCCTTCATCGCTCAGGGCCTGGGCATCACACCCACTGGCACGCCTGTCCCGGCCACCCCGACAATGGACGGATAGGTTGGCCCCAGAAGCCGGACACGGTGTCCGGAGCTACGATCGAGCGTTCGCGCATTTGTCGCGGCCAGGCAAGACGGTCTCATCCAGCTCCTTGCGGAATGAGAGCTCGGCCATGAGCCCGCTCCGGCCGATCCGAGTCGAGGGGAAGATCGTCGTCGCCTCGGCCAGATGCGCCTGGGGATCAGTCAATCCGGCGCCGAAGTGCGTAAGCCACAGCCGGCCGGCGCCCGCCTCACGGGCGATCATCGCCGCTTCCGCGAAGGTCATGTGGCGGTTCTGCCGCGCCTTCTCGGCCTCGCTCGCCGGTCCGTAGGTGCCCTCACAAACCAGGAGCTGGACGTCCTTCGCCAGCGCCACGTGCGCCGGCACAGGCCGGGTATCGGTGATGAAGGCAAAGGCCACGCCGGGGCGCGGCGGCCCGAGGACATCGGCCGAGGCGATCTCGCGACCATCGACCGCGACCACCTCGCCCTGCTGCAACCGGCTCCAGAGCGTCACCGGAATATCGAGCGCTCGCGCGCGGCGGGCGTCGAAGGCCGGCTGACGCGCCCGCTCCACCCGGTAGGCCAGCACCGGCACGGAGTGCTCGCCGGCCGCGACGGTGGCCGTCAGATTGGCCGGAAGCGCGACACGAGCGCCGGGCTCCAACTCCCGCACGACGACCTGATAGGGCAGGTAGGGCGCGATGACGCGCAGCCCGTCGACAACGTTGGCGGTGCCCGGCGGACCGTAGACCGTCAACGGGTCGGTGCGGCCGCTGTTCGCGACGGTGTGGAAGAGCCCGGGCAGCCCCGCGACGTGGTCCGCGTGCAGGTGGGTCAGGCAAATGGCGCTGAGGCGCTTGAATCCCCAGCCATACAGTCGCCAGACAGTCTGCGTCCCCTCGCCGCAGTCGAAGAGGACCAGCGCGCCGTCCGCGCGGACCAGCAGACTGGAGAGCGGGCGGTCCGGCAGCGGGACCATCGCGCCGGTGCCCAGCAACATCACATCGATCATCGAACGTCCGATCAGCTTCGCGTTTCCCGGGCGCCGCGGTTGCGGCCCTCCCCGCGATCGTCTTACACTCCGTCGCATCAAGGCAAGCGCGAGACATCGCGCCATGACGGCACAACCGGGCGCGTCCCGGCTAGATTGCGCACGACCATGACCATCACCCCGATCCTTGTCTGCACTGGTGCCAGCGTTTCGGCCGGTTGCGTCTCCTGACGCACGCCGTTCCCGCTGACACCACGGTCCAACCCGCCGCCCGTTGTGGGCGGTTTTCGCAGGATTCACACGCAGGTAACGACGCGAATCCGGAAGGACATTCACGTGCCACGCTGGACAACCGATGATTTCCGTGGTGACTTCGATGCGCCCGTCAGGACGCGCCGGCGCGACCGGCGGCGCGATGAATTCGATGTCGAGGACGACGACTTCCCGACGGAACGTGAACCACGCAAGAAGCTCGGCCGCACGCCGCGCAACGATCAGGACCAGGCCTTCAAATGCGGCCATTGCCGCTCGTTCATCGGCGCGCCGGTAGCGGGCGGGCGCAACCGCAACCACTGCCCGAACTGTCTCTATTCGAAGCACGTCGATCTCAAGCGCCCCGGCGACCGTCTCTGCGAGTGCGGGTCGCTGATGGCGCCAGTCGGGCTGTTCGCGCGGGCGAACGGCGAGGAGATGATCCTGCACCGGTGCCTGGGGTGTGGATTCGAGCGGCCCAACCGGGTCGCCGCCGATGACAACCCCGCCGTCTTGGAGACGCTCCCGTTCACCGATCCGCCGCAATCGCGGCGAGAGGACGCGGAGTAACGGCCCTCACCCCCAACCCCTCTCCCAACTTTGGGAGAGGGGAGCTCTCTTGTTTACCCCACCTCGCCGCGCTTCTTCAGCAGGCGCTTGAGGCCGAGGGCGGCCATGTAGGCGGGCGTCGCCAGCTCGAGCTGGGCGAAGAGCGGCGACTCCGCGCCGATCTGGCTCTTCTCCAGCCGTTGCAACGCGTCCGTCAGGTCTGATGTATCGCCGTCCGGACCGAGCGAGCTGCGGCCCTGGCCGATGAAGTCATCCAGATTGGGCAGGATTTGGGCGAGATGCTCCTTGACGTCGTCGAAGACGCCGAAGTGAGTCAGCGCCAGGTGCTGCACATCGAGCGCTTGCATCGTCCGCACGCTCTCCGCCCATGCCTCGGGATCGAGATCGGGTGGTGGCGTCGGCGGGCAGACGTAGGCCATGCCGGGGATGCGCACGCCGGCGACATCGCCGGTGAAGAGCATGCCGGATGCGCGGTCGAGGTAGGCGACGTGATGACTTGCGTGTCCGGGCGTGAAATAGGGGATCAGCTCGCGCCCGGCGATGTCGATCGCCACGCCATCCTCCACCTCATCGATCCGCGCCGGGTCGATCGGCGCGAAATCGCCCCAGAGCGACTCCATTTGGTCACCGTAGATGCGGGTCGCGCTGGCGATCAGCTTGTCCGGATTCGCCAAATGGGGCGCACCGATCGGGTGGACGCTGATGCGCGGCCGGGGATGGGCGCGCATGATCGGTCCGGCCGCGCCGGCATGGTCGAGATGGATATGCGTCACCAGCAGCCGCGCCATGTCATTCCAGGAAACGCCAGCGGCGGCCAGCCCAGCGTCGAGCGCGCCGCGCGTGGAAGATGGTCCGACCTCGATCAGCGCGGCCTCGCCGTTCCCCTGCAGCAGGTAGGCGGCGATGACCTGTTCCAGGCCCTGAAACTGAAGATCGATCTGGCTGATGCCCGGCGCGACCTCTCGCACGAGCGCTCGTGATATCGTCGTCATGTGATCCTCCCATCGTCGGTGCCGATTGTATCCGGCCTTGCCCGACCTTGCCCCATCCGAATCCGGTCGGTACCATGTTGTCGCATGCGACACGGCCCCAGGCGGACCAGGTGGGCCGTTCCGGAACAGCGAAGGTGAGGGAATGGACGATCACGCGCTCATCAGCGTGGCCGACGCGGCACGCCGGCTGGACCGCTCGACGGAGCAGGTGCGGCGCTATCTGCGCGAGGGGCGGTTGAGCGGCCGGCGCATCGGCGGTCAGTGGTTCATCGAACGCGGCGTGCTTGATGCCTTCTACAGCTCGATGAACGAACAACGGAGCTTCGTCCACAAGCTGCGGCCGGCCGCGGACCTCCGCCCGCTCGACGCCGTCATCGGCATTGGCCGCGGTCCGGGCACGAACATCGCCCACGGCAAGAACGCCTATCGCCGTCTGGCCTGGCGCCGCCGCTAACCGCCCTGAACCGAGGAGGGAACGTGAGTCAGGACGCCAACGAGCAGCAGGCCGGCGGCGACGCGATGCGGGTCGCCTTCGTCGATTCGTCGGCCATCGTCGCACTGACCGATCACGCCGACGAGTCGCATGAGGCCGCTATCGCCGCCTACCACGAGCTGGTGAACGGCGGCTACCGGCTCTTCACCACCAATTATGTGATCGCCGAGACGGTCGAGCTGCTGAGCGCCGGCCCGGGACCACACATTGCCCAACAGTGGCTGCGCGACCACCGGCTGCCGGTCTACCATGCGGACGAGCAGGACGAGCACCGGGCCCGGACGCTGGTGATCAGCGCACGGTCGGACCATGGGCTCTCCTACACGGACGCGATCAGCATGGTGGTGATGGAACGGTTCAGCATCTCGGACGCGTTCGCGGTCGATCCCAACTTCCTGGGTGACGGCGCCTGACGGCGTGCGGCGATCACACGAGGACAGCAGCATGAAATCGACAACGACGCGCATCTGCCCGAACTGTGGCGCCACCAATACCGGGCGCAGCCTCTTTTGCGCCGAGTGCGGCGCCAATCTGAACGAGCCGGTCGACCCGAACGCAACGCGCCCGTTCGAGCCCTCGCCGTCCGAGACGTCCGCGGGCACCGCTCAGGAGACGGAGGCCTACCGGCCGGTCTGGGACCAGACCTGGTCTGGCGGGACCGAGACCACCAACGAAACCGCGATCAACCAGCCGCTCGATCCGGCGCCCCCACTCCCGACGGCAGCGCCCCCGGATCTGGTCCCCGCCGTCGCCGCGACAAGCGTCCGCGGCTTCTATCTCGGCCTGATCGCCTTCCTGATCATCCTCGCTGTCGCCATCGCCCTGGGCGTGCTGACGTTGCTCTGATTCCTCTTCCCAGTGCCGCAAACCGTCATACCGAGCTTGTCGAGAGCCTGTCCTGAGCGTGCCGAGGGAGATCTCTCTGCCGAGCGGATGCGAGTGCCGCCACACCGGACGCGCGTGGAAGGATGGCGCCTTGCCGCCCGTCATGCTGAGCGTGTCGAAGCATCTCCTGCCGCCGCAGGTGTCCGCGGTGGCGGCCCGGCGTCGCCGGGGGATGCTTCCCGCTGGTCAGCTTGACGATGAGGGGAGTGGCAGCAGCGGATGGTTCTGGGCTGCAACGAGGACGCCGCGGCGGCGGGAGCTCCCTTCGGCACGCGCAGGGCAGGCTCTTCGACTCCGCTCAGGATGACTGTCCAGGGGGGTCGCGATCGCAAACTGTGTGGTCACGACAACGGACGTCCACCGAGTATCCCTACAACAGCAGGTCGCGGCGGTCGAAGATGATGAGACCGGCGAGGACACCGGCGAGGCCGAGCAGGATGAGGACGAGCAGCTCGCTGCCATCGACCGTTGCGGTGATCAACGCCTTTGACGGATCGTAGTAGGCGAGGATGCTGATCGGCTGGAGCTTCTTCAGCACCCACCAGACGCTGGCGAAATAGTCGACGAAATAGCAGATCGCCAGGACGCCGATCGCCCAGCCGATGACGCGTCCGGTCGAGCTGGCCGCGCTCGACGCGCCGAGCGTCAACCCGCCGAACGCCCAGGCGAGCGCCGTGATCGTCACCCAGAGCAGGACGATGTTGGTCGCGCTCACCACGCCGGCCGGCAAGGCGATCGCCACGCCGATCGACGTCCCGATCACGCCGGCCAGGCCCACCGCGACGCAGAGCACGATCAGTGTCAGTACGCGGGCGAGGTAGGCGCCACGGCGGGAGACCGGTCGCGAAAGCGTCAACGCCATGGTGCCGCCGCCGATCTCACCGGCGAGCGCCCGCGCCGCGAAGCCGATCGTGACCGTCGCGGCCAGCACCAGGAAGAGTGGATCGGTGTAGCCGACGGGCAGGAAGCCGCGGGCGCCGTCGGTTTTGATCAGCTCGGGGTTGAGCCGGGCCAGCGCCTGCATCTGTGGCGGCAGCGCGGAAATGAAGCTGTTGATGTCGGTGCCGGTGACGAGCGTGTGCGCGATCCAGGGCACAAACGCCTCGAACAGCACAATACCGATCAAGAGCGCGACCGTTCCGCTCAGCCCACGCCGGAGCAGCCGCCCCACCAGCACCCGCATCGTCGTCATGGCGAGGCCACCGCCTGGCCAGATGCCGGCGTGCCTGCTTCCTCCGGCCGATAGAAGTCCATGAAGACGTCTTCCAATCCGGGCGCATCCAGCTCGAAGCGCGAAACAGGATGAAGGGCCAGGAAGCGAAGCAGATCGTTGATGTCCTCCCCGACCGAGAGCGCCACCCGCTCGCCGTCGACCGCGAGCACAGTCGTTCCCGGGATGTGGGCGATGCCCCCCGGCAGCCCACCGGAGAAGGTGATGTGCGCCACGCGGCGGAATCGTTGCTTCAATCGCGCGACCGCCTCGTTGGCGACGATTCGGCCGGCCCGGATCACTGCGACCAGCGAGCAGGTGCGCTCGACCTCCGCCAGATCGTGCGAGGACATGAAGATCGTCGTGCCGGCCGCGTTCATCTCCCGCAACAGCCGCTCGAAGTTCCGCTGGATGAGCGGATCGAGCCCGTCGGACGGCTCATCGAGGATCAGCAGCTCGGGTTGGTGTTGCAACGCGGCGATGAGCGCCAGCTTCTGGCGCATCCCCTTGGAATAGGTCCCCAGCCGGTTCCCAAGCGCGGTCTGTGAGAGCTCCAGCGCCTCGCGGGCGCGCTCGCGCAAGGCGGGAGGACGGCCGGAAAGCGTCGCGGCGAAATCCAGCTGATCGACGCCGGACATGTCGTCGTAGAGGGCGTCGGCGGTGACGAGGTAACCGACCTGGCGGCGAATCGCGACGCCATCTGCCCATGGATCGAGGCCAAGAATCTGCGCGGTGCCGGAGGTTGGCCGGATGAAGCCCATCAGCACGCGGATCGCCGTCGTCTTGCCCGCGCCATTGGGGCCAAGGAAGCCGTGAATGGCGCCACGTTGGACGTGCAACGTCGCGCCATCGAGCGCATGCACGCGGCCAAAGCATTTGGTGAGGTCGCGCGTCTCGATGAGGTCTTCGCAGCCGCCGTCCGTCTTCATGGCCGGAGCCTACCATAGGACGTTCCGACGACGGACCGGTTCTCGGTCCCGTCCCGGTGTGCGATCATCTGGCGAAGAATAAGGTCGATGCTGGAGGAGAACATGCTCGGATTTCCCAAGTCGCACGATGGCGCGGAACAGCCCTGGCCGCGCCGCCGTCCCTATCCGATGTACGCCGATCGCGGCATGGTGGCCGCCGCGCACCCGATGACCGTCGCGGCCGGCCTGCACGTGCTCCGATCGGGCGGCAACGCGGTCGACGTCGCGGTCGCCGCCGGGCTCGCGGCCGCGGTGGTCATGCCGGAGATGTGCGGCCTCGGCGGCGACCTCTTCGCCCTCGTCTCGCTGCCCGGTCAACCGATCACCTCGATCCAGGGCAGCGGCATCGCACCGCGCCAGGCGACGATCGAGGAGATGCGGCGCCACAGCCCCGACGGCAAGCACCAGATGCCCTACCAGGGCCCGCTGGCGATCGCGGTGCCGGGAATGGTCGATGCCTATTTCACCCTGCTCCGGCGCTTCGGCACGAAATCGTTCGCCGAGGTCGCCGAGCCGGCCACGGCGATGGCCCGCGAAGGCTTCGTGCTGCAACCGCTCGGCGCGCACGCCATCGCCGCCAACGCCGATCTGTTGCGGCGCGACCCCGCGGCCGCGGCGGTCTTCCTGCCGGGCGGCAAACCGCCGGCGGCGGGCACGCTTCTCAAGCAGCCGGGGCTGGCGAAGACGCTGGAGACGCTCGCGCAGGATGGCCGCGACACCTTCTACCGCGGTGAGATCGGGCAGCAGATCGCCGCGCACGTGCAGGAGCTCGGCGGCCGCCTCGCGATTGACGACATGCGCGACCATGAGACCGCGCTGACCGCGCCGATCGAGACGTCCTACCGCGGCTACACGATCTACGAGACCTGCATCCCGTCGCAGGGCCTGATCCTGCTGGAGAGCCTGAACATCGTCGAGGCGGCGACGGCCGCGCCATTCAACCCGACGAGCGTCGAAGGCATCCACACCTTGGTCGAGGCCAAGAAGCTGGCCTACGCCGACCGGCTCGGCTTCGCCGGCGACAGCGCCTTCGGGAATTGCCCGACCGACCTGCTCCTCTCCAAGAACTGGGCCGAAACGCGCGCCACGGAGATCGATCCGGACCACGCACAATCGGAGATCCTGGCCGGCGTCCATCAGGACGGCGACACCACCTATCTCTGCGTGATCGACGGGGACGGCGCGATGGTCTCGCTCATCCAGTCGGTCTCCAGTGCCTTCGGCAGCGGTGTCGTCGGCGGCGAGACCGGCGTGGTGATGAACAACCGGGCCGGCCGCGGCTTCACCTTGCAGGAAGGGCATCCCAACATCTTCGCGCCCGGCAAGAAGACGATGCACACGCTCAACTGCTATCTGATCGGCGACGAGCAGGGCCGGCCCGTCCTCGTCGGCGGCACACCTGGCGGCGACGGTCAGCCGCAGTGGAACATGCAGGCGATCACCGGCCTGATCGACATGGGCCTGGACGCGCAGGCGACGGTCGAGCTGCCGCGCTGGACGAGCTGGCCGGGCACGGATCCGATCTCGATCGAGAACCCGTTCGAATTGCGGGTGGAGGACCGGCTCGACCCGGGCACGATCGCCGGCCTGGACGCGAAGGGCCACGATATCCGGCGGCAAGGTCCGTGGGGCGGCGGCGGCGCGGCCCAGATCATCGCCCGCGACCCGGAGACCGGCGTCCTGATCGGCGGCTCCGACCCGCGCGCGGAGGGCTTGGCGCTGGGATATTGAGGGAAGTCGGTCACGCAGCGTGCCTTCACGCCGCCAACCCGTTTTTCCCTTCCCAATCCCCTTTCCCGTCATTCCGAGTCGAGTCGAGGAATCTCTTGGTGAGCGCAGCGAACGCCCGCCACCCCGGAGATCTGACGCGGATGAGGAAACCCGCCTTGTCCGTCATGCTGAGCGGGCGCAGCCCCGAAGCATCCCTGCGCGAAGCGCTTCTCCCTGTCGTCATGCTGAGCTTGTCGAAGCATCTCCCCGGCAGGGCGTTCGTCCGCTGCGCGGACCGGCTTCGCCGGGGGATGCTTCCCGTTGGTCAGCATGACGGCTGAGGGGAGTGCCGGGAGCGGACGGATTGGCGGCCCGTGAAGCAGACGCCGGCAGGTGCCCCTACTTCGCCGGCGTCTGCTCGCCTTCGGTGGTATTGGTCGGTTGTTCGCCAGCTTCCGCCGGCTTTTCCTCGGGCGGTTTGGGCCTGGCGTTGAGCGGGTCCATGCCGGGTGCCCAGATGGGCTGGTCGTCCTCGGACGAGGCGACCGGGATGCCGAGGCGGTCGAGCAAGGACTGACACCAGATGGCGCGCCAGGCACGGGGATCGACCGGGACGCCCGGGCCGTGGGAGTCCGAGCCTGTCGAGATCAGCAGGCCGTGCCGCTCGGCGAGGCCGCGGTAGAAGGCGGTGTCGTCATCGGTGTAGGTCCGGTAGTGACATTCCAGGCCGTCGATCGGGGCGTCGGCGAGCATCGCCTCCAGCGTCTCCTCGGTCATCGCCGGCCCAAGATCGGCCCGGCCTGGGTGGGCGACGACGCAGGTGCCGCCGGCGAGATGCGCCAGCTCGATGACCAGCTCCAACGGCTGCTCCGTGTTGAACCGGCCGCCCAGCGATGCAACCAGGTTCGCGGCCTCCGACAGATTGGCCACGTGCTTGTCGGCGATCATCGCCCGCAGCGTGTGGACCGGCATCGGCGGCCGGCCGGCGACCTCGCGCTCCCACGAGGGCAGCACCTTCCCGGATTTCTCGACCCGCTCCTTCGCGTCCAGTGCCAGCTCGGTCAAATGCTTGTCCTGCATCCGGACCATCGTCAGGAAGGGCCGCGCCCGCTCGTCGTCGCGGGCCGGATCGACGCCATAGACGAGCACGTGCCACTGACGGCCGCCCCAGCGACAGGTCACCTCGACACCGGGGATGACCTGGATGCCCCTCGCGGCGCCCTCGGCCATCGCGGCGGGCACGGAGCGCATGGTGTCGTGATCGCAAACGGCGACGACCCGAAACTCCCGCTCCTCGAGAACCGTAAAGAGCTCCCGCGGCACCCAAGTGCCGTCGCTGGCCAGCGTGTGCATGTGCAGATCGACCGCCGCGGTCGGCGGCAGCGGTTTTGCCATAATGAGGCCAGGTACTTTCGCGGTGATCGCGCTCACGATAGAATGCTCCAGACAGGGAATCAACCAGCAACAATCCGTTGATACCATGATCGCACGGACGATACCCGTATCGGAGGTGGATGCATGACGGAAGCACGTTCGGACACGACCCAGCAAGGCCCGCTCGATCCCAGCGTGGGCGACCTGTTCAAGGCGTACGACGTCCGCGGCACCGTGCCGGACCAGCTCAACCCCGACATCGCCTACCGGATCGGCCGGGCCATTGTCGCGTTTCTCGGCGCGCCGACCGTCTGCGTCGGCCGCGACATGCGCGTCTCCGGCCCCATCCTCTCGCAGGCGCTGATCAGCGGCATTCGCGACCAGGGCGCCGACGTGGTCGATATCGGGCTGGTCTCGACCGACGCGCTCTACTTCGCCGTCGGCAACTATGGCTATCCCGCCGGCGTGATGATCACCGCCTCGCACAACCCGGCCAACTACAACGGGTTCAAGATTTGCCGCGAGGAGGCGAAGGCCCTGTCGATGGACACCGGCATCGGCGACATCCGGGACATGGTCGTCAGCGGCGACCTGCCGGAGCCGCGCGGCCCGAAGGGCAACCTGGAGCAGAAGAACGTGCTGGAGGCGTACGCCGAGCACGCGCTCTCGCTGATCGACGTCGCGAAGCTCAAGCCGCTGAAGATCGCGATCGACGCCGGCAACGGCATGGCCGGCGAGCTCATCCCGCCCGTCTTCAAGCGCTTGCCCTGCGAGCTGGTCCCGCTCTACTTCGAGCTGGACGGCACCTTCCCGAACCACGAGGCGAACCCGATCGAGCCGGAGAACGTCAAGGACCTCCAGCGAACGGTCGTCGAGCAGGGCTGCGACCTGGGCGTCGCCTTCGACGGCGATGCCGACCGCATGTTCCTGATCGACGAGAAGGGCGACTTCGTCGGCGGCGACATGACGACCGCGATGGTCGCGATCGAGATGCTGGAGCGCGAGCCGGGCGCGGCAATCGTCTACAACCTGATCTGCTCCCGCTCCGTGCCGGAGGTCATCAAGGAGCACGGCGGCCGTCCGATCCGCTCCCGCGTCGGTCACTCCTTCATCAAGGCGACGATGCGCAAGGAGGACGCGATCTTCGGCGGCGAGCACTCCGGCCACTTCTACTTTCGCCAGAATTGGTACGCCGATTCCGGCCTGATCGCAATGCTCACCGTCCTTCAGCTCATTTCCAAGAAGGACCAGACGCTCTCCGAGGTGCTGAAGCCGATCGACACGCGGGTCCGCTCCGGCGAGATCAACTCCGAGGTCGCCGACCCGCAGGCCGTCATGAAGCAGGTTGAGCAGGTCTACCAGGACCAGGGCGGCGACGTCGACCACCTCGATGGCCTGACCGTCGGCTTCAAGGACTGGTGGTTCAATCTACGCCCTTCCAACACGCAACCGCTGCTGCGGCTGAATGTCGAGGCCCAGAACGAAGACCTGCTGCACGAGAAGACGCAGGAGGTCCTGTCGCTGGTCCGCGGCGAGTAGCGGGCATCGGTGATGACAGGTCGCGCCGGATCATCCGAAGGGCAGGCAGCGAGCGTCACGGTGTGGCCGAGCGACACCGGGACGCTCGCGCTCTGGCACCGCCTGACGCCCGGCGCGGCGGTGACGATCATCAAGGCGGATGCGGACGGCGCGGAGGTCACGCGCTACGACGGACACGTGCGGCGCGTGCATTCCGCTGATCAGTGGATCGAGGCGGAGGCAGTCTGGTCGCATGGCAACGTCGCCTTGGCCGGGCTGCGCTTCGTGCCCGGCGATCACCTGCTCGAATACTTCTCGCCGGTGCTCCCGTACAACGTCTTCACCGTCTTCGCGCCGGACGGCGCGCTGCGTGGCTGGTACGCCAACGTCTCCCACCCGGCGCTGCTCCGCGAAAACGGCGATAAGCTGGAGCTGACCTGGCGTGACCTCTACCTCGACCTGATCGGCCTGCCCGACGGCACCCACATCACGCTCGACGAGGACGAGCTGGCGGAGTCCGGTCTGGCGACCAGCAACCCGGCCATGTACGCGCGCATCGCGCGAACGCAGGTGGCCGTGATCGAGCGGTTCAAGGCGCGGGAATATCCGTTCAGCGTCGTGTCGCTGGACGGATTGTCATCCTGAGCGCAGTCGAAGAGCCTGCCCTGAGCCTGCCGAGGGGATCTCCCGCCGCCGCGGCGTCTTCGTTCAGGACCGCACCTGTTCTCCTCGCCCGCTCCCCTGGCCCGTCATTCTGACCGGAGGGAAGAATCTCCGCGCGAAGCGCTTCGTCGCCCGTCGTCATGGTGAGCGCAGTCGAACCATCTCCCCGGCAGGGCGTTCGTCCGCGGCGGCGGACCGGCTGCGCCGGGAGATGCTTCGACAAACTCAGCATGACGATGCAGGGATTGGCAGAGGAACAAGGTGTGACGCGCGAAGCAGGGCTACAGCAACTGCCGCGAGGCCATATCCTCCTCCGGTTCGAGGGCGAACGCGTCGCGTTCGGGGTGGCCGTAGTGCAGGCGGCGGGTCACGTGCGTGGTGATGAAGCCGGTGCGGGGCGCGAAGAGGAAGACGAGGCCGAAGAGGGCGGTCGTGACCAGCACGACGCTCGCGCCGGACGAAATCCCCTGGTAGTACGACAGGTAGAGCCCGACGATGCCGGAGATCGCGCCGGCGGCCGAGGAGATGACGATCATCACCGGCAAGCGGTCGGTGAGCAGCCGCGCGGTCGCCGCGGGCGTCACCAGCATCGCCAGCACGAGGATATTCCCGACCGTCTGCAGCGAAATGACGATCGCCAGCGCGAGGATGAGCAGGAAGACCTGGTCCAGCACCCAGACGTTGATGCCGCTGGCCTGCGCGAAGGTGCGGTCAAAGGCGACGATCGTCAGCTCGCGCCGGAACCAGAAGATCGTGATGAGCACGATGAGCCCGATCGCGGCGGTGAGGGCCAGATCGCTCCGTGTCACGCCGAGGATCGAGCCGAGCAGGAAGCTGGTCAGGTCGCGGGCGTAGCCGCGCTGGTTGGACATCAGCGCGACGCCGAAGGCGAAGCTGCCGACGAAGAGGATGCCGATCGCCGTGTCGTTCGAGAGGCGCCCGGACTGGCTGACGAAGCCGATCCCCATCGAGACGAGCAGCGCGGCGATGAGCGCGCCGATCAGGAAATGGCCGCCCAGGATGAAGGCGATGACGATGCCGGGGAAGATCGCGTGGGAGAGCGCGTCGCCCAGGAAGGCGAGCCCGCGCAACGTGACGAAGACGCCGGTGGCGCCGCAGATGACGCCGACCAGGATGATCGCCAGGAAGGCGTGGACCATGAAGGTCATCTGCCAGGGTTCGGTGATCCAGCTCATCGGATGACCGGCTCCGGGGACGGCGCGGGCGTGGTGAGGATCACCACCTGACCGCCGAAGGTCTCGCGCAGCGCCTGCTCGGTGAAGACCTCACGCGGCGGCCCGGCGGCCACGATGCGCCGGTTGAGCAGGACGGTCACATCGGACGTCGCGGCGGCCTGCGTGAGATCGTGGGTGGCGTAGACGATCGCCGCATTGCGTTGCCGCAGCGTGTCGAAGAGCCCGACCATCAACTCCTGGGTCGGCACGTCAACGCCGGCGAATGGCTCATCGAGCAGGAAGACCTCGCCATCGGCGAGGAGCGCGCGGGCGAGAAAGACGCGCTGCTGCTGACCGCCGGAGAGCTCGCCAATCTGGATGCGGGCGAAGCGCCGCATGCCGACCTGGTCGAGCGCGTCGAGCGCCCGCCGCTCCTCGGCGCGACCGTAGCGTCGCCAGCGCGGCGTGCGATCGGCGATGCCCATCAGCACGGTGTCGAGGACGGAGACCGGGAAGCTCCACTCCACACCCGAGCGCTGCGGCACGTAGGTGATCCGGCGGTGCGGCTTGCGCAGCGGCGCGCCGTCGAAGTCGACGGTGCCGTGCGACGGCGGCAGCATGCCGGCCAGCACCTTCAGCAGCGTGCTCTTGCCCGCGCCATTCGGGCCCACGAGGCTGACGATCTGGCCGCGGTCAATCGCGAGATCGACATCGCACAGGGCCGAGCGGCCGCCATAGTGGACCGCGAGGCCGCCCACGGCAAGAACGGGCTCGGTCGATTTCGGGAAACTGGTCATGCGTCGTTGTCCGCTGCCCACGAAGGGGATGGTGAGGAGGAAACTGCCGGAACACATTCAGCGAGTCGGAACGCATCCGTCCCGCGCCGGCTGAGCGCTTACGGTAGCAGTAATTGAGACCTAGTGTCAATAACGTGCTACGGCGCCAGGCTGTGGAGCCGCTCCGCATGCTGGCAGCTCGGGCAGACGCCGAAGACCTCCAGCAGGTGGTCGTGAATCTTGAACTCAGTGTCCCGGGTCAGATCGCGGACCAGCTCATCGACCGGGCAGCGCGTGAATTCGACGGCGGCGCCACATTCGGAGCAGACGAGATGATGCCGGTGGCCCGGCGTCCCGATGATGTACGAAGGACGGCCATCGGCCTGCACCAGCCGCGTCAGCACATCGACCGCGGCCAGGATTTCGAGCGTCCGGTAGATGGTGGCGCGGCCGATCGGCCGCGCGCCAGCGGCATCGCTCAACTCCGCCACCAATTGCTCCGCGGTGAACGGATGGTCGTGACGCAGCACGGCGTTGACGATCGCCGCGCGCGGCGCGGTCAACCGGTAGCCGTGCAGGCTGAGGAC
>JAICKJ010000253.1 GCA_025928015.1 Thermomicrobiales bacterium
CGAGCTGGAACGACTTCCTTGTGCCGCTCGTGCTGACGCTGTCCCGGCCGGAGCTGCGGACGCTGGCGGTCGGTGTCTACTCGTTCCAGGGCGACAACTTCACGAGCTGGACCGACATGTCCGCCGCCTCCACGATCAGCCTGCTGCCCGTCATCGTCGTCTTCCTCTTCCTCCAGCGCTACTTCATCGAAGGCATGGCCGGCGCGGTGAAGCAGTAGATGGCCGGAAGGCGTCTCTTCCGTCATTCTGAGCGGGCGAAGCCCCGAAGAATCCCCCGGCGAAGCCGGTGCGTCGCAGCGCACAATGCTGCGAACCCGGGCGTTCGTGGTGACGGGCAAGCGCTTCGCGCGGGGATTCTTCGATCTACGATCTTCAGAATGACGGACGTCGGGATCCAGGAGGGCCGCGGGAGGGGCAAGGCGTGAAGACGGCGCGGGTCTACATCATGGCGAACACGCACCGCACCATCTACGTTGGCCTCACGACCAGCTTGGAGCGCCGCGTTTGGGAGCACAAGAGTCTTTTCTATGACGGCTTTACGAAGCGCTACGATCTGACCAAGCTGGTCTATATCGCTGAGTTTCCACGAATCGACGACGCGATCGCCTGGGAGAAGAGCCTGAAAGGCAAGACGCGGGCGAAGAAGCTGGCGCTGATCGCCGAACAGAATCCGCGCTGGAACGACCTGGCCTGGAACTGGTATGAGGAGGGCGACAGGGAGCGCCCTCGGTAATCAATCGTCATTCTGAGCTTGCCGAAGCATCCCGCGGCGAAGCCGGTCCGCCGCCGCGGACATCTGCGCCGCGAGGCACGATGGTTGCCTGCGGGCAAGCGCTTCGCGCGGGGATGCTTCGGGATTTCATCCCTCAGAATGACGAGCGTGAGAGTGACAACGACCAACTAGAACGACGAACAGGGAAGGGGAACGTTCCAGAGATGGCAACGCAGTACAACGTGGCGGTGATTGGCGCGGGGGATATGGGCGGGCGGCATGTCGCGGGATGGCTGGCGAGCGGGCACCGCGTTGTCTCGATTACCGATGTGGACCAGGAGCGCGCGTCGGCGCTGGCGGCGAGCCACGAGGTCCAGACGACGTATGTTGATTACCGGGAGGCGATCACCGGCGGCGACGTCGATATCGTCTCGATCGCGCTGCCGCTGGCGTTTCACGCGCCGGTGACGATCTTCGCGGCGGAGCAAGACAAGCACGTCTTCTGCGAGAAGCCGCTCGCCCACACAATGACCGAGGCGAAGGCGATGGAGGCGGCGGTCAAACGGGCCGGTGTGCTCTTCGGGCTGGGGATGCAGCGCAACTTGGCCGGCGGTGTCGGGCTGCTCCGCCAGTGGGCAGCCGAGGGGCGGTTCGGGCGGCCGATGATCTTCAACTCCGACCTGCTGCAGGAGGTCCGGCCGAAGCGGGTGATGCACGACCGGCAAGGCAATGGCGGGCCGCTGATGGACGCCGGTTGCCACTACTATCTGCTCTGGCAGACCGTGTTCCGCTCCAAGCCGAAGAACATCTACGCGCAGGGCCGCATCCTGGCAACGGGACGTCCGGAGGTCGCGCATTTCGATCAGCTCGCGATTGACAGCGCGGTCGTCACCGTCGAATACGCGTCCGGCGACCTGGCGACGATGACCGTCTCCTGGGGACTGGCCGAGCACTTCGGCATGCCGACGCGGCCGGACCGGATTCTCGGGCCCAAGGGCGGCGCGGAGGGGAATGTCCAGCGCCAGCTCACGGTCTACGACGGCGATCAGGTCGAGACGGTCGAGATCGAGCCGACGGACCTCCATGCGGCCGAGTTCGCGATCTTCGCCGACGCGATCGCGAACGGCGGCGCGCCGGCCTACGGCTTCGCGACCGGCAAGGAGATGCTGGCGTTCACGAACGCGATCTTCCGCTCGATCGACAGCGGCCGCGCCGTCCCGGTCTCCTACGATTTCTGATTTTCCGGAAAGGAACGATTGTTCGTGAAGCTCAGTGTCCACGAGATGATGCTCGGCGAGCAGCCGATCGCCGAGAAGTTCGCGATCGTCAAGGAGTGCGGGTTCGACGGCATCGACCTGCGCGGCGATTTGATGGCCGGCCGGATCGACGAGGTCACGCAACTGATCGCCGAGACCGGCGTGACCGTGCCGAACATCTACGGTCGCATCACCACGCCGCTCGTTGCCCGCACCGAGCGGCAGCGGGCCGAGGCGATGGAGCTGGTCCGCGACCGGCTGGCCAGCGCCCAGGCTGTCGGCGCGGCGAACGTGATCGTCGTGCCGATCTTCGGCCCGCCGCAGATCGCGGTCGACCGCGGCGCCGGCGTCGAGGAGGTCGAGGAGGCGGTGCTGCTGGCGCAACTAGCGGAGTTGGAGGATGTCGCGCGGGAGGCGGAGACTCGTATCGTGATCGAGCCGCTGAACCGCGACGAGACGCACCTCTTCTGGTCGCCGGCGAAGGCGGCGGCGTTCGTGCGACTGCTGAAGAGCCTGTGGGTCGGGACGATGATCGACACCTACCACATGGACCGGGAGGGGCAGAACGCGCTGGCCGAGATCGACGCGGTCGGCGACAAGCTGGACCTCGTCCACCTCTCCGACCGCAACCGCCGCCTCCCCGGCGAGGGCGGCATCGACTTCGGCCCCATCGTCCAACATCTGCAGAAGGTCGGGTACGGCGGCTGGCTCGGCTTCGAATGCACTGGGCCGTTCATCCCGGAACAGCTCACGCGGAGCGTCGAATATGTGCGGTCGTTGAAGGGGTGAGCCAGGTATTCGCAGGTGTCACATGAGATGTGTCGTCGCCGGATCCAGCGAGAATGCGCCGGAACTGAGAGCGAAGTGCGTCAGCAATGGACGGTGCCCATTGCCGATGACGACCAGGATGCGTTCCATTGGTGAGTCGATCAAGCGCGCGAGATTGGCGAAGATCTTGAGGTTGCGCTCGTACCATCGCAGCACCACATCGGCGCCTATGTAGTTCCGGCCCCTGCCGACACGGGCGAGATCCATATAAATCCGGTTACCGGAGTCGAGTGATGCGTCGGCGTTCATTTCCAGAAGCTGGTCGCGAACGCTCATCGCGCACAGACGTTCGCTTTCGCGCGCTTCGTTCGCCTGTCGTTGCTCATCCGTTTCGGTGAAAGGTGCGACGAGGCCGCATTGGTCATGCGCGAGGGCGAACGCAATTGCATCGTCCCACGGTATGGCACGTTCGAGATCGTGCCAGTCGATGCCGAAGATGCGGTCGTGCTTCATTCGGGCGGCGAGCCGGAAACCGAGCTGGTGTCGCTCGTTTGCCGAAAGGACTAGTGAACCATTGCGGTAATGCCGGTAGTCGTCGTTGAGCGCATCTTCGGTATCGGTCATGACTTCGAGCGCGACCTTCGTCGGTTGAAAACGGGCAAGCCGCGCCACGACATCGACGATCTGACCCTGGCGCTCGGGCGCCAGCATGTCGTCATACTGGACTGTAATGGCGTCCTTGCCGGGATTGCTCCAGTGGCCGCACCCAACAATCATGAGATGCGGCCGCTCCATCGATTGAAGGTCCATCCAGATCAATAGCCCAACGTCTTGAGGTAGCTCCGACTGATGGTGGCGCTCTCCAGGGCGGTGGGCTTTTGGGTGACGTCGGTCTCGACGATCAGCCAGCCGGTGAAGTTGTTGTCGTCGAGGAGCGATTTCAGGGCCGGGAAGTCGACGACCCCCTCGCCCAGCTCGGCAAAGATGCCGTGGTCGACGAAGGTGCCGTAGTCCCAGCCGGATTTGACGCCCTCCTGGCGCACCTGCTCGTCGATGTCCTTCAGGTGAAGCGTCTTGATCCGGTCGACGTGATTGCGACAGACGCCGACGGCGTCCGCGCCGCCCCATTGCAGGTGTCCGGTGTCGAGACCGAGCCAGACGTCGGGGCTGATGAGGGCCAGCAGCCGTTCCAGCTCGTTCTCCGTCTCGACCACCGTGCCGACGTGGTTGTGGAAGCAGGATGCGACGCCTTCCTCGGCCGTGATCTTCGCGTAGGCGTTGAGCGTGGTGGCGAACTGCTGGAACTCGTCGTCCGACATCGCGTCATCCGGACTGACGTGGCCGGCGACCTGGCGCCGGGTCTTGCCGCCGCGGGTGGTGTAGTCGCCGCCGGCGGCGACGTACAGCTCGGTGCAGCCGAGTCCGCGGGCGAAGCGGGCGTGATCCCGCGCGGCGGCGACGATCTCATCCTGCGCCTCGGCCAGCCAGAACGGCGCGCCGAAGTAGGGCGGCGCGGGGGTGAGCCGGAACTTCGCAAAGAGGTCTTGCACGGCCGACACCTCGCTGCTCGGCCGCAGTCGTGGGGGCGCGCCGGTGTAACCGGCCTGCGCGACATCCGCCAGCGCCTCCTCTTCCGGCTTGCCGCGCCAGGTGATCAGCCCGCACCCGATCTCGATGCCTTCCATGGATGCCCTCCCCGTTCATTGCGCGTCCCGGCGGTCACATTGGCCGTCGGAACGCCCGGCGTTCGCGTCGGCCCAGCATACGCCAGGGTCATCGCCTTGTCGCCATCCAGGACGAAAACGTCGCCGGTTGCAAGGATCCGCAACCGGCGACGTTTTCGTTTGGCTCTCCATGACGCAGTCTCGGAGAGACTGCGTCCGTTGAGCGCCTGATTTCAATCTGGCGTGCTCTGGCGTCGTGCTACACCGGCGTCTCCCGCGGCGTCAGCGCGTTCGGGTCGTTGACCTTCTCCCGGAAGCGTCGCTCCAGCGTCTCCGTTTCCTCCGCCTGCGCGAGGTCGCCCTGGCGCTTCGCCTCGTCGATCAGGTCGCGCGTTTGGGTTTGCAGCCGCGGGCCGGACTGCGGCGCGAGGAAGCTCGCCACCGCCGCGCCGACCGCCGCGCCGAACAGGATTCCACCGGCGAATTTCACGAATCGCATCACCGTCCCCTTTCCTGCTGGAAAACCCGTCGCAACAGCCGCCCGAGCAGCAGCAGGGTGACCGCGAACGCGGCGCCGAACGCCGCCGCCGCCGGAGGCGTGAAGGTCGCGTTGACCCCGCCCTCCGCTTCGATCTTGCCCGCCGAGAGCAAGATACCGCTGACGGACCCCTGCGACTTGATCTCGCCGGTGCCGAGGATGCCGGCCTTGAGCGTGCCTTCGCTCTCGATTTTGGCCGCGCCGACGACGACCGCCTGGCTGTTGACCAGCCGGACCTCCTCACTTTGGACAATCACCGCGCCGGAATCGTGGAGCACGGCGCGTTCGGCGTGGAGCTGGACGACACCGGATTTTTCCAGCTGGGCCGATTTCGTCGTCATCGATTGCGCGCCGGACGATTCCATCGTGACCCGGTCCGCCTTGATCGACTCGGCGCCGGAGCGCTCCATCGCGACGTGCTGACCCTGCACGTCGCCCGCATCCCGCCGGAGCAGCTCCGGCGTCGGCTCGGGAGTCCTGGTCGTGTCGCTCTTGCCGACCGACACGGGCACATCATCGTTCGCGCCGGCGGTCTGGCCGTTGGTTGGTGGTTGCTCGCTCATCTGCTCGTCCTCCGGCCGTTGCGGCCTCGTCCCGTCGCGGAGTGCCTGCACGGACCCTGCCATCGCGTCACGTCACGCATGTCCGGGTAAGATGCGATGCGACGGCGGCGTCCCGTCCTGCGCCGGAGTGTAGCAAACGGGGCGTATCCACCGGACAACCGCACCTTTCAGATGCCGATGTTAGCAGGAGCGAACCGTGCACCGA
>JAICKJ010000385.1 GCA_025928015.1 Thermomicrobiales bacterium
CACAAAGGGTCGTCCGTCCAGCAAGCCCGCACGCACGATCCCGCGCCACGGGCCGGCGCGGGATCGTGCATGACGCGGGGCGGAACATCGTCGTCTGGTACCATCTCCGCGTACCGTGGCTCATGCGCCACCCACCCGTTTTGGCGGATCTGCGAAAGACACCGGGTTTGAGTGACGTTCTCACGATCGGCTTCATCACCTCTGTGCTCGCCGCCGCAATCGCCTCCGGCGCGTCGCTGCTCTACGCGGCGCTCGGCGAGATGCTGGCCGAGCGTGCCGGGGTGCTAAACCTCGGCGTCGAGGGCATGATGCTCGTCGGCGCGCTCAGCGGCTTCGCCGCCTGCTACTGGTCGGGCAATGCCTGGGTTGGCGCGCTCTTTGCCATCACCTGCGGCGGCGCGATCGCCCTCATCCACGCCTTCCTCACCATCAGCCTGCGGGCCAACCAGGTCGTCAGCGGTCTCGCCCTGACGCTCTTCGGCCAGGGATTGACCTCCTACCTCGGCCACTCGCTCGTCGGCAAGGCGCCACCGGATGCGTTCAACACGCTCAGCATCCCGCTGCTCAGCGACATCCCGCGCATCGGCCAGATCTTCTTCAAGCAGGACGCGCTGACCTACCTCTCGTACATCATCGTGCCGGTGCTCTGGTGGTTCGTCTACAGGAGCCGGCCGGGGCTGAACCTGCGCGCGATCGGCGAGAACCCGGCGACCGCCGACGCGATGGGCATCGACGTCGCCGGCCTGCGCTACCTCTACGTCGTCATCGGCGGCGCCTTCGCCGGCCTGGGCGGCGCGGTGATCTCGCTGGCGACCAACCCGGGCTGGAGCGAGAACATGACGGCCGGCCGGGGCTGGATCGCGGTCGCGCTGGTCATCTTCGGCACCTGGAACCCGGCGCGGGTCGCCCTCGGCGCCTTGCTCTTCGGCGCGGTCGAGGCCGGGCAGTTCCGCCTGCAGGCGGTCAACGTGCCGATCTCGTCCTTCTTCCTCAACATGCTGCCGTACCTCTTCACGATCCTCGTGCTCGTGCTCGCCACCCAGCAGACCCGCCGCCTCCGCCTCGGCGCGCCGGCCGCGCTCGGCCGCACCTACGTCCGCGAGGAACGCTGAGGCCGTCAGGAAGCAGCGGCGACGGCGTACTTGCGAAGCTGGCGCCGCGGCTGGAACGAGCGCTTGGCCGCGGCCAGCCCCGGGAGGCCCAAGTCCTGACCGATATTCAGGGCGGCACACCCTTCTGCCTGGAGCCACTGACACGCGTGGTGGAGCAAGGCGCAGTAGACGCCACGGAAGGTCCGGTCTCCTTTCCAGTAGTGGGCGATGGCCCAGCCTGGTGACCGGCACTCACAGATGAGAAAACCGATGAGCCGATCATCGACCCGGAGCCCGAACGCGAACACCTGAGCCTCGGGCGCGACCAGGAAGAGGCGGCGGATCGCGGTCAGCTCGTGCCATGTCGCGGGGAGCGCGGTCGCCTCTTTCTGTCGCGCCCACCGCCAGAAGAGATCTTCCATTGCTGCCTGGGTCGTCGAATTGTTCAGATCGAGCCGAAGGAATTCGCCTTGATAACGCCGCCGGAACGCATTGATCTGATTCCGAATGGGTTGATAGGCGCTCCCAGGCAACGTCACCCACTCGGAGATCGAGAGCACATAGTCGCTATCCTGCTCCTCGGGGTAGAGCACAAAACCGCTGCCAGGAGAAGCATCGGAAGGAAGTGCCTCTTCCGGCACGAGCCGCAAGCATTGCCCACATCCCAGCCCGCGCGAAGCTGCGAGCAGCGCCGCCAGGGTCCGGGCGTTATCGCCCTTTCCGAGCAAGGAGAGCGCCATCTCTCCCGTGGCGGCGTCTGTGATCACTTGGACGAGATGGTCATTAAACCGGCACAACGCGCGGTATTTCCGATGCCAACACCACATGTTGACTGTGTTGAACTCGGAATAGGGCGCGAAATCACGCGTCAACTCTTCGATCTCGCGCCGGTCGGACCAGTTCAGTGGACGGAGATCCGGGAAGGTGGGGAGCACGCAATCATCTCCTTCGCCGCACGCCCGGGTTCTGGCGCCCCA
>JAICKJ010000289.1 GCA_025928015.1 Thermomicrobiales bacterium
CCCTGCGGTATGTGCTCCAACCCGCTCTGTTCATGGGTCCCCCTCACTGGGCCCCCGCCGGGCCCGACCCCCCGGGGCCGGCCGCGGCGTGGCGGGACGGCGCGCCGCCCCGCCGGAGATGTGCAGTGGCTAGCGTACCCCAATCACGGTGTAGACGATCTGGCCACCCGGCGTGGTGACCGTCGCGGAGTCGCCGACGCGGCTGCCGACCAGCGCCTTGCCGACCGGGGACTGGGTGGAGATGCGCCCATCCACGGCGGAAGCCTCTTCGGGGTTGACGAGCACCCAGGTCTCCTCCTCGTCATCGTCGCTGCGGACGGTGACGCGGGAGCCGAGGTGGATGGTGCCGTCGATCGAGCCTTCCGCGATGATCTCGGCGCGTTCGAGCGTCTGTTCCAGCTCGCGGATGCGGGCTTCGGTGAGCATGTACTCTTCTTTCAGGTCCTCGTACTCACTGTTGTCCGACACGTCGCCGTGCTGGGTCGCGTCCTGGATGCGGGCGGAGATGTCGGGGAGCTTGACCTCGGTCAGGTGTTTCAGCTCCTGCGCGAGGCGCGCGTGGCCGTCGGCGGTGAGTTGGATGATTCGCTCGGTTCGCATGGGGCCTGTCCTTCCTTTCCCGGGACCTGGTCCCGGCCAGGGTACTGACCGTCATACGCGCTACGTGATCGGCGCGTGGTCTGGCGGTGGTACGCCACGGCGACGCCAGGCTCGCCGCCTGAGCGTCTCCGCGGTGCTCCGTTTCAGATCGTTCCCAACGTCATCAGGATATGGATAAAGCCGGGGGAGTTGTTGCTCCTCCGGCTCCTGATGCTCCGAGTATAGCCTCGAACGCGCCGGGTGTAAACCGCGACCGATCACATTCGTCACGCCGGCCACCGGCTGTCGCGGGTTCCGCCACGCACCGTTCCGATGCCGAAAAGACGCCAGCGCCCGAATGCCCGCCGAAGCGCAATGAATGAACGAAAGCAATTGTCGGAAACGTGCTGTGTCTCGTTGTCACAATACTGTTGTGAAGATATATCGGGAGCAGGCTTGCAGGATCCACCGAATATGATTACTATCCGATCACAGTGTACGGACACACCATCCACCCGATGATGCGTCCGGCCGCTCCGTTCCCGATCCCCGCATCGAAAGACTCCGCGCAGCACCCAGGAGGGGGGACTGCTGATGGCTGTGTCGTTGTGCGCGCGCGCCGGCTGGGGCGCGCAGGTGCGAGGACCGATCGTGGCGCGTCAGGCGCTGTTCCGATGTCTGAGCGTGACGCTCGCGCTCCTGTTCCTGCTCGCCGGCCAGGTCATCGCCGGCGAGCACGATGTCGCCGCCGGCCAGGCGGCGACGGTCAACGTCGATGGCGCGTCACTCTTCGCCAATGATGACGCCAATTCCGCCTACCTGGGCGCGATGTACGCCGGCGACCGGGTCGACGTCCTCTGGGGTCCGGAAAATGGCATGTACCAGATTCGTTACAACGGCACCGACGGGTGGACCTGGGCGGCGAACCTGACGCTCGATGCCGACCAGTGCTGCGCGCCGGTCTCCGGCGCCAGCGGCGCGGCCGTCTGGGTCAACACGGACTACCTCAACATCCGGTCGGACGCGAGTCTCTCCGCCTCGGTCTACGACGTGGCGCCGAGCGGCACCGAGTTCTGGACCGCCGGTGACCCGGTGAACGGCTTCGTGCCGGTCTACTACGGCAATGGCGTCGGCTGGCTCTGGGGTGGCTACCTGAGCTGGAACGGCAACGTCACCGCGGCCGTCGGCGGCGATAGCGGCGGCGGGGCGACCGCCGCGCCGAACACTGCGCCGGAGCACTGGATCGACGTCGATCGCTCCACCGGCGTGGTCTCGCTGATGGTCGGCGACCAGGCACAGGCGACGTTCCAGGGTTCGATGGGGTTCGATCTCTCGGCCGAAGGGTTCTACTCGACCGCCATCGGAACCTACCACGTCTACAGCATCTACCTGCCGCTGTCGTACACGCCCTTTGCCAAGGCGTACATCTCGGGCTGGGTCGGGTTCGACCCGGACCGTCAGAACGGCTTCCACTCCTACACGAAGGACGCCAACGGCAACATCGTGCCGGGCGGGGACGGTGCGACCGGTGGCTGCGTCGCCCTCGCGCCCGGCGACATTGACCAACTCGACAACTTCGCCACCATCGGCATGCGGGTCACCATTCACTGGTAGCCGCGTAACGCGCTGATGAGGCGGCTGACGGACGGCGGATCGCGCGGATGGGCGCGGTCCGCTGTCCGTCTGGCGCGGCACGCGTCATTCCGGCGCCCGAGCCCGGTGCTAAAATGGCGCATGGAAGACCTGTGGCCGTGGATGCCACGGGCGAGGGCCGCCGATGCATCAGATCATGCGGTCACTGCCGCCCGAGCAGCGATCGGGAAACGACCGTGAAACACTCCGCCGCGTCGTTGGCAGCTTTCGCCCCTACTCCGTCCCGGTTGCGTTCACCTTCCTGCTGACCATCGCCATCGCTGTCCTCACGTTGGTCAACCCGCTGCTGACGCGGGTGCTCTTCGACGACGCGTTCGCCAAGCGGAACCAGCGCGTCCTGGTGATCGTCGTCGCCGCGATGATCGTGAGCGCGGTGCTCGCCGCGGTGCTCTCCGTGCTCCAGACGTGGCTCAACGCGCGCGTCGGTCAGCGCGTCATGCAAGACTTGCGCGACCAGCTCTACGAGCACTTGCAGCGGATGCCGCTCCAGTTCTTCACCTCCACGAAGACGGGCGAGATCCAGTCGCGCCTCGCCAACGACGTCGGCGGGATCGAGGATGTGCTCTCCACTACCTTCGTCAACGCCGTGCGCAATGTCTCGTTGACGATCAGCACGGTCGTCGCGATGGTCATCCTCAGTCCATTGCTGACGGCCATTTCGCTCTGTTTTCTCCCCGTTGTCTATCTCATCTCCTCCCGCGTCGGCGCGCGGGCGCGCGCGATCAACGGCGTTCGCCAGGAGCATCTCGCCAATCTCACGGCGATCATGCAGGAGACGCTCTCCGTCAGCGGCGCGTTGCTGATCAAGGTCTTCGGCCGGCAGGAAGAGAGCCGGCGCGACTTCGCGGCGGAGAATCTGAAGCTCGCCGACATCAGCGTGACGCGCCAGATGATCGGCGTGGGACTGATGACGCTGTCGATGATCGTCTTCTCGCTCGCGCCGGCCCTCGTCTACTTCATTGCCGGCTGGGAGATCATCCACCAGCCTCACCCCGCATTGAGCATCGGCACGGTCATCGCCTTCACCACCTTGCAGGCCCGGCTGGTTGGGGGCTTCGGTCCGATCACCCAACTCCTCAACATCAAGGTGCAAATGCAGGGCTCGCTCGCGCTCTTCGATCGCATCTACGCCTACCTCGACATGCCGGTATCCATCACCGACCGGCCGGGCGCGCTGGCCCTCGACCCCGACCAGGTCCGGGGCCAGATCACCTTCGATCACGTCTACTTCCGCTATGAGGAGCTGGCCGTGACCCTCGGCGACGGCGCGCCGGTGCCGCTCCACGCGTCAACCTCGGCGATCAACACCGCCGCCGACGTCGCTGCCGAGGCAACGCGCGAGTGGGTGCTGGAGGATGTCAGCTTCGACGCCCAGCCGGGACGCCTGGTCGCGCTGGTCGGGCCGAGTGGCGCCGGGACGTCGACGATGATCTCGCTCGTGCCCCGGCTCTACGACGTCAACGCCGGCGCGGTCGCGATCGACGGCCACGACGTCAAGGACGTGACGCTGGCGTCGCTGGCGAGCCTGATCGGCATGGTCACGCAGGAGACGTACCTCTTCCACGACACCGTCCGCGCCAACCTCATCTTCGCCCGGCCGAACGCGACCGACGCGGAGATCGTCGCGGCGGCCTGGGCGGCCGCGATCCACGACCGCATCATGGAGCTGGAGCACGGCTACGAGACGGTCGTCGGCGAGCGGGGTTACAAGCTCTCCGGCGGCGAGAAGCAGCGCATGGCGATCGCCCGGGCGATCCTCAAGGACCCGCGCATCCTGATCCTCGACGAAGCGACGAGCGCCCTCGACTCCGCCTCCGAGCGGCTGGTGCAGGGGGCGCTGGCGACGCTGATGCAGGGCCGCACGACGATGGCGATCGCGCATCGCCTCTCGACGATCATGGCCGCCGA
The DNA here is from genome assembly GCA_025928015.1 of Thermomicrobiales bacterium. GTDB lineage: Bacteria > Chloroflexota > Chloroflexia > Thermomicrobiales > UBA6265 > JAICKJ01. The sequence continues at coordinate 4,141 of JAICKJ010000289.1, forward strand.
CGTGATCCTCGTCGTCGAGGCCGGGCGCATCGTCGAGCGCGGCACGCACGACGAGCTGCTCGCGCTCGGCGGGCGCTACGCCGCGCTCGCCGCCGGCGCGCTGCCCGAGGACCAGGCGGTCGCGCCGGCCTAGCGCAGCCTGGCGCGGACGGGCGGCCGTCCCATCCCGCACCGGCAGGACCGGCGCGGGATGGGATCTCTCCGGTCTGCGGTCAGGCGGCGAGCTGGAAGCGCCCGACCAGCGTCTCGAGCTGCTGCGCGGTGGCGGCCAGCTCCTGCGCGGACGCGGCGATCTCCTGCGTGGAGGCGCTCGTCTGCTGCGTCGACGCCGAGACCTCCTCGGCGGACGCCGACGACTGCTCGGCCACCGCGGCGACCTCCGCCGTCGAGGTGGCGATCTCGCGGATCTGCTCACTGACGCCGGCGACGGCGCCCGTGATCTGCTCGAAGGCGACGCGGGCCTGCTCGACGACCGCGGCGCCGTCGTCGGAGCGGCGCGAGCCCTCCTCGACGACCTCGACCGTCTTGATGGTCTCCGCCTGGATCTCGCCGATGAGCTCCGAGATCGTGCCGGCAGCCGCCTGCGACTCCTCG
>JAICKJ010000354.1 GCA_025928015.1 Thermomicrobiales bacterium
ATCCTCGAGTCGGTCACGACCAACGACGGCTTCGTCATCCCCGAGAACATCAGCGCCCGGCTCATCCGCCTCGTGGAGGGACCGTCACGCCACTGGATGACGCCCACCACGGTCGTGGGGATCGAGGAAGCTTACGAGCACGATGGGCTCGTGCCTGAGACCGACGACGGGACGGTCGATCTCTCCGTCTCGCTCCGGGGCGTGCCGGCCGGTTTGCTCCATGCGCTCGGCGCCTATGATCCGGCCAGCATCGATGCCGACGCCAATCACCTCGCGCGTCTCTCACACGGCGATGAGGTGAATGGAAACCTGACCGCCGTCGTCGCTCGCGCGATCCGGACGCTTGCCATCGCGCCGGCGGACGACACGTCATGGCGCAAGGACGTCGTGCAACTGCGTCAACTGGAAGGCGGTGAGCCGGTGCGTGTCGCCCTCGCCGCAGTCGCGGATGCGTCCGTCTTCGAGGAGCCGGTCTTCGCGACGGTCGCCCGCGGCGGCGCAGCGGATACCAACGGCGCGCTCGCCGGCGCCTTCGCCGGCGCCCGGTTCGGCGCCAGCGGCATTCCGCAGCGGCTGATCGACGGCCTCGGCGCGCGGATCTACATCTCGCTCGCCGTCACCTGGTTCTACCGGACGGCCCTGCGCCGCGCCGGCACCGTCATCGATCTCCGCGAGCTGTAGGGCCGTCAGCGGACGCCTCTTCGAAGCGCTCCTCGGCCGCGACATCGCCCCGGTGATGATAGCCGTACTGCTCCCAGAATCCCGGCCGGTCGTCGCGGAGCAGCGTGATGCGGCGAACCCACTTCGCGCTCTTCCAGGCGTAGAGGTGGGGGATGATGACCCGGACCGGAAAGCCGCGCTCCGGCGCCAGCACCTCGCCATTGCGATGCGTGGCCAGCAGGGCGAGACCATCGCCGGTGACGGCCTCCAACGGAACGTTGGCCGTGTAATCGCCGTCGCAGGTGAAGAGGATGAACTGCGTGCTCGGCCGGATCCCGGACCTTTCGAGCAGGGCCACAAGGCTCACGCCCTCCCAGTGATTGTCCAGCACCGACCAGCGCGTGACACAATGAAAATCGCCATCGAGCGCCACTCGCGGCAGGTGCTGAAACGCCGCCCAGTCGAGGCGGAGCGGCGCATCCACCTCGCCGTCGATGGTCAGATCCCAGGTCGCGGGGTCGAAGGCGGGCGCGTCGCCCTGGTGGAGCACCGGCCAGCGTTTCGCCTCGATCTGTCCGGGCGGTAATCGTTGATCCTGTTCGGTGTGCCTGATCGGGCGTTGAACGCGACGGGTGGTTCGTGTGACCATGACGGGAACTCCGGGAGGCGCGAGGTTGGCGCATGAGACGTTCGAGCGGGCGAGGTGGCCCACGGTTAGTATACGGACCGCGCGCCCACGCGGCTGGATGGTTCGGTTAGCACTCACGACTATGGAGTGCTAAGCGCCGTTGACTCGGACCGGGCACCGTTTATACTTTCGATATGTGCGTCCGCCGATGAGCCGGTGTGACCGTCCGAGCAGAACGCCGGCGCCAGGCTGATTCACCAGCCCCGCGTTGGCCCCATCCAGACGAGACCTATGCCGAATACGAAACGTGATTACTACGAAGTCCTCGGGGTGAGCCGCACCGCGACGGAGGTGGAGATCAAGCGCGCCTATCGCGATCTCGCGCGCAAATATCATCCAGACGTGAACGGCTCCCATGACGCCGAGGAGCGCTTCAAGGAGATCAACGAAGCCTACGAGGTGCTCTCCAGTCGCGAGCGCCGGGCCAGCTACGACCGCTTCGGCCACGCGGCGAATGGCGCTGGCGGCATGGGCGATCCCTTCGGTGGCTTCGGCGGCTCGCCGTTCACCGATCTCTTCGAGAGCTTCTTCGGCGGTGGCGCCGGTCCGCGCCGCCCGACCGCGCCGCCGCCCGGCGCCGACATCCAGCTCAATCTGGAATTGACCTTCGAGGAAGCCGTCTTCGGGGTCGAGAAGGATGTCGAGGTCGATCGCCTCGAAACCTGCGAGGCGTGTCACGGCACGCGCATGCAGGGCGGCAAGACCCCGCCACCGTGTCCGACCTGTGGCGGCACCGGCGAGGTACGGCGCGTTCAGCAGACGATCCTCGGCCAGTTCATGACCTCCACGCCCTGCTCGACCTGCCGGGGCGAGGGGGTCGTCATCAACGACCCGTGCCCGACCTGCCGCGGCCGCGGCCGCACGATGCATCACGACACGATCGCCGTGACGGTCCCGGCCGGCATCGACGACAGCGCGACGCTCCGGCTCAGCGGCCAGGGCGAGGACGGCCCAAACGGCGGACCGCCGGGCAACCTCTACGTCAAGATCCGCGTCAAGCCGCACAAATACTTCACGCGCCAGGGCAAGACGATCAATAGCCAGGTGGGCATCAATGTTGCCCAGGCCGTGCTCGGCGACGAGATCGAGATCGACACGATCGAGGGCCCGGTCGTCTTCCGCGTGCCGACGGGCACGCAATCGGGCCAGCAGTTCCGGCTGCGCGACAAGGGCGTGCCCGATCTGCGCGGCGGCGACCGCGGAGACCAGATCGTCACGGTCCAGGTCTTCATCCCGAAGAAGCTGAACGACGAGCAGCGCGACCTCTTCGAGCGGCTCGGCGCCAGTCTCGGCAAGGAAGTGACCCAGCAACCCGCCAGCAAGGGCTTCTTCGATCGGGTGAAGGACGCCCTCGGCGTCTGATCCCATTCCAACGACGTTCGTTTCCGGTAGGGCCGACCCCATGAGGTCGCCCTTTCCCGTGCCAATCCCGTTCGTGTCGCTTGACGGCGAACCAAACGCGGCCTACAGTACTCGGCAGAGCCTTCAGGGTGAGGTGAGGCCGCGTCCCGCGGCCAATTCCTGACCGGCGGTGACAGCCCGCGAGCGCGCGTCGCAGGACAAGCGCAGGAGCCGGTGGAATTCCGGCGCCGACGGTAGAGTCCGGATGGGAGAAGGCGCCAGACGGCCGGGGC
>JAICKJ010000356.1 GCA_025928015.1 Thermomicrobiales bacterium
ATCGTGATCTTCACCCCGCCGGGGCCGATTTCGGCGTCGCTCAGGACGCGGCCTCGCAATGTGTAGAACACCAGCGCGAGCCCGATGAGCGCCAGCGGCACCCATGCCGGCACGGGGTCGCCCAGTCGAAAGAGCTGCCATAACCCAATTCCGACGAGCACGAGCGCGAGCAGCAGCTCGGCGATCGATCGCACGGCATCCGTTTTCGAGGGTGCGTCGGTCCGCGCAGGCTGGTCGTTCATCCCATCCTCCTGGCAACCCGAGCGACGGCAACTTTACCACAGCGCCGATGGCTTGAGAATTTGCTGTCCTACAGCACAAACCATGCTGTAGCTGACTCGACTCTCTTCAACCCGAGGGAGTCCCCTATGGCCACCAGGCTCGAAGTCATCACCGAATTTTCGGAGCGCCTATTCGCGTGCGCCCTTTGAGGAGTGAACTTAGCGGACCTCCGCGGACGTCGAAACGATGTACAACTTGTCCACTTCCGGAGAGGGCAAATCCTATTCGGAGCACCACCCGTTGGTATCGCCATAGTCCCGCGCCGCGCCCGCCGCGATCATCGCCAGGCCGACGTCATTCCCGCGGACGGCGACCTTGCGCCGCAGCTGCCCGTCGGGCTCGCGCACCATCGGGCCGAGCGTCACCTTGCCGCTGTTGAGCAGGTCGGCGAGCTGGACGGCGCTGTCGATCCCGCGGGTTCGTTCGTCGGGGCACTCGGCGCCCCCGATCTTCGGCGCGGCGATCCCGGCGATGTCGACCCGCTGGCCGGCGACGTAGATGGTGTCGCCGTCGAGCACGCAATTGGTCCCTTCGGCATTGTAGCACTGGCCATATTGGGCGGCGCGGGCGGCGGCGTTCGGGTCCTCGTGGAAGATCGTCGCGACGCTGACGCCGACGATCAGGACGGCGAGCGCGACGGCGAACAGGACGATGCCCGCGATGCCCCCGATCACCTCCTGCTGCGGAGTGGGCGGAGCGATCGTCTTCTGCACCGGCACGGGCTGGCGCCGGATGCGCGATCCGGGCGCGAGCTCGACCGTCGCCTTCTTCGGATTCCACTGCTTGCTCACACGCGCCAGTGTATGCGCGAGGGCTTACCGGCTGGTTACCCTGGAGCCACCGAGCGACTTGCACCCAATTTCGACTGCTTTAGTTGATCCCCGTCATGTCCGACCTCACGCCGATCATCGAAACGATGGAGAATCGCTGGATGCGGGCATGGATGAACCGCGACGGCAAGACCTTGAAGAGCCTGACGGCGCGCGATTTCATCCTGCTGTTCAGCTCGAAGCCGCCCGCGATCCTCGACCGGCCGAGCTGGCTGGTCGCGGCGACGGAGCGCTACCATTGCGCATCCTACCGCTTCGCCGACATCTATGTCCGCGACTGGGGCACGGTGGCGGTGTTCGCCGGATTGCTCGAGCTCGAGGCGACCATGGACGGGCACGACTGGTCCGGCCGGTTCTGGGTCAGCGACGTCTGGCGCCGCGGCCGCGTCCGGCGCGGGTGGAAGCTTGCCCAGCGCACGCTCAGCCGCCCGGGTGAAGACGCCAGGCTCCGCGCCGCGATCAAGTCGCTCCAGCTGTGGAAGTGAGGGCGGGCGTCAGTCCTCGCGCTTCAGCATGAACCCTCGGGCCGAGAACCAGTCGTTGGCCTTCTCGCCGAACAGGAAGATCGAAAGCACGATCAGGATGATCAGCGACACGACCAGCAGCGCCTTTTGCGGCGTCAGGAAGAAGCCGACGATGAGGCCGATGATCCCCCACACGACATAAAGCACCCGCGACCAGGGCTGACCTTTGAAGATGCCGTAGGCGACGATGAGGTTGATGACGACGCCGACGACCGTCCACGCCTGTTCGACCGCCATCGAGATGTGCATCTGCTCGACCATCTTCACCATTTGCGGGTTCGACCTCATGGTGAACGTGCCGATCAGCGCGAGCGCCGACAGGACGATGAGCAGCCATGCGATGATGGTTAGCGACAGCGGACGCTTTTGGACCTGGTTTTCCATTTTTTGTTTCCCCCCACAGGAAGGGGGACAAGCTACCGCGCCGGCGGCGGCTGGCAAGGGCCGTTCAGCGTTTGGCGCGCCGCTTTTTCGACAGAAGCTCGGCTTCGCTCTTCCGGCGGATGCGCTCGGTGACTTCGCTCGTATTGTCGGCGCCGGCCGCGTGGCAGCGGATGTGGCACAGGCACAAATTCTCAATCGCCGGCGGATCGCCGCCAGCGACGGTCTCGATCGGCAGGATCGCCGGACCGCGATCGTGGCCGCGCGGCAGGTCGAAGCGGATCGGGCGGCGGCAGCGGCGGCAATCGTCGCCGTCGCGGCTTCGAAGCGCGGTCAGCCGTTGCTGCTCGACCTTGTCCCTCCGGAGCACCCACGGGCTGACATATCTTGCGAGGAACGATCGCGTCATGCGCCGGGCATAGCCGATCAACGTCACCAAAAACTTACGCAGAGACAAAATCGATCGCGCCTTTACTTGCTGCCTGCGGTGATTCCGATGGAGACGTGGCCCTTCTTGCCATCCTTCGACTGCTGGTATGCCTGATATTGATCCGGATGGGTGCGGAACGCGTCGCGCCAATCATCGCCCTGCGCCGCCAGCTCCGCCGCCTTGAGAGCGGTCAGCGCCATGCCGACGAGAGGGACGTAATTGCCGCCGCCGCAACTCGGACCGACACAAGCAATCTGCTGCGAGGCGTCGAGCTCGGGCTTCGGCGGAGGCGCCTCGGCTGCCCGGGTTGTTGCAAGCACGTCGGGATCGATGCGATATTTGTGGTCCGACCGTCCGCAGACGACCACCTCGGTAGCATCGCTCCTGCATGTCGGCGAGGGCTTCGCAGCGTCGAGCGCCTGCCCGATAGCGGGCGCTTCGGAGGCCGGAACCTGCGCCTCAACCTGGCTGGCGGCCAGCAACGCCACGAGCATCAGGCCACAACTCCTCGTCACGCTACCTCCTCGCCC
>JAICKJ010000060.1 GCA_025928015.1 Thermomicrobiales bacterium
CGTGATCTCGGGCTGCCCGAGACGGGCTGTGTCCGCGGCGAGGCGGATATCGCAGGCCATGGCCAGCTCCAGCCCACCACCCAGCGCGAACCCGTTGATGGCCGCGATCGTCGGCTTCGGACAGGTCGCGAGGCGGTCGAACACCGCCTGGCCATACGCCATCAACTCGCGGGCGCGATCAGGATCGAGCGCATGCAGCGCGCGGATATCGGCGCCGGCGACGAAGGCGCGCTGGCCGGCGCCGGTCACCGTGATGCAGCGAATCGCCTCGTCCCGCGCAAGCTCGGCAACAACGGCGTCCAGCTCGGCGAGGGTGGTGCGATCCAGCGCGTTCCGCACTTCCGGCCGGTTGATCGTGATGACGGCCGTGTTGTTGCTGGTCTCGACCAGCAGGTGGGCGAGCACTTGCTTCATGACGCGCACGCTCCGGATTTCCAGCCCGGCCGGCCCGCCAGCCCCATGGGCTCGGGCCGGAAGATGGCCGGGTCCATCTCCCGCAGATCCGGCGAGATGCGGACAGCACACCCCGCCTGCTCCATGATGTCCCGCTCAAGATCGATACCGGGCGCGGTCTCGGCCAACACCAGACCCTGGCCGTCCAGCTCGAACACGGCACGCTCGGTGACATACAGCACCTGATGGCCATGTTCCCACGCGCCACGGGCGGCAAAGGTGATCTGCTCGGCCCGCCGGACCAGCTTGCGATAGCGCCCCTCCCGGCGGATGCGCACCTGTCCTTCGACGACGGCGACATCCAGCCCGCCGGACGTGAACGTCCCGCAGAAGACCACCTTCTTCGCGCTTTGGGACATGTTGACGAAGCCACCGCAGCCGACCAGGCGACCGCCGAATCGGCTGACGTTGACATTGCCCAGCGCGTCGATCTCCGCGAACGAGAGAAACGTCAGATCCAGGCCACCACCATCGTAGAAATCGAACTGATATGGCTGATCGACGATGGCGTCCTGATTGGCCGCCAGGCCAAACTGATCCCCCGTGGCCGGCAGTCCGCCCACCATGCCCTGCTCCACGGTGAACGTCACCCCCGCGAAGATCCCCTCCTCCGCGGCGACCGCCGCGACCCCATCGGCGATGCCGTAGCCCACGTTGACGATGGCATCCTTGCGCAACTCGAGCGCGGCGCGGCGTGCCACGAGTTTGCGTGCATCCCACGCCATGGTCGGCAAGGACCTGTTTGGCAACCGGAGCTCACCACTGAAGGCCGGATCGTAGAAGCAGTGCATCGATTGCGCCTGGTCCGGCACGACCACCACGGTGTCGACCAGGATGCCCGGCACCCGGACATTCCGGGCGTCGAGCGAGTTCGCCGCCGCCAGGCGTTTCACCTGCGCGATCACCTGCCCACCGCTGTTGTGGGCAGCCTGGGCGGCCGCCAACGCTTCGAGCGTCATGCCCTCGTGTTCCATGGTGAGATTGCCGTGCTCATCAGACGTGGTCGCGCGGATGATGGCCACATCGATCGGGATCGCCGGGTAGAAGAGCCACTCGCGGCCCCCGAGCTCGATGAGCTGGACATACCCCGCCGGCGTCACGTCGTTGGCGCACGCGCCTTCCAGGCGAGGATCGACGAAGGTCCCGCGTCCGACGTGCGTGATCACGCCGGGGCGCCGGGCGGCGATCTCGCGCAAGAGCTGGGACATCACGCCTTGTGGCAACACGTAGGCTTCGATGTCCCCGGACATGACCATCGCGGCCAGCGCCGGCGACCATCCCCAGTGCGATCCATACACGCGCCGCACCATGCCTGGGTGGGCAAAACGGTCCGCGCCACCGCCCTGCCGATCGCCCATCCCGCTGACGATGTACAGCGTCAGGTCCCGTGGGGCGCCGGTGGCGACGAAGCGCCGTTCCAGGGCCGCCAGGACGGCGCCGGGTTCCATGATCCCGCCGCCGCAGGAGCCAACCATGACGGTTGCCTCGGGGGGGATGCGGCTGACCGCCTGGTCGGGGCTCTCGAACGCCGGAACTCGCCGTGTCACCTGCGCCGGCCGGTCCATCTCCGTCTCCTTTCTACGCTTCTTCAGCCACGTTCATGACGAATTCATATCGATCGGCGCGGAACTGGCATTCGAAGTACTCGATGGGTTCACGGTCGGCGGTGCGCGTGAGGCGTTGGATAACAATGACCGGCGCCTGCGCGGGGATGGTGAGTGCACCGGCTTCGATCTGTGAGGCTCCCCGGGCCGAAAGCCATTGCGTTGCGTCAACGAACTTGTGGCCGTAGCAATCCTCGATCAGGCGTTGCAGGGACCCCTGGGCACCCTGCGCTGGCAATCGGTCGATGAGTCCCGGACAGCGGCGCTCGGGGACAAAGCTGACCATTTTGGCAAGGGGCTCCTGCCGGTCGACCAGCAACCGGTCGATCCTGACGAAGCTGCCCTCGCGCGGGCGCAGGAGCGCGGGAGCCAGGGCGTCATGCTCAACGCGGGTGATCCTCTCGAGCTCGAACCGCGGCGCATGCCCCTGGGCGAGCGCATCGGCAATCAGGAACGACGACAGGCGCAGCAGCCGCTGCTCGATCGGCGTCGCCCTGGCGAGCAATCTGCCTCGCGGGCGCTGCCGGATCAGATGGTGGTCGCGGACCAGGTCGCTCAACGCCTGCCGCACCGTGATCCGACTGACGCCGAAGAGGTCACACAGCTCGGCCTCCGAGGGGATCGGCTCCCCCACAGTGAATCGCCCCTCGCGCACGGCGTCGAGGATCGCGTGGTAGACCTGGTGGTAGAGCGGGACCGGACTTGAGCGGTCAATGTCCATGGCAAGATGTCCTGCGCGGGAGCCTGAGCGCTGTGGTGCCGAGCCCCGGCGGCAGTTGCGGCCACCCTCACGCGCTCGCTCGGGGCGGCTCCACGCAAAGTAATGCTATAAAGTTATAACAACATGATATTCCACGCGCCAGGGTCACGCAAGCATCAAGGCCGGCCCATGGGGACGCCAGAGGGCCCCGCCTGATCCACCCCATTCGCCGCCGGCGACAAATCGACCAAGCCGATCGCCCGAGCATTTGCGCGGGCGGCCGAACGCGTTGGGAATGCGCCATCCACCCCCATCTGGCTGGCCCACGCGGGCGGCACTCCTGATTGAGTGCCCTTCGTGGCGGCCACCGGGGAGTCCGATCTTCCCCCGACTTTTGCCGGTCCCAATGGGGCAAACAACGCTCAAGCGGATCGCAACTCGCTCATTGATGATGATCTTTAAGCGAAGTCCGGCCTTATTGACAACTCACATAGGCCCTTAGTACGATCTCTCCGGGCCTAAAGGTAGCCATTACGGATAGCACTGGGAGCGCAAAAGCATGGCCAATATTGCGGTCGTCGGCGCGGCGGGATACGTCGGGCTGGCCTATTCAGTTTCTCTTGCAGCGTTCGGGCACCGCGTCATCGGCGTGGATCGTGACCCTGGGCGCATCTGGATGCTCAATGACGGGGTCGCTCCCATCCACGAACCCGAACTCCCCGAACTCCTGCAACGCGGGCTGGCGACGGGGCTGCTCACCTTTACCACCGATTACGCCACGGCGATTCCGCCCGCGGAGTTCGTCTTCATCTGCGTCGGGACACCCTCCACGGAGACCGGCGCCGCCGATACGTCCGCGATCGTGGCCGCCGCGACGGCGATCGCCCGCCAGAGCAAGGGGCGGACGATCGTGGTCAACAAGAGCACCATGCCCGTCGGCTCCGCCCAGTTCGTCGCCGACATCCTCGCGGAGCACGCGCCGAGCGGGGTGACCTTCACGGTCGTCTCCAACCCCGAATTCCTGCGCGAGGGCTCGGCCATCTACGACATCTTCCATCCCGACCGGATCGTGCTCGGGGCGGACGACCTCGACGCGGCTCACGCGGTCGGAGATCTCTACAACACACTCAATGCCGCCATCCTGATTACGCAGCCACGAACGGCTGAAATGGTCAAATACGCGTCCAATGCCTTCCTGGCGACCAAGATCAGCTTCATCAATGAGGTGGCCCTCATTTGTGACCAGCTCGACGCCGATGTCGATGTGGTGGCGCGCGGCATGGGAATGGATGCGCGCATCACGCCGCGGTTCCTGCACGCGGGGCTGGGATTCGGTGGCTCGTGCTTCCCGAAAGACGTCCGCGCCCTGGCCGCCATGGCACGCGAGAACGCGTGCGATTCGCCCCTGCTCAATGCCGTACTGGACATCAACGCCGGCATGCGCTCCCACGTCATCGCCAAGGTCAGGCGGCGCCTCGGCACGCTGACAGGCGCGACGATCGGTCTGTTCGGGCTTTCGTTCAAACCCGAAACCGACGATATCCGCGAAGCGCCGGCCATCTCCCTGATCGAAGAGCTGCTGGCCCAGGAGGCAACGGTCCAGGCGACCGATCCGGTCGCCAATGCCCACATCGCCGCGCGCTTCCCGGAAGTGCGGCTGGCCGCGGATGCCTACGGGGCGGCGATGAGCGCGGACGCGGTCATCCTGGTGACCGAGTGGCCCGCCTACCGGTCGCTGAACCTCGATCGCATCGCCAACGCGATGCGTGGACGCCTCGTGGTCGATGGCCGCAATGTGCTCGATCCCGGCAAGGTCGCCAGCGCCGGTCTCGTCTATGAGGGGATCGGGCGGCCCAGGAACGAGGGAGCCGGCACTCGCATCACCGTTCTCCCCGAGGCCGAGCCGCTCCGCGCCCAACCAAGGCCGGAGTCAGTGATCGATTCGCATCCGCTCGCCAGCCGAGGAGACTGATGATGGAAGCTGCCCATCCTCCCCAGCCCAACTCGCCACCCCCCGCGCTCCAGCTCGTCACCGGCGATCCGCTCGCCACCAGCGGCGCCGACAAGACGATCGCCTGGCTGAGCTCGCTGGCCTCGGCCGATGCCGGAAATGCAACGCGACTGCTCTACGTCCTGCTGCTCAAGCGCGGCCTCGACCTGATCGTCGCGAGCCTGATGCTCGTCGTGCTGTCACCCCTGTTGCTCCTGGCCGCGCTCGCGGTCCGACTGGACACCCGGGGACCGATACTCTACCGACAGACCCGGGTTGGCCGGCGCAACCGGCCGTTCACGATCTACAAGTTCCGCACGATGGCCCACGATCCGGGCGCCACCTTCGTGCTGCTGCGAGACGACGACGGCACCATGCGGCACAAGGTCCACCACGATCCGCGGATCACCCGCACCGGCAAATGGCTGCGCCGGACGAGCGTCGACGAGCTGCCCCAGCTCTTCAACGTCCTGCTCGGCCACATGAGCCTGGTCGGGCCACGGCCGGAGCTACCGCAGATCGTCGCCGGCTACGAGTCCTGGCAGCACCAGCGGCATCTCGTGCGACCCGGCCTGACCGGCTGGTGGCAGGTGAGCGGACGCGGCGACCGCCCCATGCATGAGCACACCGCACTCGATATCTACTACGTGGAGAACCTGTCGTTCTGGCTGGACGTCAGAATCGCGCTGCGCACGGTCCGCGTCGTCCTTAATGGCCTCGGCGCATTCTGAACAGGAAGACATCTCATGAGTGTTGCGATCATCACCGGGTCCGCGGGTCTCATCGGGTCAGAAGCGGCCGCGTACTTTGCCGGGCAGGGGCTCGAGATCGTCGGGATCGACAATGACATGCGACGCACGTTCTTCGGCGACGAGGCGACGACCCGCCCCAACGTCGATCGACTCCGGGCGTCGCTGCCGCACTACACCCATCACGATGTCGATGTCCGGGATACGGCCGCGATCGACGCGATCTTCGCCCGCTATCGGGAGAGTATCGCGCTCGTCATTCACACCGCCGCGCAACCCTCGCACGATTGGGCGGCGCGCGCGCCGCTGACCGATTTCACCGTCAACGCGAACGGGACGCTCACCATGCTGGACGCGACGCGCCGCTTCGCGCCCGAGGCCGTGTTCCTGTTCACCTCCACCAACAAGGTCTACGGCGACCGGCCGAACGCGCTGCCGCTGATCGAGCAGGAGACGCGGTGGGAGATCGCGCCGGGCCATCCGTACGCGGGTGGTATCTCCGAGGACATGCCGATCGACGCCACCCTGCACAGCGTCTTCGGCGCGTCAAAGGTGGCGGCGGACGTGCTCGTCCAGGAATACGGCCGTTATTTCGGCATGCGGACCGCCTGCTTCCGCGGTGGCTGCCTGACCGGTCCGAACCATTCGGGCACGGAGCTCCACGGCTTCTTGTCCTATCTCATGAAATGCACCGTGACCGGCACGCCCTACGCCGTCTTCGGCTACAAGGGCAAGCAGGTGCGCGACAACATCCACAGCCACGACCTGATTCGCGCCTTCGATGCCGTCTTCCGCAACCCGCGCTCGGGCGAGGTCTACAACATCGGCGGCGGCCGGACGAGCAACTGCTCGATGCTGGAGGCGATCGCGCTCTCCCAGGAGATCGCCGGGCGCGAGCTCGACTGGCACTACGTCGACGAGCACCGAATCGGCGACCACATCTGGTGGATCAGCGATCTGCGCCACTTCCAGGAGCACTATCCGGACTGGCAGCTCGAATACGACGTACCGGCGATCCTGGGCGAGATCGCCGCCGCCGGGCGCGAGCGCTGGCTGCCCGCGAAAGCCGGTGTGCGATGATCAGCCACGGCAAGCACAACCTGCTCGGCGTCATGATCGACGGCGTCGACTACGAAGAGGCCGTGCGGCAGATCGCGGACGCCGCGAGCCACCGCCAGCCGTTCGGCGTCACGGCCCTCGCGGTCCATGGCGTCATGACCGGCTACCGGGATCCGGATCAGCGCCACCGCCTCAACGCCCTGGCGCTGGTGGTGCCGGACGGACAGCCGGTGCGCTGGGCGCTCAATGCGCTGCATGGCACCCGACTCACGGACCGCGTGTATGGCCCGACGTTGATGCTCGAGGTGTGCCGCATGGCGGCACGCGAGCGGCTCGGCATCTATCTCTATGGAAGCACGGAACCCGTGCTGGCGCGGCTCACGGCCCAGCTTCGCCACGATTTTCCGGGGCTGTGCATCGTCGGGGCCGAGCCATCCCGGTTCCGGCGCCTGACGACCGACGAAAAGCACGAGGTGATCGAGCGCATCCGGGGCTCGGGGGCGCAGATCACGTTTGTTGGCCTCGGTTGCCCCCGGCAGGAAGCGTGGGCCTACGAATATCAGGACGCGCTCGCCATGCCGCTCCTCGCGGTCGGCGCCGCCTTCGATTTCCACGCCGGGACCACCCGGCAAGCACCAGCGTGGATGCAACGGCGCGGGCTGGAGTGGTTGTTCCGCCTGGGCACGGAGCCGCACCGCCTCTGGCGCCGCTACCTCATCCTCAATCCCTGGTATGTCGCCCTGGTGCTTGCGCAATATGCGGGTCTTCGCACCTTCGACGAGCGCGATGAACACGCCACGATCGTGGAATGCTCATACGGATAACGCTACTGGTTCGTTCGCATCTTGACCCTCGGAGATGATCTCGATGTTTATGCCTCTCGCCGCTCGTCTCTCGACGCTCACGCACCGTCCTGATTTCCGGGCCCATCCGGTGAAAGCGTCGGCCAAGCGCGCGTTCTACCACGCGCGTTGGCGCGTGCGCGACTCCCCCTGGTCGCTGTCCTTCCTCGATGACTACACGCTCGACGTGCCCAAGGGTGGTTGCGGCGCCCTCATCTATTACCAGGGGCTCTCCGAGCCACCGGTGGCCGCGTTCATCACGCGCTACCTGAAACCGGGCATGACCTTCGTCGATGTCGGGGCGCACTTCGGCGAGTATTCGGTGCTCGCCTCATCGCTGGTCGGCTCCTCCGGATCGGTTCACGCGTTCGAGCCGGCTCCGATGATGTTCGGCTTCCTTCAACGGAACATCGAGCAGAACCGCCTCTGGAACGTCCATGCACATGACGAAGCGGTGGGAGATCACAACGGGGAGATCTCCTTCACGGTCTGCGCCGAACCGGGGCTGAGCCGGCTGATGCTCGACGGCCACGGGCTGCGTCCCGGCACGTCCCGCGAGGAGATCACGGTTCCGGTGATCCGCCTCGACGAGTGGGCGCGCACCGTGCCGACACCCGTTGCACTGATCAAGGCGGATATCGAGGGAGTCGAGCTGCTGGCGTTGCGCGGCGCCGAAGGACTGATGAGACAGCCCGATGACGAGGCGCCAGCATGGATTTTCGAGTACGAGCCGGCGAGCTGGGCCGATTTCGGTCATACGATCGAGGCGGCGCATGACTTCCTGACCTCCTGCGGGTACGGTCTCTACGCCTTCACCGAGGAGCACGGTATCTTCCCCATCCGCGCTGACGAGGCATTCGAGGCGAGCAGAGCGTTTGGGACCGATCTCCTCGCGCTCAAGCCCGCGCATGTCGCAGCCTTCGCATGATCATGCAACGGGGAAACGCGTTGCGTTTGCGATCGGAAGTGACGACATGAGGAGAATGCCGCTGCGTATGATCGTCATGGCTTTGCGCCGATTTCCCGGCTATTCCAGGGCGAAGTCGCTCTACTTGCAATGTTGGTATGGGTGGCCATGCTGGTCGCTTGGAATGCTTCGTCATGGTGCCAGGAAACGCGGCAGTATCTTGTTCGTACCGACAGTTCCGTCGACAGGGCGCGTTGCGAAATTGCTCACGCTCCTTAATCGATACGATGTCCACTCTGACCCAGCTCATGATGCAGATGTCTCAGTCCGATATGCATATGGCGCCATGAGCTTTGAAGACATAGCGCCGGATATGGTAAACGGCCGATGGCTCAATAGATCAAAGTCATATCTTGATGAATTGCACATGGAGATATTCGGCTACGGATTGAGCATCGATCCACAACGCTACTCCGGCCGGGGCGTTATCAAGAGCGAACAGAACGCGACGAATGACGGTGTCATTGTTGAATTCCCGATCAATGATGCAAGGCAGGGAGTGGTCTTTCAACGACTCGTCAACAACATCGACGCGGATGGACTAGCTGAAGATATTTGCATCCCAATCTTTGGGACTTTCATCCCTCACGTCAGGCTGGAATACCGGCCTGAGGCAGGGCGGTTCAAAGTGCGCCAGCAAATCGCTTCGCGCGTTCTATCGCCGGGACAGGTGCTTAGCGCGAGTGAACACGCTGCCGTACTTCAGCTTTGTGCTGCGCTCGGCATTGATTGGGGCGAACTTGATGCCTTGCGGGATCGGAATGATGGTCGACTCTACATTGTGGATGCAAATGAGGACGCGAGCGTCCTGAGACGACAATTGCCTTGGCGAGAATACTGGCGCACCCTCTTCACATTCGCTGATGCGCTCCATAATCACGTCGTTGTCCCGACAAGAGCGGGCAGCGTTAAATGGACGAGACCAGTAGCACCGCAAGCCGAATTGTATTCCTCACAGGAGTCAGGCGATGCCTCATGAATTCCATTTTCGTCACTTCCGAAGAAGAAGTCCTTGTCCATCACAAGCACAACCACATATTTGGAGAGGAGGGTATCAGGTCCGGGGCGGCGCACTAGGATTTGGCCGCATCCAGCAATTCAGTCCTCAACCCGTTACCTAATCTGGACCGGACAAGAATCATGGATGAGCTGCGCCACGGCGACCTCTTCGTATCCCGCGCACTCCGCCTGATCAACAATTCAACACATGGCACGACCTTGACAGAACATTGGCCAACCGACAGCAGGTACACGAGAGGTAGGACACAGGTGTTTGTTGATGTTAAAACGCGCCTCATGGACGATCTGACAAACTTCCCAGACTATGATCGTATGGGTAGATTCCTGGAGAGGATCAAGGATAACGGCATCGACGTCAAAGGGAGACGGATTGCCGATCTTGGGGCTGGCTACGGCTCACTTGCCATAGCGGCAAAGCGTCGGGGAGCCGCACAAGTTGTGGCGATCGACGCCGTTGCGGACAGGCTCGATAGTCTGCAGCAACGCGCCAGTGCATCAGGTCTCGAAATTGAGACTCGCGTCGCTAATCTGCTGACACCCTTTACGGAGACACCCATCGCTGATGTCGCGTTCCTTATCGGCGTCGTGGAATACGCCGGCCTCTGGGATCTTGCGCTTACACCAGAAGAACTCCAGCAACGCATCTTTCACACTGCGTTCACGGCTCTCGAGCCAGGCGGAACGCTCATTTTCGCATCAAAGAATCGCTGGTGGCCGTCCTTCATATTGAGGGATGAACACACGCGCCAGTTCTTGGTAGATGCATTACCACGAGGGGCTGCTGACCGGGTGAGCCGAATGACTCGTGGAACGCCGTATCGCGAACATATTCATTCCCCCAAGGTGTGGCGGAAGATGATTCTGGATGCCGGCTTTTCGAGAGCAACCTGCCTGTATCCACTATTCAATCAATGGTTTCCTCTGACGATTACAGATCGGCCGACCTTCGGTGAACTTCGCAGAATCATCCATCAGTCCGACGTGCCCGCGGACATGACAAGACACGTCCTTGGACGAGCACCATGGATAAAGGGAGGCCTCATGGTAGCAAGTTCCACTATGGGCATCCCAATGACGCACGGTGTGGTCATAACGGCAACCAAATAGCCGCACTAGACACTATGAACCGTGCCACGATAGCGACTGGCGATCCTCTCACAGTCCATGTTGCGGGACGTGGGGCTTCGCCACAGCCATGGCGAAGGCCGACGGATCTGCTGGACCCCTTCGCGAACAGCCTTTCGCCAAGGAGACAAAAGCTATGAGTCTGTTGCAACCGGTCGAGACAGTGATGGAACAGTCTGATTCCGATACTTCCTCATGTCAGTCCACCGATGTGCTCGGTGTCCAGATCAGTGTCCTGATGGTGCCGGGGGCCGTCGCCACCATCGAACACTTGATCCACCACCGCGGGCGCCGCTACGTCGGCATTTGCGCCGACCACACCGGCTGGGGTATCAGCACGCCCCCGCGCTCGAGGTCGGCGAACTGGAAAGCGAGAAAAGCATTGTCAGGATCAACTCGTCCGGCGCCGACTTCGTCTGGGTCGGGCTCGGCTTGGTAAAGCAGGATTGGTGGATCGCCCGTCACCGACCCCTGCTCACTGCCACCGGGCTCATCGTCGCCGGTGCCGCCTTCGACGCTGATATGGGCGTTCCGGTTCAGTCAAGATCCGAGAGGGTTATGGAAGCGATACGGGTTCTACACGCGGCTTCAGTGACCGGGCGCTTGATGCGAGATGCAAACACGAATGCGGATTTGAATGCGTTACCGATCTCACTGATCAAGAATGGCATCGAGGGAATTGAGTTCCTTGCCTTACGCGAATCTGAAGGGCTGACAATGAGATCGTGCAGGAAGGCTCCCGAACCGCTTTTTGCGTATGTGCCCAAGCACAGGCCCGATGTCGAATGTTCTCTTGATAAAGCAGCAGCATTCTTGGTCCAGCACAACTATTACCTCTCTGGATATAGCGTGGGCGACGGGATCACACCGGTTGCGATTGCAGGTGCTCATGAAGCAAGCAGGCTCTGCTGCTGTGATCTCCTCGCGCTCAAGTCCGCGCGCGTCGCGGCGGTCGCATGATCATGCAACGGAGCATCGCGCTGGGCGCGCGTTCGCTGGGTATCGTGCGTGATCGCCAGAGGATCGTCCGCTGGGGGGAGCGTGCCGGCTTCGCGGTCGCCGACCAGGGAGTTTTTTCAGGTGCGAACTTCCTGATGAACGTGCTGCTCGTCCGGTGGCTGACGCCCGGGCAATACGGCGCGTTCGCGATCGCGTTCGGTATCTTCCTGTTCCTTTCGGGGTTTCACAACGCACTACTCCAGGAGCCGGCGTCCATTCTCGGCGCCTCCATGGAAGATGCGGCCCTGCCGACCTATCTCGGTGATCTCTTCTGGCTGCACATCGGCCTGACGAGCCTGATCGGCGCGACATTCGCGCTCGGCAGCCAGCTCATCCCCTCGGCCGATCTGCGGGAAGCCGTTTGCGCCATGAGCCTCGCCACCCCGCTGATCTTGCTCGAATGGCTCCTTCGCCGGGCATGCTACCTGAGGAGCGACGCGCGCGGCGCGTTTCTCTCGAGTTGCGTTTACACGGCGCTGCTCCTGCTCGGGATAGTTATCCTGCACCGGTGGCAAATGCTCTCACCCGGCGCCGCCTACGGCGCGACGGCGGTCGCGAGCATCGGCGGCGTGGCGCAGCGCTGGCGGCGCTTGCACATCCATGCTCGCCTACCATGGCGCCCGGATGCCCGGCGGAGCATCATGGCCATCCTGCGGTCCCACTGGGCATATGGCCGCTGGGTATCGCTCCAGGCCATCCTCTTGCTGGGCGGGGGCTACTTCCAGACCCTGGCGGCCGGCTGGTTTATCGGACTGAGCGGCGCGGGCGTGCTGCGGGCAGTGGGACTGCTCAGCTTGCCGATCTCGCAGGCCATGACTGCCCTCGGCAGTGTGCTTGGTCTACCGCTCCTCGCGCGAAAGTATGCGCTCGGTGACCAGACCAGCTTCCGCCGCAACGTCGCCCTGCTCACCTGGTTCTTCGTCGCGCTGGCGGCGGTCTACGAACTGGGACTGATCCTCTTCCAGGCGCCAATCGCCTCCTTCCTGCTCAAGGATCAGGCGGCCGCGCTTGGCTGGCTGATCCCCATCGTCGGGCTCGGCCCCATCGTCGGCGCGCTGAGCACCACGAGCTTGGCACTGCGGGCAGGGCGACAGACCTATTTCTATCCGCTCTCCGGAGCCATGTCCGCGGTCGCCGGCGTCGTCACCGCGCCGCTGTTCATCCTTCTGTGGGGCGTGCCGGGCGCGGTCATCAGCTCGCTCCTCGCCACCGCGTGCGTCACGCTCCTTGCCTGGTATCTCTATCGTCGCTGGCGACCAGCCGTTATCCCGCCTGAGACCTCACCGGGCGTCGCCTTTCACCGAGGAGCATGAGCATGACTGCTATTAAACCGATCAAGGGCCAATCTCCCGCTCGACAACCGCGCATATCCGTGGTGATCTGGGGGCTTCAGGGGGGTGCGTTCACGAATATCGGCACATGCTTGGCACGCGGCTTCGCCGCCAACGGCGCCGACGCGGAACTCATCGTCATCCGCCCCGCGTCATTCGATCACCTCATCAAGTATCCGGATATCACGGTCCATTCACTCCGCGCCACCAAAACGTCCACGGCGATCCCGCGCCTCGTCAGCCATCTCCGGTGGAGACGGCCTGACGTGCTGTTGTCAATGCCGAACATCGTCAATTTGCCAGCGATCGTCGCGACCAGGCTCGCCCGGTGTGGAACGAAAGTCGTCATCAGTGAGCAGAACAATCTGAGCTTCGACATGGACATCACCCATCGGAGCCAGCCGAAGATGCGCGCGATCCCCTTGTTGATGACCGAGCTCTATCCCTTCGCGCACGGGCTGTCCGCCCCCAGCGCCGGCATCCTCGTCGACCCACGCTTCCAGCGGTCGATCCGGCGGTGTCAGCTTCCCACCGCCGTAATTCCCAATCCGTTTCCGGAATCAGCCCTCGCCAGTCGCGATGCCGCGGAGGGAGCGCCGCCGCACGCCTGGCTCACGGCGGATCGACGGATTCCCGTCCTGTTGACGATCGGCCGTCTGGTCGAGCAGAAGGGTATCGATACGCTCCTCCACGCCCTGCACAACCTGGCGGCACGACGCGTCGACGCCCGGCTTCTGGTCCTGGGTGTGGGCCCCCTCCGCGACGAGCTCGAGCACCTGCGCGATCAATTGGGTCTGCGCGACCGGGTCGATTTTCTTGGCTACCGCCAGGACGCACCTCGATTCATGGCGGCGTGTGACGCGTTCGTGCTCGCCTCCCGCTGGGAAGGATTCGGCATCGTGCTGGCGGAAGCGATGGCGTGCGGCAAACCAATTGTCGCCACGAACGCCCCCGGGGGACCGAGCGAGATTCTGCACGATCGGGAAAACGCGCTCGTGGTCCCGGTCGATGACGCAACGAAGCTCGCCGACGCGCTGGAAACACTGCTGGGGAACGAGGAGCTGGCTGACGCGCTGAGAGAGGGCGCGCTGGCCCATGCACAAACCTACACGTCGCGCGCGGTCGCCGCGCGCTACCTCGATTTCTTCGATCAGGTGCTGAGGTCGTGAGGATGGACGGTCGCCAATGAGCATCTCGGTGCAACCACAACTCGCCAACTCCCCGGGGGACGGAAGCACGCCGGCGCCCAAGGTCGCGATCCTCTTTCCGGGGCGCGCAACCGGCGGCAATGCCTGGCCGGGGCTCCGGTATTGGGAACCGCTCTTCGACCGGCTCGCCGAGCGGGACACGTCGGTGACCATCTACGCCAACACGACCGGCCAGCCGCCGGAGCAGTTCCGGTTTCGCCGCCTGCCGAGCCAGTTCGTGCGTCTTGGGCGCGGTCACAATGGCTACGTGCCCGGCATCTCGCTGGTGTCACCCGCCACGATTCAGGATTTGCGGCAGCAAGGCTTCGATCTGGTCATCTGTGTCGAATACAACATGTCCGCGATCTGGGCGGCCATGGCCGCGTGGGGGACCAGGACGAAGGTCGCGATCTTTCAGGAGAACGCGCGCCACGACTCGCCGCTGAAACGCCTGCTGCGCCGGGTGCTCGCGCGCTTCGCCTCCGTCGTGATCGTCAACACGGACGCGGCTCGCGCGGACGTCGTCGACCGCCTGGCCGTGCCGGCGGATCGCGTCGCGCTCATCCCGCTGCTGATGGCGCCGCCGGCGGAGTTCATGTGCCGCCAGCCGGTCAGCCTGCCCGCCATCAGCCATCGTCCACTCTTCCTCTGCGTCGCGCAGCTCATCCCGCGGAAGAACGTCGCCCTGCTCCTGGCGGCGGCAGACCTGCTGCGCCGTCAGGGACACGAGTTCACCGTGTGGATCGTCGGCACCGGCCCCTTGCTGGAAGAGCTCCGCGCCATGCGCGACGATCTCGGGCTCGACGGCACCGTGGAATTCCTCGGCGCGATTCCCTATCCAGGCATGGGGTTTGTCTACCAGGCCTGCGACGTCTATGTACTCCCGACGCACCAGGACTACCGCTCGGTCTCCGTCCTGGAGGCCATGCGCTTCGGCAAGCCGATCCTCACCTCAGCCGGGGATGGAACCGCCGGTGAAGCAGTCCTCCATGGCGCCAACGGGTACATCTTCGACCCGGATTCCGCCCACGAACTCGCCAATTACATGGATGCGCTGATACGAGATCCAGACCTGAGAGTGACCATGGGCGCGAGGTCGGCGCACATCAGCGAGAGTCAGAACGCGGTGACCTCCGCATGCAAGATCGTTCGTCTGATTGAGGATGACCCGCGATGACGCCGCTCAGCACAGCATCCGGGTACAGCGCTCGGGATACCCGCACGGATACGCACGGTTCGCCGCGCGTGTATACCGAGACGCGTGAGCGAGCTGAGCATTCGCCGGATGCGATCGCTGGCTCAAGGCTCGATATCCTGCACGTTGGCGCGGCGCGATCGCCGAACAAGGTCAATGGTGTCAACGCGACCATCTGGAGCGTGGCGAAAGAGCAAGCGGCGGCAGGTCACCGTGTGCGGCTGCTGCTGACCGGCGCGCCGGACGAGACCACGCGTGCATACGCCGAGATGGCATCCATTGAGCTGCTGATTGCGCCCGTCCGCAACTGGCGGTTCAACCCCGCCGCGATCACCGCCCTCCTGGGCCACGCTCCGCCGGACATCGCCCATCTTCACAGCGTGTTCATCCCGCACCATGCGGTTTTGGCGAGGGACCTCGAACGCCGGGGGATCCCTTACATCATTACGCCCAATGGAGGACTATCCCCCCACGTGCTGAAACGCGGGAAACTGAAGAAATGGCTCTATGGGCAGATCGCGGAGAAGCACCGGTTTGCGGCATCCTCTGCCATCACCGCGGTGATGCCGCAAGAAGAAGCCGAGATTCGCTCATATGTCGAGGGCTACGCTGGAGCGATCCCCTGGATTCCAAACCCGGTCGAAGCTGACCTGTTGGACCGATTTGGATGGAACGAGCATTCATCCGCCGAGGCTGCTCGCCGCGTCGTCTATCTTGGTCGGTTCGACATTCATCACAAGGGCATCGACCTGCTTGTTCAGTTTTCGCAGCTCTTGCCTGACGTCGAGTTTCACCTCTACGGCGCCTCACCGCACACCCAATCCCGGCAACTCCGAATCCTCATGCAGAACCTGCCTCCGAATACGTTCATTCATGGACCGGTGTTCGGCGACGAGAAGATTGCGGTGCTGCAGTCGGCATCGATGTACATCCAAACATCTCGATGGGAGGCATTTGGGATCGCTGTCGCCGAGGCAATGTACCTCGGGGTGCCCTGCGCGATCGCCGAGACGATGAATCTCGCCGAACTCTTCGTGACCGAGGATCTCGGTCTGGTGCTGCCCACCGACGGGAAGGCGGCGGCGGACCGGCTTGCCCATGCGCTCGCGGATACAGAACGCCTCTCGCGATGGTCTGGACGGGCCCGGGACTTCGCCCGCCAACGATTCCATCCCGACGCCATCGCGCGCGCCTACACCGACGTCTATCGGCACATCGAGGCGGATCGCAACCAGGCTGCGAACCCAACGGCACCCGGCGGATGTCCATGATGGCGACGATCACTCATCCCACCAACCTGATACTCGACGAACTCGCCACCCTCATGGATGCCCACGCCACGTCACACTCCGTGCTCAACGGCGTGGATCCCGTCACTGGCCTGGTCGGCCGTGACGTCGACATGTACGTGCCTGATCGCGCGGATGCCTTCGGCGTGGCGGTCCGCATGCGTGACCTGCTGACGCAGCACGGATACGTGTGGGTGACGCTCCCACATCCCACCTGGGGACCACGCTGCGTCGGTGTGTCCGGCGACATGCTCGACTACGTGGAACTGCATCTGTTCCCACGCCTCGCGCTGGGGCCGATCGATGCTGGCCGGCTCTTTCCCCTGCGACCCGAACGCGGGGCGCTCGGATTCTCCTATGACCCGGCCCTGATGCTCTTCAAACAAGTCATCATGAAGCATAACCGGTCCATTCTTCGGGGCAATCCGATCTGGCGCCACAGCGCGCCGTCACGCTTTTTCGCCGACCGCGGGGCGGCGCTCGGCGACCGATACCACCAGGTCATGCCGCACGGCGCGGAATTCGTGGCCGCGCTCCTGGGTGCCGATACCGAGACGCATTATGACCAGCGCCGCCGCGGGCTCATTCGCCTCCTGGCGCGAAGTACGACTCGGTCCACGTTCAGCGCACTCCGCA
>JAICKJ010000123.1 GCA_025928015.1 Thermomicrobiales bacterium
CGACGAGGCGAAGACGACCCGGCGGCAGCCGGCGTCGCGCGCGGCGAGCAGCAGGGTGAGCGTGCCGGCGACGTTGACGTCCAGCGTCGTCTGCGGGTCGGCGATGGAGCGGGGCACGGAGGGCACCGCGCCCTCGTGGAAGATGACCTCGACGCCGTCCACCGCCCTACGCACATCGGCGTCATGGCGCAGGTCGCCGGCGATCAGCTCGACCTCGCCGAGCCATGGCGCGATGTTGCGCCGGTGGCCCGAGGAGAAGTCGTCGAGCACGCGCACCCGCGCGCCGTCCTGGAGCAGGCGCTCCACGAGGTGCGAGCCGATGAAGCCGGCGCCGCCGGTGACCAGGTAACTCCGTGCGCTCATGAGCTGCTCCGCGATGATGCCAGGGCATGAATCCGTGCGTGGGTCATCACGCGAGATGCCGACCAAGCCGGTCGCAGACGTAGGCGACGTCGTCCTCCGGCATGTCGGTGGCGAAGGGGATCGCCAGCGTCGTGCCGGCGATCCGTTCCGTCACCGGGAAGTCGCCGGGACCGTAGCCGAAGCGCTCCCGGTAGTACGGTTGCAGGTGGATCGGGACGAAATAGGGCCGCGATGGAATGCCGTCCTCCGCCAGTGCCGCCATCAGCGCGGTCCGATCGACGTCCTCATCCAACCGGACGACGTAGACGAACCAGCTCATCCGCGTCGTCTCCGGCGCGACGATCGGCGCCGACACCCGCGGCAGCTCCCGCACCCGCTCGGTGTACCACCGGGCGACCCGGTCCCGCTTGTCCAGCATCGCGTCGAGCCGGCTGAGCTGCGAGCTGCCGAGCGCCGCGCTCATTTCGTCCAGCCGGTAGTTGTACCCGAGGCGGACGTGGTTCATCCACGTGCCGGCGTCGTCGCGCCCCTGGTTCGCCATGCTGCGGCACGCCCGGGCGAGATCCGGATCATCGGTGACGATGATGCCGCCTTCCCCCGTCGTCATCTGCTTGTTCGGGTAGAAGGCGAAGACCGCCGCGTCGCCCCAGGTGCCGGCTTTGCGGCCGTTGCGCTGCGCCCCGATCGCCTCGCACGAATCGAAGACGAGCGCGAGGTCGTGCGCCTCGGCGAGTGCGCTGAAGGCCTCGGCGTCGCTCGGCTGCCCGAAGACGTCGACCGGCAACAGGCCCTTCGTCCGGTCGTTGATGCGCTCCGCGGCCAGCGCCGGGTCCAGGCAGAGCGTCTGCGGGTCGATATCCGCGAAGATCGGCGTCGCCCCCTGGTAGAGCGCGCAGTTGGCCGACGCGACGAAGCTGAACGGGCTCGTGATCACTTCATCGCCGGGTCCGATGTCGAGCGCGGCGAGACACAGATGCAGACCGCTCGTGCCGCTGTTGACGGCGATGGCTTCCGCGGTGCCGGTGTAGGCCGCCACGGCCTCCTCGAATGCCGTCAGGCGCGGCCCAAGGCTGAGCGTCGGCGTCCGCAGCACCTCCAGGACGGCCGCGATGTCGTCGTCGGAGATGGAAGGACGGGCGAGCGGAACGGACCGCAACGCGGCGGTGTCAATCATCGGCGGCTCCCAAAGAGCGTTCATTCGTGGGAACGGACATGAGCGAAGGACCAGCGTCCTCAGCGGCAATCGGGTCGTCCTGCCCCGGCGCCTGATAGACACCGCCGTCAATCGCGGCCACGGCGCCGAGCACCCTGGCTCGAATGTCGGATGGGCAATTGCTCCGGGCAACCCAGCCCAATTGTGCAATAGTCGTGTCCATGGATGCCAATGCGTCAACCGCCCCCTCGCCATTGGTGTAGCGCCGGATCTTGGGGTGCTCCGTGGGATTCGCGCGCTCGAGCTCGAGCGAGAGTGATTCGCGCAGCTTCTCACCGGGCCGCATTCCGGTGTAGACGATCGGGATATCGGCGCCGACCCGCAAGCCCTTCAACCGGATCAACCGCTCGGCCAGAGCCCGGATCGGCACTTCTTCGCCCATGTCGAGAATGTAGATCACATTGTCATCGCCCAACGCGCCGGCTTCGATGATCAGGCCGACCGCCTCGGGGATGGTCATGAAGTACCGCATCATGTCGGGGTGGGTCACGGTCACGGGGCCACCGTGGCTGATCTGCTTTTCGAAGAGCGGGATCACGCTGCCCCGGCTGCCCAACACATTTCCGAACCGCACCGAGCAACCACTGAGGCCGGTCTGTTGGCAGACCGCCCGCAGGCTCAGCTCGGCGAGGCGTTTGGTCCCGCCCATCACGCTCGATGGCCGCACGGCCTTGTCGGTCGAGACGAGCACAAAGCGTTGCACGCCGGCATCCACCGCAGCCCGGGCCAGGTGATAGGTGGCGATCGTGTTCGTCTCGACCGCCTCGGCCGGATAATCCTCCATCAACGGGACATGCTTATAGGCGGCGGCGTGGAAGACGATATCGGGCCGGATGTCACGCAGCAGCCGGGCAATGCGCGCATGGTCGGTCACCGACGCGACGATCGGCTGGAGCGGCGCCGCGCCGGCGATGTTCGAAACTTCGTGCATGAGATCGTAGAGATCGCTCTCGTTGATATCGAGGCCGAAAAGGGCGGTGGGAGCGGATTGCGCCACCTGGCGCGCGAGCTCGCTGCCGATCGAGCCGGCCGCGCCGGTGATGAGCACCCGTTTGCCGCTCAGGAACAGGCGGCACCGATCGTGATCCGGCTCCACCATCGGACGGCCCAGGACGTCCGTCATCGGCACGGTTTGCAAGGGGAGTGACGTGCCGCCGCGCAGGACGGTGCCGATATCCGGCATCGTCAGCACCTGCGCGTCGGTCTTCCGCGCCTCATCGGCGATGCGCTTGACGACCAGCTCGGGCGCCGACGGGATGGCGATGATGACCGTGTCGATGTGCTCGCGCCGCGCGATCGCCATGATCATGTCGGTGTCGCCCAGCACTGGCAGCCCAACGATCCGCGTGCCGATCTTGGCCGGGTCGTCATCGACGAACGCGACGGGCCACAGATGCAGGAGATGGTCGCGTCGCAGCTCCTGGACGAGCTGGCGGCCGCCCGACCCCGCGCCAACGATGAGCGCGGCCCGGTGGGTCTCGCCAAGACCATCATCGTGCCGGGGCAGCGCGACGCTGGCGAGCGCGGCCGGCCGCATCGGCAATTGGGCGCGCAATGCGGTCGCCGACCGACCGGTCATGCGGATCACGGCGCGAAGCGCGACCGCCGCGGTCTGACCAACGTCACAGACCAGGAGCCAGCACGCGCGCAGAAAGACGCGGAGGTCCCGGCTCCAGGACCGGTGCTTGACGTAATAGAGGTCGTACTCGAGCGCCAGAACGGTGTCGCGCAGGCTCTCGGAGTAGCGGAACCTCACCTGCGCCAGGCTGGCGAGTCCGGGCCTGACCCAGAGGCGAGCGGCCGCAGCCGGGACCAGCGCGTTCATCCGCTCCACGTTGCCGCTGGGTTCGGGACGCGGCCCGATGAGCGAGAGGTCACCACGCAGCACATTCCACAGACTTGGCAGTTGGTCAAGGTGCATCCGGCCCACGATGAGTCCGGTGCGGATGGCGATCGGCGACAGGGCAGGATTATCGTGTCCCTGATTCAGTCCGGTCCGAAATCGATAGAGATTGAAGACGCGGTGGTTCAGCCCCACGCGCGGCAGGGCCATGATGGGAGGACGGTAGCCGACGATCCACAGCACCGCGGCAATGAGCGCGCCCGGCAGGAGGAAGAGCGCGATGCAGAGGAGTGAAACGAGCACATCGATGCCACGCTTGGCCGGAGGATAGAGTGTCCGGCGGCCATGTTCTGGCGCGGCGAACCACGGATCGTTGGCGACCAGGTCCATGCGCACGCGCCCGAACAGGTGCGCCAGCTTCTCGCGCGCGGGGACGAGGCGGGGAGCGTGCCCGCGCCGGTCTCGCAGCAGACTCGAATCGCCGAGACTCGCGGTGCTGCCGACGACGATCTCGTCACAGCGGATCTGGGCGAGCCGTATCGCTGCATCTTCCACGGTGGGGGCTTCGATCACTGTGGTGATGTGGCGTGTGTCGATGGCGCTGGCCGGGGCGCCTCGGTGCCCGGCGAGGAAGGCGGAGATGATTGACAGTTCCGGGTCGCTGCCCAGTAAGAGCAAGGTCGAGCGTTGCCCGATCTGATGCTCACGCCATATCTGGCGGAGGAGCGCGAGCATCAAGGCACCTATGGCGAAACCGATGGCCGCTGCCGCTGGCACCTGATCAAGGAGAAGCAGCCACGTCGCAATCCCGATGCTGCCGATCATCAGGACGAAATGTCGCACGCTGACCTGCACCACCAGCAGATCAACCGACAGGTCACGCAGGAGTTCCCGATCCCGCGCTCTCATGGCCCCCTCCTCCTTCCCTGATCCCCTGCTGCTTATGACCCGCGATAGCCACATAGGTGCGGTTGCGCAGTGCCGACGTCTGCGCCCGTCAATCAGCCGGTTTCCATTAACGAGCAGTTCGCCTTATTCTGCCTCGTATTAGCATAGCACTGGCGCGAAATCACCGCGCCATGGTCCGCCGCGCCGCTGTGCACCTGGACGCACGCATGAGCAGGCTGTGCGCTCCAGCAGTTGCCAAGCGTTGTCGCGGCGTCCATTCGCCGTTCTCGATCTGAGGTTTGTTCGTGCCGTTGCATGACATCAAGTTCCCACCGAAGCAACAATAGCTCGATAAGTGTGCCGAATCAAGCGGACTCGGACGCGCAGGATGCGGCGGACCCGGCGGGATGCGGGAAATCAGGCTCGTCCGTTCTGGGCGCTGCGTATCGGCCGGCCTGCGCTGACAGGCGTTGTCAGCAAGGCACGAAGCCGGTGCGTTGTGCGCTACGCCTGGTCGCGAGTGCCCTCCCGCTTCGTGCGACCAGCGACTTTTGTCATGCGGGCTGCGGACGTCGGCGTATTTGACGCCTGGAGATCGCCTCACGCATCGCGTGTCGGGGCCGCGTGCGCTCATGGCGCCGGTGCAATCAGGTCCTTGGTACCGCGGAGGAGGATGGCCCCGGCGCTGGTGCCGCAGGTCGTACAGCGTCTGGGCTCGATGCCGCGTGCCCAGGGGTCGGTTCGGACCCGTAGTAGCCGTAATAGTAGTAGCCAGCGTCCTCGCGCGCTTTTTGATTGTTCAGCACGGTGCCCACCAGGCGAATCCCGCCCTGATGGAACGACGCGGCAGCCCGCCGCAGGGCGTCGCGTCGCGTGTTGCCCGCCCGGCAGACCAGCATCACGCCGCTCGTCTTGGTTGCCACGACCAAGGGATCGCTCACCGCCAGCACAGGCGAGGTGTCGAGCAAAACGACGTCGGCCGCGTCAGTCACCTGCTCCAGGAGCTCGTCGAACCGGTCCAGGCTCAACAGGTCGGCCGGGTTCGGCGGCAATGGCCCGCTCGGAATCAACGACAACCGCGGCACGGCCACGCGTACCGCGGTCGATTGCCATTCCCGCTTGGGATGGCTGAGGAGGGTGGTCAGGCCCTGGTCGTTGCCGATGCCGAAGATCTTGTGCTGCGTCGGTTTGCGCAGATCCGTATCGATGATGACTGTCTCGAACCCGGCCTGCGCCATCACCACAGCGAGATTGGCGGTGAGGGTGCTCTTGCCTTCGCCCGGACCGGCACTACTGACGGCGAGCGACGTGATCGGCTTGGCCGCGGCCGCAAATTCGAGATTGGCGCGCAACAATCGGATCGCCTCGGCCGACGGTGATTTGGGATCGGTCAGCACATAGACCTGCCGTCCGCCGGGTGTCACTCTGGAGGCGGTGGCGATCGTCGCCAGGTTCGCGCTTCCGGTCAGCCGGCTCAGCTCGTCGCTCGTGCGTACGGAGTTGTCGAGGTATTCCAGCAGCGCCACGGCGCCGATCGCGATCATCAGGCCGGCGAAGGCGCCAAGCAAGGTCGAACGCTTCGTTTGCGGCGCGAATGGCGCGGACGGCGCCAGGGCGGGCGAGGTCACCGACAGGCGGGTCTGCGTGGTGGCCTGTTCAACGTCGATCTGCCGCGCGGTGATCTGCAATTGCGAGATATCGCCAACCAGGCCGTCGCGTGTGTTTTGCAACGACTGCAAGTGCTGGCGGTCAGAATCGGTCTTCGGCCCGCCATTCGCCTGCAGGGCCGCGATTTGAGTCTCGATGTCCGCGATCTTGTCGTTGGTTTCCTTGATCTGGGCGTCGATCTTGCCACGGACATCGGCCGTTTGCGCCGCCGATTGTTGCTGGATGTATTTGACGAATTCATCGGACACGGCGTTGGCGACCGCCGCCGCGCGTTCGGGGTTCGTGTCGATCGCGCTCACGCTCATGAAGAGCGACTTGTCGCTGGCGCTGGCCGAGGCGCCGACCGACGGCAACCCCAGGTCTTTCGCCGCGGCGTCGAGCACAGGCGCGGACGTCGCGAGCGTGGCATAGGTCTGCGCGATGTTCTGGCTCGCGAAGATCGAGTTGTAATTGTCCGGCGTCAGGCTGCCCGGACTGATGAACAGGGTGGCGCTGGCCGAATAGAGTGGGGTGCGCTGTGATCCGACGTAATGGGCGGTGAATCCGCCAATCAGTGGGGCGAGTAGCAGCAGCCACCACCACTGTCGCGCCATGCGCAACAATTGCTTGAGATCGAGCTCCACCCAGTTGTCCCCCTGATGCCCGTTGTCAGTTGTCGAATTGGTCAGCCTTTGATCACTTCTTCAAGTGTAGTGTACGCTGCGGACGTTGGCCGAGGCCACTGATTCTCATCTCGTTTCGCCGATCCGCATCGCTTTCCAGGACGCCTCCATGATCGACCTCCACTTACACCTGTTGCCGGGCATCGACGATGGCGCGGCCTCGATCAAGGAGTCCCGGGAGATGCTGACAGCCGCCCACGCGCTCGGATTCCGCGCGCTTGTCCCGACGCCACATCTGATGGAGCGTCTGCGGCCGGACGACCAGTGGCGCATCGCCGCCGCGCTCGCCGCGGTCGCGGCCGAGGCCACGCCGCTCGGCATGCGGATCGACCTCGGCTACGAGGTCGCCCTGACCCCCGACCTCCCGGCGCGTCTCGAGGCGAACGAGCCAATCACGCTCGCCGGCTCGCGGGCGATCCTCGTCGAGCTGCCCGTGGTCGGCTGGCCGACCTACACCGAGAGCACCCTCTTCGCCCTGCAGGCGGCCGGGTACCGTCCGCTGCTGGCCCACCCGGAACGCTATCGGGCCGTGCAGCAGGATCCGACGCTGGCCCTCGACCTCGTCGCCCGCGGGATCATGCTGCAGGTCACGTTCGCCAGCTTCGTCGGACTTTTCGGCAAGGCGGCGAAACGCTCGGCCGAGACGCTCCTGCGCCACGGGGCCATCCACATTCTCGCCAGCGATGCCCACTCGGCCGGTCACCGCCTGGCGGCGGTCGAAAAAGCCCGCGCCCGCGTGGTCAAGCTCGCCGGCGAACAGGAGACCCGGGCGATGACGGTCGATAATCCGCTTGCCTTGCTGGCGGACCGGCCGCTGCCAATGCAATCGCCACTGCTCGACAGCGGGCGCGGCGGTTGGCGGAGCCGTCTCAGGCTCGCCTTCTCCCGGCCATAAGCCGGTAGGAACCGCGCACCGAACTCCGGACGCCGCTCCCTGGTCCATCTTTCGCGTTCCGACTTTCCAGATGTTCAGTTGGGTAGATGCCGAGTGCCGCTGGCGATGAGCGCGCCGGATTCATCGGCGCCGCTCGCCGCCCACTTGCTGGCCCAGCGCTG
This sequence comes from Thermomicrobiales bacterium, assembly GCA_025928015.1. Lineage (GTDB taxonomy): Bacteria > Chloroflexota > Chloroflexia > Thermomicrobiales > UBA6265 > JAICKJ01. Next base: position 7,694 of record JAICKJ010000123.1, read on the forward strand.
CACCGCGTCGGTCACGCCGCTCAGGTCGCGCCCCTTCTCCGTCAGGTGATACTCCACCCGCACCGGGGTCTCGGCATGCACCGAGCGGACGATGATCCCTTCGGCTTCCAGCTCCTTGAGCCGCTCGGAGAGCAGCCGGTCGCTCAACCCGGGCACGAGATGCACGATATCCGTGAACCGGGTCGCGCCCAGCAGCATCGCGCTGAGAATCGCCCCGGTCCAGCGCCGGCCGATCAACTCAATGGCCCGATGATAGAGCGGGCAGACGCGCATCTGCTGATCCTGTTCGTTCATCCGTTCGCGCTCTCGCTTCCACCTCTGCCGGACGGGCGTGCAACTCGCATTCTCAGGTTGGTCCCATGGCCATTCTACGGCATCCGGCAAGGCACGCGCCCATCGGGGGAGTCCGCGAACATTTCGCAGGGGATGTGGACGTTCAGAACGCCCGGCTCGCCACGCTCGACGCCCAGATGTTCTCAACCAGCACACCGGGTTGACGGCGCACCGGCGCGCGGCTAGGCTCAGGCGGCCGGAGGGCGCCGCGCGCTCCGGTTCGAATGCGCCGATCGATCAGTCCCGGAGCGTGCCCTCATGCCGTCCGAAAACGGGTCCAAATCGCAGACCAGCCGGCCCAACGTCGTCCTCATCTGTGTCGATCAGTGGCGGGGCGATTGCCTCAGCATCGACGGCCACCCGGTCGTCCAGACGCCCTACCTCGATGAGCTCGCGCTGACCGGCGCGCGTTTCGCCCACGCCTACGCGGCGACGCCCTCCTGCGTCCCGGCCCGGGCGACGCTCTTCACCGGGCTCAGCCAGGAGCACACCGGCCGCGTCGGTTACCAGGACGGCATCCCCTTCGATTACCCGACCTCCCTCGCCGGCGAGTTCACTCGCCACGGCTACCAGACGCAGGCGATCGGCAAGCTCCACGTCTACCCGGAACGCTCCCAGGTCGGATTCCAGAACGTCATCCTCCACGACGGCTTCCTGCATTTCACCCGGCGCAACTACCCGGACCTGACCGAGGTCGATGACTACGCCGGTTGGCTGAAGGAACAGCTCGGTCCGGACGCCGACGATTCGAATCACGGCATCGACTGCAACTCCTATGTCGCGCGTCCGTGGGACAAGCCCGAACGCACCCACCCCACCACCTACATCACGATGGAGGCGGAGAAGTTCCTGAAGCGGCGGGATCCGCGCAAGCCCTTCTTCCTCTACCTCTCCTACCACCGGCCGCACCCGCCGCTCGACCCGCCCGCCTGGGCCTTCGAGCAGTACGTGGACGCCGAGATGCCCGAGCCGCCGGTTGGGGAGTGGGCATCGATGTATGACCAGTACGCCCAGAAGCGCCACCCATCCTCGCTCGTCGCCGAGCGCGATCCGGCCGTCGCCCAGCGCGCCCGCGCCGGCTACTACGGCCACATGTCGCACATCGACACGCAGGTCCACCGGCTGGTCCAGGCGCTCACCAGCCGTAAGCTGCTCGATACCACCGTCATCTGCTTCGTCTCCGACCACGGCGACATGCTGGGTGACCACCACCTCTGGCGCAAGACCTTCCCCTACGAGGGCTCGGCCCGCGTGCCGCTGATCCTGACCGGGCCGGCGTCGCTCGACATCGTCCCGGGCCGCGTCTGCGAGCAGGCCGTCGAGCTGCGCGACGTCATGCCGACGTTGCTCGATTGCGCCGGGCTGCCGGTGCCGGACGGGCTCGATGGCGTCAGCCTCCTGCCGGTCGCGCAGGGGAGCGATGCGCCGGTGCGGGACTACCTGCACGGTGAGCACCCGAACCTTGGCGAGTCGATGCAGTGGCTGACCGACGGCCACGAGAAGTACGTCTGGCTCAGCGGTATCGGCACCGAGCAGCTCTTCGATCTGGACAACGACCCGACCGAGCTAGACGACCTGGCGGCCGACCCGGCCCACGCCGACCGGCTCGCGCTATGGCGGCAGCGGCTGATCGACGTCCTCGCGGACCGCGAGGAGGGCTTCAGCGACGGGACGCGCCTCATCCCTGGCCGGACGCCGAAACCGACGCTCGACTTCCTTCTGCAGCGGCAGGAGGAGCCGGTCGCCGTCCGATGACCGGGATGATGGAAGATGGCCGCGTCCGCTGCGCCTGGGCGCTGGGCGATCCGCTCCTGCGCGTCTATCACGACGAGGAGTGGGGCGTGCCGGTCCACGACGACCGCGCGATGTACGAGCGACTGATGCTGGAGGGCTTTCAGGCCGGACTCTCCTGGCTGACGGTGTTGCGCAAGCGCGCCGCGCTGGAACGCGCCTTCGCCGCCTGGGATCCGGAGGTCGTCGCCCGCTTCGACGAGGCGGAGATCGCGGCCGCGCTGACCGACCCGGGCATCATCCGCAACCGCGCCAAGGTCAACGCCGCCGTCAAGAATGCCCGGGCGATGCTCCGTCTCCGCGAATCGGGCACCACGCTCACCAGCCACCTCTGGTCTTTCGTCGACGGCACACCGATCGTTCGCCGGCCGGGTACGGACGCCGAGGTGCCCGCGTACACCCCGGAAGCTGAAGCGATGTCGAAAGACCTGAAGAAACGCGGCTTCACCTTCGTCGGCCCCACCATCTGCTACGCCCTCATGCAATCCGCCGGCCTGGTCGACGACCACCTCGCCGGCTGCTTCCGCGCCACGAACGCCTGACGATGGAATCCCGCTTCGTGCCGGTCGCGTGGACGGAGATCCTGCCGGAGACGCGGCGCCACTACGCCGCGCTCCCGTCCGCGACGGACGCCTTCCACGAGGAACAGGTGCTCGGGTCGCAGCACTATCGCATTCTGGTCGAGGGCGCGGCGGTCGGCTTCGTCTCGATCCGCGAGCGCCAGGTGATCACGCAATTCGCGCTCGCCGGGCCGTATCGCCACCTCGGCCAGCCGTTCTTCGACCGGCTCAAGCGCTTCGATCAGATCACGACCGCGCTCGTTCCCACCAACGACGAATTCTTTCTCGCGCACGCGCTCGATGCCTACCGGGATCTGGCCATGCAAGCCTGCTTCTTCGCCCTGGCCCGGAGCGGGTGCCACCGGTCCCGACCGGCTTCGCGCTGCGCCCGGCGACGCCACGCGATCTCCCCCTCGTCGCGACGGAGAGTGGCGACTTCTTCGCCCCCATCGAGCGGTACGTCGATGCGGGCGAGCTCTTCATCACGGAACGCGACGATCAGCTCGCCGGCTTCGGCTTGATGGAGGTCAGCCAACTGCGCCAGCAGACAGCCAGCATTGGCATGTTCACGCCCGAGCAGTTCCGCAATCAGGGCATCGGCGCGGCGACCATCACCCTGCTGATCCGCGAATGCCAACGTCGCGACCTGCGCCCGGTCGCCGGCTGCTGGTTCTACAACCACGCCTCCAGACGCACGCTCGAAAACGCCGGCCTGCACGCCCCAACCCGCTACCTTCGAGTCTCATTCTGACCTTGCTACCAGCGTCCTCGTGCGGGACCATTCCCGTCCGCCCCAGCCACACCCCCTCGCCGTCATGCTGAGCTGGTCGAAGCATCTCCCGGCGAAGCCGGTCCGCGCAGCGGACATCTCCGCCACGAGGAATGATGGTTGCCCGCGGGCAAGCGCTGCGCGCGGGGATGCTTCCCTGCGGTCAGCATGACGATGAGGCGGGTTTGCCTCACCTCCACGCGGCGTCGAGGTGAGGCAAGGGCCCGATTCTGCTCGACATGACGGCACATCGTCACATCGCGATTGACGCTCAGGCAAGAACCTGCTAGAGATAAGGCGTCCAGAGAACCC
>JAICKJ010000119.1 GCA_025928015.1 Thermomicrobiales bacterium
CGAGGCGAGCGCGTCCGTCAGCTTGCCCTTGCCCTCGTCGCCCCACATGCCACCCATGATGATCGTCGCCGGCATCGATTCCTCCCGCTCGGTGCGCGCTCCGGGCGCAACAAGACGATGGCCGGGTTTCCCCGGCCATCAAGACACCCGTGCGCCGATTGTCGCAGGTCCTGCAATTCCTCGAACAGCGAGCGTTCCTTGTCGCTCAGATGCTGCGGAATCACGATGTTCGTCGTCACGACCAGGTCGCCGCGCTCGTCCGGCTTGCCGAGTTTCGGCATCCCCTTGCCTCGCAGCCGGAACCGCCGTCCGGACTGCGTCTCCTTCGGGATCGAGAGCGCGACGCGGCTGTCGATCGTCGACACGACCACCTCGCCGCCGAGGATCGCCGTGTAGAGCGGCACGTCGACCGTCGATGTCAGCTCCGCGCCGTTGCGTTCGAAGCGTGGATTGGACCCCACCTCGATCCGCAGGTAGACGTCACCGTTCGGCCCGCCATTCGTGCCCGCGCCGCCCTGGCCGGCGACGCGCACCCGCGATCGGGTCTGGACGCCCTTCGGGATGTTGACCTCGATCGTTCGCCGCTTCTGGATTTCGCCGGTGCCGTCACAGGTGGGGCACATCGCCCCACGGACGATGCCGGTGCCGTTGCAGGTCGGACACGGGGCCGGGGCGGCGATCGTCAGTCGCCGGGTCGTGCCGGTGAATGCCTCCTGCAGAGTCACCTTCGTGTCCACCTCGATGTCCTGGCCACGCTGCGGCCGCGCCGCGCGGCCGGCGCCGCGCGGCTGCTCCTGCCCGGCGCCGAAGAGGAGATCGAAGAAGTCGGAGAACCGCCCGCCATGCGATCCGTCGCCGTACTCGACCCGCGTCCGGAAGGTGCCGCCCTGGCCCGCTTGACCGGCGAACCACTCGCCGAAGTCCTCCGGCGTGCCGCCTGCGCCGGCCGTCTGGCCGCCGAACTCGGGCGAGTCGGCGTTGAAGCCCGCGTCCCGGTAGCGCTGCCAATCCGCCCCGAAGCGATCATACATCCGCCGCTTCTCGGTGTCCGACAGCACCTCGTAGGCCTCGTTGACCTCTTTGATCTTGTCCTCGGCGTTGGGGTCGTTCCGGTTCACGTCCGGGTGCAACTTGCGCACAAGCTTCCGGTAGGCCGAACGGATCGCCTTTTCGTCGGCGTTCCGGTCAACACCCAATGTCTTGTAATAGTCCTTGAATTGAACGGTCGGCATAGATCTCCCCAATGAATGACACTTGTTATAGTGTATTACTTGAGTCGATTCGACGCAACTCTTTGCCGCTCATCCAGCCGCTTGAAGATCGACAGGCCACGTCTGATTCGTTGGTAGAGCATCCAGAGCAGCCAGGCGAAGACCGGCACCAGCAGGATGATCAGAAAAGGCAGGACGACGGCGACGATCGAGGTGACCGTCGCCACGGCGTCCTCGATCATGCTCACGAACGGGTTCGCCATTCCGCCCGAACTGATCGTCACCGCCGGGCGGACGGTCGCCTTGGCGCCATGGACGGCGCCGGCGCCGAGCAGGCCGATGATGGCGGCGACGACCGGATTGATGTGTCCGGCGGCCGCCTGTGTCTCGGCCAGCATGAGCAGAGCACCGGCCGCCGGCCGTATCACCGTCTGCACGACGTCGTTCATGTGATCGACCACCGGGATCTTGTCCGCGATCAGCTCGATCAAGAGCAGGAGCATGATCAGCGCGATGCCCCAGGCGCTGGAGATCGTGTCGTAGGGGCTCTGCAGGTCGACGACGTGCGAAAACCGGTCGGTCAGGGCCAGAATCAGCAAGGGAATGTAGGCGTTGAGCCCGGCCGGCAAGGCCAGGCCGAATCCGGAGAGAAATCCGTTGATCATGCCCTTTGGCGCCTCCCGCCGATGCGGCGATTCGAAGGTTCCGGCAAAACCGTTACGCGGAACGGCCTCATGCCGATGATAGAGATAGAGTGTAGAAGCGCCAGACCGATCGTTCCACAGTGGACGCCGGCGCCGGACGCGACGAGACTCCAGGCGTTCGCCCGGAGTCTCAGCCGTCCGATTCGAGATGGAGAGGAGGGAATCAGTCGCAGGAGCGGACGACGCTGACCAGCTTGCCCTGGATTTCCACGTTCGCGGCGTCGGTGTAGATCGGGTCCATCGTCACGTTGGCGGGTTGCAGCCGGACGCGGTCGCCCTCCAGATAGAAGCGCTTGAGCGTCGTTTCCTTCTGGTCGCGCAACCAGACCGCGACGGTCTCGCCGTTCTCACAGGTCTCCTGATGCCGCAGGACGACGATGTCGCCGTCGTTGATCAGGGCATCGACCATCGAGTGGCCCTTGACCCGCAGCGCGAAGACATTGTCGCCCCGGCCCGGCACCATCTCGGTGCTGAGCTCGATCGTCTCGGCGAGATCCGACCCTTCGAGGTCGCCCGGCACGGGGATCGGCAGACCGGCGGCGATCTGACCAACGACCGGGATGGCGACGACGTTCCGCCGGTTGCTGGCGCGACCGACGAGCTCGATGCCACGAGAGATGTTGCGGTTGCGGCGGATGTGGTTCCGCTCTTCGAGCACCTTCAGGTTGTAGTCGACCACGCTCGTCGAGGAAATCCCGAGCTCATGCTGAATATCCCGGATCGTCGGGGGATAATCGTTCTCGTCGAGAAAGTCGGCGATGTAGTCCAGGATGGCTTGTTGCCGGCGAGATAGGTCGCGCATCGGATTCCTCTCCAGGTCGCAGGGCGGCGCCGCATGAAGCTGCGGGGTATGCTTGGAATGGATTATAGGGACGAACGTTTGTTCGTGTCAATGTGAGCGCGCCGCCAGGTTCGGCGCCAACGCATAAAAGACGCTCTCCCCGAACACCGACGGCGGGGCACATGGATGACGGGATGATCAACCAGGTAGTGCTGGACAAACTGGAATATCGGGCGATCCTCAAGCGTCTCTCGGCCCGCTGCGGCTTCAGTGTCGCCGCGGACCACGCGCTCGCGCTCGTCCCCGGCACCGATCTCTTCACCGTCCAGCGGTCGCTGGCGGTCACCGCCGAGGCGGTCGAGCTCCTGACCAGCTTCCCGGACGTCTCGATCGGCGGCGCGCGCGATATTCGCGGTTTGATCGAGAAGGCGGAGAAGGGGGGGCGGCTCCAGCCGGGCGACTTCCTCCTGATCGGCGACACACTCCGCGCTGGTCGGGAGCTGCGCCGGCTGTTCCTGAGGATGCCCGAGGGCCAGGAGCGCTTCCCGCTGCTCTATGACCAGGCGGAAGGGCTCGGGCAGTTCCCGGGCCTGGAGGCGGACATCACCCGCACGGTCGGGCCGCGCGGCGATGTGCTGGACACCGCCAGCGCGGAGCTCGGCCACATCCGCAAGGCGGTCCGGACCGCCTACAGCCGGCTGATGGAACGCCTCAATGGCCTCGTCAGCGGTGCCCGCTACGGGCACGCGCTACAAGAGAACATCGTCACCATGCGCGATGGCCGCTACGTCATTCCGGTCCGGGCCGACGCGCGCGGTGTCGTGAAGGGCATCGTCCACGACACCTCGGCGAGCGGCCAGACGCTCTTCGTCGAGCCGTTCGACGTCGTCGAGCTCAACAACCGGTGGCGCGAGGAGCAGATCGCGGAACAGCGGGAGATCGATCGGATTCTCGATGTGCTGAGCGGGAAGGTGGGCGACGCCGGCGCGGACCTCTCCGCAACAGTCGAGTTGCTCGCCGCGATCGACCTGGCCTTCGCGAAGGCACGGCTCTCGTTCACGATGAACGCGAACCGTCCGGACGTCTGGGACCCGCGCGACCAGCGCCAGGAGAATGAACATGGCCACGCAACGCACCGCATCCGGCTCGATCACGCCCGGCATCCGTTGCTCGATCCGGACGCGGTCGTGCCGATCGACGTCGTCCTCGGCGATGAATACCGGGTGCTGCTGATCACCGGGCCGAACACCGGCGGCAAGACGGTCGCGCTGAAGACTGTCGGTTTGCTGACGCTCATGGCACAGACGGGGCTCTTCATCCCGGCGGACGCTCATTCGGTCGTCAGCGTCTTCGATAACGTGTTCGTTGATCTCGGCGATGAGCAGAGCATCGAGCAGAACCTGTCGACCTTCTCGGCGCACATGCGGACGATCAACCTGATGCTGCGCGACGTCAACGCCGAATCGCTCGTCCTGCTCGATGAGCTGGGCGCCGGCACCGATCCGCAAGAGGGATCGGCCCTGGCCCGCGCGATCATTTCCGAGCTGCTGAACCGGGGACCGCTGGTCATCGCGACGACGCACTTCTCCGAGGTCAAGGCGTACGCCTACGCGACCCCTGGCGTGGAAAACGCGAGTGTCGAGTTCGATCTCAAGTCACTTGCGCCAACCTACCGGCTCATGATCGGCATCCCGGGCCGGTCGAACGCGCTCGCGATCGCGAAACGGCTCGGATTGGACGAGCGGATCGTCGAGGACGCGCGGCAACTGCTGTCACCGGACGACGAGCGGGCCGAGGCGCTGATCGACGACATCCGCCGCCGCCGCGAGCAGCTCATCGAGCAGCAGGCGCGGCTGGAACAGACCCAGCAGGAGGCGCGGGCGCTCCGAGTCCGCGCCGCCCGCGCGTTACGCGAGGCTGAGGAACGGAAGCGGGATGTCCACGCCGTGGCCTTGGCCGAGGCGGAGCAGGAGCTGGGCGAGGTCAAGGAGCTCAGGCGGCAGCTCGAGCGCGACCGAAGCGTCGCTCCGGTTCACCGGCCGCGCACCGCCCAGGCGACCCAGGAGATCAAACAGGCCGAGGATCGCTTGCGTCACTTCAAGCGTGAGCGGGTGCAGCGCGTCCAACCGGCGGAACAGCCGCGGGATCTGCGGCGCGGTGACCGCGTCCGCATCGAGGCGCTCGGCCAGGAGGGCGAGGTCCTCGCGGTCAGCGACGGCACCGCCGAGGTGCAGCTCGGACCGTTGAAGGTCCGGCAGCCGCTGTCGGCGCTGGCGCGAGTGCGCTCACGCAATGACGACGATGAGGAGAAGGAGGAGCGGCGGCCCATCACCACCGGCAAGCCGGCGCACGTGCCGATCGAGATCGACTTCCGCGGCCAGCGCGCCGCCGACGTCGTCGACGAGCTGGACCGCTACCTGCAAGATGCCTATCTCTATGGTTTGCCGTGGGTTCGCATCATCCACGGCAAGGGTACCGGTGCCCTGCGCAACGTCGTCCGCGAGCAGTTGCGAACGCATCCGGCGGTGGAGCGAGCTGAATCCGCCCGGGCCGGCGAAGGCGGCGAGGGCGCGACCGTCGCCCACCTCCGCCAGACGTGATGGGTCCGAGTTGAAAATCGTCATGCTGAGCGGCAAAGCCCGAAGCATCCCCGCGCGAAGCGCTGGCCCCTCGTCGTCATGCTGAGCGACGTCGAAGCATTCCCCCGGCAGGGCGTCGTCCGCTGCGCGGACCGGCTTCGCCGGGGGATGCTTCCCTCCGGTCAGCGTGACGGAGTAGTCCGCAGTCCGCCCCCAACTCAGTCGGCGACGGCGCGCTCCTCCACACGCGATTGCTCGATGCGGTCGAGGACGGCATCGAGCGCGTCCTGCCAGGGGACACGAAGTTCAAGCAAGCGGATGCGGATCGAGCTTGGCGTGAAGCGGATCGCCTTGCCGAGCACGCGCTTCAGGCTCGCCTGGCCTGATTCCGGCAGGCTGACGGGCCGGATGACGATCTCGCGCTCCCGCTCGACGACCGAGTCAATACCGAGCTGCTCGCAACGAAGTCGCAGACGAATCAGCGCCAGCAAGTGCTCGACCTCTTCGGGAGGATCGCCGAAGCGGTCGGTCAATTCGTCCCGTTTCTCGCCGAGCTGGTGGAGGGTCGGCACGGCGGCGACTTCGCGGTAGGTGTTCAACCGCAGCTCGGTATCGGCGATGTAGTCCTCCGGGATGAGTGCGGTCAGCGGCAGGTCCAACGTGACCGGTCCCTGCTCGGCGATCGGCGCGCCGGACCTGATCTCCGTTACCGCCTGGCTGAGCAGGCGGACGTAGAGGTCGTAGCCAATGCTGGCGATGTGCCCACTCTGCTCGGCACCGAGGATGTTGCCGGCGCCGCGGATCTCGAGGTCGCGCATCGCCACGCGCAACCCGGCGCCGAGCTCGGTCGCCTCCTGGATTGCCTCCAGCCGCTCCTCCGCCTCGGCCCGCAGCACTTTGTGCGGCTGGTAGAGCAAGTACGCGTAGGCGCGGTTCAGCCCACGGCCGACGCGCCCACGAAGTTGATAAAGCTGCGTCAGGCCGAGGGTGTCGGCGTTGTCGATGATAATCGTGTTGACGTTCGGGATATCGATGCCCGATTCGATGATCGTCGTCGAGAGCAGCACCTCGAACTCCTGGCGGATGAACGAGAGAATCACATCCTCCAGCACCTTCTCGTCCATCTGCCCATGGCCGATGCCGATTCCGACTTCGGGCACGATCTTGTGCAGCCGCGCGGCGAGCGCGTCGATGTCATGAACGCGATTGTGAACCACGTAGATCTGGCCACCGCGCTCGACCTCCCGCAGGATCACTTCCCGCACGAGCTGGTCGGTGAAGGCGGTGACGAAGGTGCGAATCGGCAACCGCGATTGCGGCGCCGTCTCCATCATGGAGATGTCGCGGATGCCGGCAAGTGACATGTGGAGCGTGCGCGGGATCGGCGTCGCGCTCATCGTCAGCACATCGACCTCGGTCTTGAGTTGCTTGAGAAACTCCTTCTGGCGGACGCCGAACCGCTGCTCCTCGTCGACGACGACGAGCCCGAGATTCTTGAAGGAGACGTCGCGCTGCACCAGCCGGTGCGTGCCAATCACGATATCCGCCGTGCCCTCCCGCAGCCGTTCGAGCGTCTCCTGCTGCTCCCGCTTCGACTTCAGTCGGGAGAGCATCTCGACCTTGACCGGGTAGGCGGCGAGGCGCTGGGCGAAGGTCGCAAAGTGCTGCAAGGCGAGAACGGTCGTCGGCACGAGGACCGCAACCTGCCGGCCCGCGTTGACGGCTTTGAAGGCAGCCCGGATCGCGACCTCGGTCTTGCCAAAGCCGACGTCGCCGCAGACGAGCCGGTCCATCGGCCGGGACGACTCCATGTCCTCCTTGACGGCATCGATCGCCTTGAGCTGGTCGGGCGTCTCGACATACGGGAAGGATTCGGCCAGCTCGGCGTCCCAGATGGTGTCCTCTGGATACTGGAAGCCTGCTCCCGCCTCGCGGCGGGAGTAGAGCTGTACCAGCTCATAGGCCATCTCGCGAACCGCGCGCTTGACTCGCCGCTTGGTACTGATCCACTCGCCCGAACCGAGCTTGTTCAATGTCGGGTCGATGCCGCCGCCCGAGTAGCGGGTGACACGGTCGCTCTGGTCGGTCGGAACGTAGAGCTTCTCGCCCTTCTGGTACTCGAGCAGGAGGTATTCGCGCTCGACCCCGTTGGTCGTGACGCGGGTGAGCCCCTGGTAGCGCGCCACGCCATGATCGACGTGCACGACATGATCCCCGGGCGTGAGCGATTGCAGGAAGGCGGCCGTCTCGGTCGCCGTGCGCTTGGCGCCGCGCCGGATTTGCTTGCGGAAGCCGAAGATCTCGAAATCGGTCCAGACGCCGAGCTTCGCCTCATCCCAGCTCCAGCCCGTGACCAGATCCGAGTGCCTGATCTCGACCATGCCGGCCGCCAGCGGCGGCGGCACCGCGCGGACGCCGCCCGTGGCCCGGCGGGCGTAGATGTCATGCACTTCGAGGAGCTCCGTCAGGCGGTCGACCTGATCGGTCGCGATCTCGATCCGCCAGCCCTCCTTGAGCCGCCCGTCGAGCGCCTCGACCATGTCGGCCATGCGGCCGGCGAAGGCCGGCGCATCGACCAATTCCTGCTCCGCGTCCTCCTCGGCCGGCGGCAGCTCGTAGTGCCCGCCGAACGCGACCCGACGGAAGTCCAGGGAAGCGTTCATCGCTTCTTCTGGCGAGAAGAGTGACGCCGGAATATCCGCTGGCAACTCGCCGTTCGCGATCAGGCCGGCGTAGAGCTCGGCTGCCTGTTGTGCCCGCTGGTGGAGCACCAGTCGCTGCGCCTCGGGCTTGTCAACGATCAGGAGGCTGTCCGACGGAAAGAAGTCGAACACCGACGACGTCGCCGCCGTGAGGAAGCCGGCGCAGAGATCGGGCGCGGTCGGCACATCGCCCGCGGTGATGAGGTCCAGTTGGCGCTGCCATTCATCGCGGACCTCGGGTCGGAGCGTGCGGGTGTCGAGCGACCGGATCGCTGGCAAGGCGTCGCGCAGTCGCCACACTGGCAGCTCGAAGGGGGGCAGCAGGATGACCTCGTGCAGACGCTCCTCGGAGCGCTGGGTCGCCGGATCGAAGGCGCGAATGCTCTCGACATCATCGCCCCAGAAGTCGATCCGGATCGGTTTCTCGCTCGCGACCGGGAAGATGTCGATGATCCCGCCGCGCCGCGCGTAGGTGCCCGGGCGCTGCGCCAGCGGACTCGCCTCGTACCCGACCGAGGCCGCCCAGGCGGCGACGCGCTCCAGCCCCGCGCGCTGACCGGTCGCGATGGCGAGCGAGTGCGTCTTCAGCTCTTCAGGCGAGAGCACGCGGTGCTGGGTCGCCGGCGCGGCGAGCACGAGAATCGGTGGCTTGTCTGGGGTGGCGGTAAGGAGATCGTGCAGGATCGCCACCCGCCGGATGGTCGCGTCGGTATCGGTCGGAAGCTGTTCCTGCGGCAATCCGTCATAGCTCGGCCAGACCTCCGACTGGCGGTCCGGCGGCAGATACTCGTTCAAGGCGAGCGCCAGGCTGTCGGCGCGGTCAGCTCGCGTCGTCAGCAGTGCGACGGGTACCGTCGCCGAGCGGATCGCCGCCGCGATCATCGGCACCATGGCTGCATCGGGCAGCTCAGTGAGCGCGATGCTCGCTTGCTCCGGCGCGTCAAGCGCGGTTCGGATTCGTTCAACCGCCGGCAACCGGTCGAGGTCAGGCAGCAAATGGGCAAGTGTCACGAGTCGCTCCTCGCGTGCGGAACGGAGAGATTTATCGCCAACGGCACGCAAAGTGCCGGCGCGGGCGATAACCCGGCCGTCACATTCATCTTGCCACACGATGGTAGCACCATCAGGATTGGAAATGGTCGCCTTCGCGAAGTGGCTTGACTCTGCTAGGTAATATTGTAATTTGCTAAGCAGACGGCACTGGAAAGGTGGAGGAGATGCCTCAGGTAGCAGTAAAGATCAGCAGCAAGCATCAAATCGCGGTCCCGTCGGCAATCCGAAAGGAGCTCCACCTGAAGGCAGGGGACTATCTCCTCGCACGAGTCCGCGACGGAGTGATCGTGCTCGTGCCCCAGCGTGGGGACGTGCTCACCCAACTGCGCGGGCTGCATCGGGAGATTTGGGATGGGGTAGACGCGCAGGTGTATGTCGACGAGGAGCGTGACGCTTGGGACAACACGGGGAGCTCGTAGAGAGGCTACGGACTGCTCAGCACGTTGGACTTGATACCCCAATCTTTATCTATTACATCGAGGAGGCGCCATCTTGGGCCACAACTGCCGATTCCATCCTCCGTGCGATGGCTGACGGACTGTTTGCGGGGTTGACCTCGGTCCTCACCATACTCGAGATTGCGACGAAACCCCTTCGGCTCGGACGCCCCGAGATTGCTGATGCTTATGAAGCATTGCTCTTGAGCATCCCAAACCTCTCCGTAGCGGGCCTGGACTCACGGACCGCCCGCGTGGGAGCTGAGCTCCTGGCTGCCTACGGTCTGCGAACGCCGGATGCGTTGCAAATCGCGGCCTGTCTTGATCATGGAGCCACTGCGTTCGTCACGAACGACCGTCGCCTGCGCCGTGTGAAAGAGATCGATGTCTTCGTGCTCGCTGATTTCGTTTGACTGTCCGGCAGCGGCCCTTGGCGTGCATGCCACATTCCCGTCAGGGGGTCCGAATGCGACCCGAGCAACTGGTGGTAGGATCAGAATGTCGCACGGGAACGCATACCCGCCCTTCGCTCAATTGCAGGACGAATCACGATGGACCACACGACGGAAGTCAAGCTCGATCAGTTGCGGCGCATGCTTCGCGAGATGGGATCGGTCGTCGTCGCCTTCTCCGGTGGGGTGGACAGCACACTGCTCGTGAAGATCGCGCACGACGAACTTGGTGAGCGAGCCATTGCCGCTAGTGGGCTCTCCGAGACCTACGCGCCCGAGGAGATGGCCGAGGCGCGTTCACTGGCCGAAGAGCTGGGCGTCCGCTACGAAGTTCTGGCGACGATGGAGCTGACTGATCCGCGCTACGCCGACAACACGCACCAGCGCTGCTTCTTCTGCAAGCAGGAGCTCTACGGCAAGCTGACGGACTATGCCCGGGCCAACGGCTTCAACCACGTGATCGACGGCTCGAATGCCGACGACGCCGACGACTTTCGACCCGGTTTGCGGGCCGCGCGGCAGCTTGGCGTCCGCTCGCCGCTGCAGGAAGCGGGGCTGACAAAGGCCGAAATCCGCGCGATCTCCGCCGAGCTCGGCCTACGCACGGCCGACAAGCCGGCCGTTGCCTGCCTCTCATCCCGCTTCGCCTACGGCGATCCGATCACAGTCGAAAAGCTGAAGAAGGTTGCGACCGCCGAGACCGGGCTGCGCAAGCTCGGCTACCGTGGCTTCCGGGTCCGGCATGAGGGGAACGAAGCTCGCCTTGAGTTCCCGAATGAAGTCATCGAGCAGGCGTTCGCGCAACGCGAGGAGATCGTGGCCGCCGTCAAGGGGGCCGGCTATCTCTACGTGACGCTCGACCTGGAAGGCTACCGCGCCGGGAGCCTCAATGCCGGTCTGTCGCAACGGCTACTCACCGCCGGCGCCGGCCGGAACGCCTGACACTTGCATGCCGGCGCATGCACTGTGACCGCAAATCTCCACGACTGTCATTCTGCGGAACGAAGAATCTCCCGGCGCAGTGGCCTCCGTTGCCAACCCGAATGTCAGCATGAACACAAACGGGAGTGATTTCCTTCGTTCCTCAGGACAGGCTTTCGGCCTGCGGGCCTCAGAATGACAGGCAGGGGATCGTCGGCGCACGTCAGCCAATCCCCCTGCGCTCGGACGACGGGAGCGCACCCTACGACTCGGCGACCGGGTCGATCTGCGCCCGCTGCAGCTTGCCGCTGTAGTCGATGTAGACGCTCTGCCACTCGGTGTAGAAGTCGATCGCGGCGGTGCCCGCCTCGCGGTGACCGTTGCCGGTGGCCTTCGTGCCGCCGAACGGGAGATGGATCTCCGCCCCGGTCGTGCCGGCGTTGACGTAGACGATGCCGGTATCGATGTCCTGGATCGCGCGGAACGCCTGGTTGATGTCCTGTGTGAAGATCGACGCGGAGAGCCCGTACTTGACGCCATTGACGACGTCGATCGCCTCATCGAGCGAATCGACCGGGATCAGGGTCGTGACCGGGCCGAAGATCTCCTCCTGCGCGACGCGCATGTTCGCTTTGACGTCGTCGAAGATCGTCGGCTCGTGGAAATAGCCCTTGCCGAGGGCGCCCTCCTGCGCGACGTTGCCGCCGGCGACCAGCTTCGCGCCTTCCTGCTGGCCGATCGTGACGTAGTTGTGAATCGTCTTGAGCTGACCGGCGCTGACGACCGGCCCGACGTCGACCGTCTCGTCCAATCCGTCGCCAAGCCGCATGCCGCCGGCACGCTCCACCAGCACGTCGCGCAGCTTCGCCTGCACGTCGCGATGGACAATGACGCGGCTGGCCGCGGTGCAGCGCTGGCCGGAGGTGCCGAAGGCGCTCCA
>JAICKJ010000249.1 GCA_025928015.1 Thermomicrobiales bacterium
CAGCTTGCCGCCGCCGTCAGCGAAGTGCCTCACCTGGCCAGTGGCGATCTCCAGCCGGTAGACCGCGTGGTGCTTCAGATCGCAGGTGAAGAGGTGACCACGGCCGTCGAGCGCGATCCCGAGCGTGAAGCCGCCGGTCGTGGCGACTTCTGTGAGCGACGAGCCGTCCGGGTCGATCCGGTAGATCTGGCCCAGCTCGCCGCCGCACCAGATCGCGCCGTCCGCGCCCACCGCCACGCCCTCGGGATGGAGCAGGCGCGGCTCCGTGACCGTACCATCGTAGAAGACCTGTGCCCGGTCGATGCCGAGGATCGGTTGCATCGCATCTCCCTCCCTTCACCCGAGCTTCGGCGCGACCGCGTCCAGCGGGTCGGCCCAGCGATCGTTCGGGACGAGCGCGTACCACCCGGGCCGCCCCGGATCGCGGTCGTAGGGGTAGCCGCCGAGCTCGCGGTAGAGCTCCGCGTATTCGCGCAGCTTCTCCCGGTCGAGCGTCACGCCGAGACCTGGCCCGTCCGGCACGGCGATCGCGCCGTCGCGGTAGGCCAGCTTGCCGCCGCGGATGATGTCATCGCGCAGGTGGTGATAATGGGCGTCGGCGGCGAAGGTCAGGTTCGGCAAGACCGCACCGAGGTGGAGCATCGTCGCGAGCTGGATACCCAGCTCACCCGAGGAATGGACGGCGACGCCGAGCTGGAAGGTCTCGCAGACGCCGGCCGCCTTGAGACACGGCCGAATACCACCCCAGAAGGTCGTGTCGAGCAGGATCACGTCGACGGCAAGATCGAGCACATTGGCGGCGAGCTGCTCGAAATTGACGACGACGGTGTTGGTCGCGAGCGGGATATCGACCATCGAGCGCACGCGCCGCAGCCCGTTCAACCCCCACGTCGGGTCCTCGTAGTAGTCATTGCGCAGGTCCGCGATCGCCTTGCCGAAGTGGATGCTCTCCTCGACCGAGAGCGCGCCGTTCGGATCGTAGCGAAACGAGTCGCCGTCGAGCGCGGCGGCGAGCGCGCGGTAGCACTCCAGCTCGTAAACCGGCGGGAAGACGCCCCCCTTGAGCTTGTGCGACCGGAAGCCGTGCGCCGCTTTCAGCTCCCTCGCATGAGCGACAAGCTGCTCCGGCGTCCGCACCTCGCCCTCGCCGGTCGCCGGATCGGCGTAGCGGAAGAAGAGATAGCTGGCGAAAGGCACGACATCGCGCAATTTGCCGCCGAGCAGTTGGTAGACGGGCACGCCGAGGTGCTGACCGATCAGATCGAGGCAGGCGAACTCGACCGCGGCGTGGAGCTGCGTCCGGTTGTTGTAGAGGCTCGCGGTCGGATTGCAGATCTTGAAGCGGAGCGCCTCGAGCGCGAAGGGATCGTGCCCGACCAAGTAGGATTTCAGCCCGCGAAAGGCCAGCTCGGCGCTCTCGCCGCCGCCGCCCATCTCGCCGAGCCCGATCAGGCCGTCATCCGTCTCGACCTCGACGATCGTGCGCACGAAGCGGCCCCAGTGGGCGCCGTTGCTGTGCCGCAGCGGCGCTTCGAGCGGCATCGTGACGGTGGTGGCGCGGATATCGACGATCTTCACGCGTGGCTCCTGGCGCGGATGAGAGCGGACATCGAGCTAGGATTCCGGCAGCCGGACGCCGAGGGCGGCGAGCATGCCGCCATCGACCTTGTGCTCGCTGCCGGTGACGAAGGCCGCGCGCGGACTGGCGAGGAAGGCGATCACCTCGGCGACGTCCGCCGGCGTGGCGACACGGCCGAGCGGGTGCATCGTGCCCCATTCGGCGACCATCTCGTCGCTCGTCTTTTCGCCCTTCCAGATCTCCGCCGCGTAGCGAAGCATCGGCGTATCAACCGAGGCGGGACAGACGGCGACGACCCGGATATGCTCGCCGGCGTGGTCGAGCGCCATCGCCCGCGTCAGCGCGTTGATCGCGCCCTTGCTGGCGGTGTAGGCGGCGACGTCGGTCTGCGAGGCGAACGCCTGGACGGAGGAGACGTTGACGATGACACCTCCCCCGCGCTTGCGCATCTCCGGGATCGCGTACTTGCTCGTCAGGAACATTCCCTTGACGTTGACGTTCATGACCTCGTCCCAGGTCGCCTCGTCGGTCTCGACCACGGTGCCGTAGCGCTGCACGCCGGCGCTGTTGACGAGGATGTCCACACCGCCATACGTCTCGACGGCGGCCCGGACGAGGCGCTGGACGTCAGCGGACTTCGTCACATCCGCGACGACGCCGGAGACGCTCAGGCCCTCGTCGCGCAACTCCCGCTCGGTCGATTTGACCGGTTCTGCGTGGCTGCCGCAGAAGACGACCGAAGCGCCGTCAGTCGCAAGCAGCCGGACGGTCGCCTGGCCGATGCCCTTCGAGCCGCCGGCGACGATCGCCACCTTGCCGTCGAACTCGCCCATCACGCTCCTCCCTCGTCGTTCCTGACCTCGACCCGGTACCAGGTCTGCCGTGATGCTCGCGGCGCCAGCGAGAGCGCCGTGCCGTTGGCGATCGCCTCGGCGAGGCCGTTCGTCGGATAGCTCGACATCGGTTCGAGTCCGACCATCCAGGCGCGCCCGTACCACGGGTAGCCGGTTGTCGCGCCGAATTCCTGCCAATACCAGAGACACGGGAACGTGCCTGTGTCCCACTCGACCCGCAAGCCGGTCCCGTCCGTCGGCCGGGTGATTTCATACCAGCCATCCGTGAAGCCGGTCAGGTAGACGATGTCGCTCGGCGCGCCGGGCGCGGGCACGACGCTGAGATCGAGCGATTTCAGGCTCGCGCCGCGGGCCATCGGCCAGATCGCGCCGCGCCGGTCGGAGACGCGGCGGCCGCCGGGCGCGATCGCCTCCGGATGCGGGATGATCTCGACCCTCCCTGGCAGTCTGATCGTCGCGCCGGGCACGAGAAACGGCTTGCCGAAGGCGATGTGCTGCCCCCACATGACCTGCACCGGCAGATCGCATTCATTGGTCAGCGTCTCGCTGACGTGCAAGGTCGCCTCGCCGGCATTCAGCCGCAGCTCCTTGACGAGGACGAGCGGCAGCTTCTGCAAACGCACGGAGAAGCGGACGCAGACGGCGGCCTCGGTGTCCTCGACCAGCGCCACGTCCCACGGCACCGCGGAGACTTCGGCGTGCTGGTCGAAATGGGCGCCATACGCGGTCGAGGGCGCGCCGGCGTTCGGCAGGATCTCCTGCCAGCCGCCGGGATAGACATCGAGGAAGGAGGCGAGCGGGTCGCTGGTCGAGGGAAGCGCCGCCAGGGGATTGCGAATGCCGCCGGGCGTCAGCGTCACGAAGTCCAGATCGCGCGGCTTGAAGTTGAACTCGACGACATCCGTCCCCTTCCCCGCGAGCACGGTGACGCAGAGCAGCTCGTTTTCGAGCACGATGGCGTCCAGCCCGAAAAGCGCGATCTCGTGCACCCGCGTCCCCCAGTTCCGCTGACGCCGGTGCCGGCCGAGGTTCATTGCCCGCTCCCGATCGCCGGCGCGCCGTCGTTCGACCGGCTGGCGGCTTCGACGAGGTAATCCTCCGGGCTGCCCTCGAGTCGGGCCTCGACGACCGCCTTCACCCCCGCCAGGTGGCGGCGCATCAGCTCGGCCACGCGGTCGGGATCCCGCTCCCGGAGCGCGGCCAGAATCTCGAGATGCTCCCGGTGATCCTCGACGCGCGCATTGTAGAGCGAGGTGATCGCCAGCTGCTCCGACGAGTAGAGATCGATCAGCAATCCGATGATGTCGCTCAGCACCGAGTTGCCCGAGGCGGCGGCGATCGCGCTGTGGAAAGCCATCGTGGCGTGCATGAGGGGCTCGTCGCTCGCCGACAGGTACTTGCCCGCCTCGTCCAGGTAGGACTGCAGCCGGTCGAGCCCGGCGTAGTCGATGCGCAGCGCCGCCAGCCGCGCCAGATAGGGCTCGATCAGCAGCCGCGCGTCGAGCAATTGCGGGATCTTGCCGGCGTCGAAGAGCCGCTGGTCCGGGTTGGCGAGCAGGAAGCGCTCGGTGCCCGGGCGGACGTAAATGCCCGATCCATGCCGGATATCGACCACGCCCAGCGCCTGCAAGCGGCGCAAGGCTTCGCGGATCGTCGGGGTGGCGACCGCGAAGCGCTCGGCCAACGCCTTCGCCGTGGGCAAACGGTCTCCGGGCCGCAGGTTGCCGACGCGAATGAGGTCCATGACCTGCTGCGTCAGATAGCTCGACAGGTCGGTTCGGGCCGTCTGCTCACCCGCCGCAGGCCCATTGCGATGTGACATGCGACCTCAGCTCCCTTGACCGACCGGACGAAATACATCAAGTGATCTAATCAACTGGACACACCCGAATCTAGAGGAGACGCAGATCGATGTCAAGCGACTGGATGCGAAATAGCGGCGTTCCGGTCGCCCCTTGTGCGCCCGATTGACAAGGTATGACGCGGGCCGTATGATCTCGGTACCACGAAATGATCTGATCTCTTCGGCTCGGCGTTCGGCATACGGGTCCAGATAGTGACGGCGCGGCTCGGCAGAGCTGCGCTCCCGAGGTTCAGGAGGACGTTCATGGCATCCCAGGATCGTCGCGGAATCACCTCGTTCGGCAATTCGCTCACCAGGCCGGTCAGCCGCCGGCGCGTGCTGGCCGGAGGCGCGGGGCTCGCGGCCGCGGCGGCGTTGCGCCCGGGCTTTGGCCTGGCCGCGCCGGCGTTGCAGGGCAAGTCGCTGAAGTTCTACAACGACAAGGCGCCGTGGGAAGACTTCTTCAAGCAGATGGGCAAGATGGCTGGCGACGCGATCGGCGTCTCCTTCGAACCGGTCGAGTACAGCGACACCACGACCTATCAGCAGACGATCAACTCGGCCCTGCCGACCAATGACGTACCCGATCTCTTCACCTGGTGGTCCGGCTATCGGATGGAGGATCTGGTCCAGCAGGGCGTCGTGAGCGACACGACCGAAATCTTCCAGGCGGCGATCAAGGCCGGCAATCTGCCAGAGTCGCTGGCGGCCGCGTTCACCTTCGATAACAAGCAGTACGCGATGCCACTGCACGTCTCCTACTGGCCGATGTTCTACAACAAGCAGGTCTTCACGAAGCAGGGCATCGAGGTGCCGAAGACATGGGACGACGTGATGGCGGCGGCCGAGAAGCTGAAGGGCGCCGGTATCACGCCATTCTTCGCCACCACCGACGGCCGCTGGCCGGCCTTCATCTGGTTCGAGGAGCTGCTGATCCACACCAACCCGACCTTCTACAAGGAGCTTTGCGACGGCAAGCAGAGTTACACCGATCCGGTCGTGACCGGCGTCTTCGACCAGTGGAAGGAGATGCTGCAGAAGGACTGGTTCACGCCGCTCGACACGCCGATGGACAGCAACGCGGTCAACATGTTCGTCAAGGGCGAGTACGCCATGATGCCGGTCGGCACCTGGTTCAATCAGCAATTCGTCGCCGGCGGCTTCAAGCCGGGCGAGGACTACGACGTCTTCATCCTGCCCAACGTCGATCCGAAGCTGACCGAGAAGGTGATCATCTTCGAGACCGGGCCCATGCTGGTCCCGACCAAGGCCAAGGATGTCGAGGCGAGCAAGAAGGTCGCCGCCTGGTGGGTCACGCCCGAGGCGGAGACGAAGTGGGCGGGCCTGCTGCAGGACGTGCCGGCCAACCCGAAGGCCAAGAACGAAAGTCCCGTCCTGTCCGGTCTCGCCAAGACGATCACGGACGAGAAGTACACCCTGCTCCAGCGCTACTGGGAGAATTCGCCGCCACAGATCGTGGAGTCGGCGGTGGATGAGCTGGGCCGGTTCATGCTGAACCCGGGCCAGGGCGCGGACGTGCAGAAGACAATCCAGCAGATCGCCGAGACGGAGTGGGCCAAGCGCAAGAAGTGACGCGGCGAACCATTCCGCTCGCTCGTGGAGCCGGGCGCCCACCGGCGGCCGGCGCCACCCCCACGGGACCAGGGGTCAGCACAACAAA
>JAICKJ010000006.1 GCA_025928015.1 Thermomicrobiales bacterium
CGATCGAGAACTCGCAGTACAGCGACTGGCGCGCCTCGCGCGAGACGCCGCCGTTCAACCTCTACACCGGCACGTGGGGCTCGGACTTCAGCGACCCGGCCACCTGGTTCAACCAGAACTTCACCCACGCCTCCGACCACTACCGCAACCACTGGAACGATCCGGAATTCGACCAACTGGTGGACAAGGCGGCGACCAACACTAACGAGCAGGAGCGCGTGCAGCAGTACCAGCAGGCGGAGAAGATCATCGTCGAGCAGGCGCCGATCATCCCGCTCTACCGCGGCAAGGCCTTCCGGGCCGTCAAGCCGTGGGTCAAGGACCTCTACTTCCAGCCGGTGCTCTCGTACGTCCACCTGCGGACGATCAAGATCGCCAAGCACTAGGAGACGGCCCCCACCCCCGACCCCACCCCCAATGCTGGGAGAGGGGAGGTCGCCGAAACGATCTGGCGTAGCCAACAGAATCGTTGATGGCGCCAAGCAAGTTCGCGACCTGCTCCCCTCTCCCGGCATCGGGGGATGCTCTCCCCTCACTGAGGGGAGTCGGAGGGGAGAATAGCTGGGGGAGGGGGCGCTAGCGAGACCGCATGCAACGCCGCGCTTTCGTCATTCGCCGGATTTTGCTGCTCTTCCCGACGCTGCTGGCGATTTACACCCTCACCTTCCTGCTGATCCACGCCACCCCCGGCGGACCGTGGTCGCAGGGCGAGAAGCCCGTGCCCCAGGTCGTCCTCGACAACCTGAACAAGGCCTACGGGCTCGACAAGCCGCTCTGGCGGCAGTACGTCGATTACCTCTGGAACGTGCTGCACGGCGACTTCGGGCCGTCGTTCACCTCGCGCTCGCGCACCGTCGCCGACATCCTCAGCGCGACCTTCCCGGTCTCGCTCCAGCTCGGGCTGGTCGCGATGGCAATTGCCGTCGTCTTCGGCGTCTCGCTCGGCCTGATCGGCGCGGTCAGGCACAACACCTGGGTAGACTACCTCTCGGGATTCCTGGCGATCTTCGGCATCTCGACGCCCTCCTACGTCGTCGCCTCGCTGCTCGTGCTCATCCTCGCCAGCAAGCTGCACCTCGTGCCGACGAGCGGTTGGGACGGCATCGGCAGCACGAGGATCATCATCCCGGCGATCGCCCTCGCCTTCTATCCCGCCGCCGTGCTCGCCCGCTACACGCGCGCCTCGATGCTCGATGTGCTGACGGCCGATTACATCCGCACCGCCCGCGCGAAGGGGCTGCGGAGCACGACCGTCATCCTCCGGCACGGGGTACGCAACTCCATGCTGCCGGTGCTGACCGTCGCCGGCGTCGTGCTCGCCGACGTCATCACCGGTTCGTTTTATGTTGAGACGATCTACTCCGTGCCCGGCCTCGGCCGTTACTTCGTCGACAGCATCACCCGGCGCGACTACCCAGTCATTCTCGGCACCGTGCTGCTCTTCGGCGCGGTCATCTCGATCATGAACCTGATCGTCGATCTGCTCTACCCGCTGCTCGACCCGCGCATCGAGTAGCCGTCATCCCGGAAGGACCGCATGAGCACCGCGACCGCGCCGGCGACCGGCGCGCTGAATGCCGAAGCGCAGACCAGCCAGAAGGCGGAGAGCCTCTGGTCGGATGCCTTTCGCCGCCTGCGCCGCAACCGCGTCGCCTTCGTCTCGGTCATCTTCCTCGTGCTGCTGGCGCTGGCGGCCATCCTGGTGCCGATCCTCAGTCCCGTCAAATATGGCGATCAGGACTACACGGCCATCACCCAGCCGCCGAGCTGGTCGCACCCGATGGGTACCGACGACCTCGGCCGTGACCTCTTCGTGCGGCTCTTCTTCGGCGCCCGCATCTCGCTGACGGTCGGCATCGTCGTCCAGTTCGTGATCCTGCTCATCGGCGTGCCGGCCGGGCTCGCCGCCGGCTATCTGGGCGGCAAGGTTGACACGCTGATCATGCGGATCGTCGACATCCTCTACGCGATGCCGAACCTGCTCTTCGTGATCATCATCATGACCTTCCTGCGCGGCGTGCTCGGCCAGGAGGGGTCGCACGGCGCGCTGGTGGACACGCTCTCGACCGTCGACGCCAAGACCGGCGGCCTGATCGGCGTCTACATCGGGCTCGGCCTGATCAGCTGGCTGACCGTCGCCCGGATCGTGCGGGCGCAGGTGCTCTCGCTGAAGCAGAAGGAGTTCATCGAGGCGGCGCGGGCGCTGGGCGCGAGCCACTGGCAAATCATGTTCCGCCACCTCTTCCCCAACACGATCGCGCCGATCGTCGTGGCGACGACATTGGGCATTCCCGGCGCGATCCTCTACGAGGCGGGCATCAGCTTCATTGGCCTGGGGGTCATCCCGCCGATGCCGAGCTGGGGCCTGATGATCAGCGAATCGCTGGACAGCATGCGCTCGCACCCCTACATGCTGATCTTCCCGGCCGCCGCCCTCTCCCTCACCGTCCTCGCCTTCAACTTCCTCGGCGACGGCCTGCGCGACGCCGTCGATCCCTGGATGAAGCGGTAGGGAGCGAGCTTGACGCACGCCGTGGCGCGGCCGCCAACGGACCGCGCTCGACCGGGGACGCGGGGATCAATCCCCGCGCTCACTCCAAACGGAAGCCGGCTGAAGACCGGCTGGCGGCCAGGTGATCGTCATCATTGGCGGCGTTGAAAGGCCACGAATCGATGTAGGGACGACCCGGTGTGGGCGCATGCGCCGCCACAATTCCCGTTTGCTCTCTGCCAATCCCCACGGATGTCATTCTGACCAGCGGGAAGAATCTCCCGTCGTAGCGGCGTCCTCGTTCGGGACCACGCCCGTTCGGTTCCACCGCACCGCTTGGTCGTCATTCCGACCAGCGGAAGGAATCCCCCGGCGAAGCCGGTCCGCCGCGGTGGACGACTGCTGCGGCAGGAGATGCTTCGACTCTGCTCAGCATGACGACGGAGACAAGCGCTTCGCGCGGGGATGCTTCGGGCTTCGCCGCTCAGCATGGCGGCGTGGCGGGCAGTCAGTGGGCAACGCTCGTCCGGCGTGGCCGGGGCTCGCTGCACTCGGAAGAGAGATTTCCTTCGGCAAGCTCAGGACAGGCTCTCGACTCGGCCCGGAATGACGGTGGACGGCTCTCGGAAAGACGATGTGCGTCATTGCGAAGGGCGATACGCAGTGGTTGGCAACGGCGGGCGCACGCCGGGCGCCCCTATCTTCCGGTTGCGGCCCAGGAGGTGATCCGCAGGCGCTCGATCAGGATGACCGGGCGCTGCGCGATCGCCATGGCGCGGTATTGCGGGTACTTCGCGCGCAGGGCGGTGATGGCGTCGGCGTGGCCGTCCTCGCCGGGGGCGACGATGCGGGCGTGGCCCTTGATCTGCACCCAGGCGAGGCGCGACCAGTCCTCGTCGTAGCGATCGACGATGACGGCGACCTCCGGATGCGACCGGATGTGGCGAACGCGCGCCAGCTCGGCGTCCGCGACCGATTTCGGCTTCTCGTCCAGCGCGCTGACGACGACCGGTTCGTCTTCGCCGAGCAGGGCGAAGCAGAACGGGACGACGGACGGGCGACCGCGGTCATCGACGGTCGCCAGATGACCGATCCGCGCCTGGCGCACGAACGCGAGCGCCGCGGTGGCCGTCATCGCGCGCCCTCCGCGCCGGCACGGTGCGAACCCAACGCGCAGTGGCCGAAGAGGACGGCGCCGGTGAGGAACCAGGGCGACCAGAGGATGAGATTCCAGCGCATCCAGTCCGGATCGATCGCGCCAGATGGGGATCCGTTCGCCATCAGGTGGTGGTGGAGGCTGCCAACGATGCCGGGCAGGACCAGGCCGCGCGCGCCGAGGATGGCGCTCACACCGGCCGCGCCGGTGACCGGCAGCCAGCGGGGCAGCCGGCGTCCCCACGGACGGACGGTGGCGAGCGCGGCGCCGCTGGCGGCCAGGCAGAGCGCGGCGACGCCCCACAGGCCGGCGGCGCGGAAGCGCACATCATCGATCAAGGCTTCTTCCTGGGGGCCGGGCGGTGTGCCGAGGCTGAAACGCAGGGCCGGCCGCAAATAACCGAGCGCCCAGAGGAAGTGCGGCGCGGCGAAGACGATGCCCCAGAGCGCGGCGGCGTAGGCCGAGTCACGTGATCGTTGCAACGAACGGCTCACGGGTGCTCCTTTCGCAGAACCCGGACGTGCCGGCCCTGTGGCCAGCGGCTGAGCTGGACGGCCGTGATGCCCCAGGCGATGGCGCCGAGATCGAGCACCGCCAGCACCAGCCAGGTCGGCCAGCCGGTTGGACCCGAGCCGAGATCGGGGAGGATGCGGGTGGCGCGGAGCGTGAAGCCCGCCGCGCCGGCGCCCAGGGCGACGAACGCGCCCCACACGGCCGCTGACAGCAGCCAGCGTGGCAGCCGGCGGCCAGCCGGCTGCGCGGTGGCGAGCGCGATCCCGGTTGCCACCGCCGCCAGCGCGACATTGCCCCACTCGTCGCGGCTGATATTGGCGCGCTCGTCGTGGCCCGCGGCTGCCGGGAAGCCGGGCAGCCCGAGCTTGCCGTCGATCGCATAGACCACCTTCATCGCCCCGTAGGCCGCGGTCGTGACGGCGGCAATGAGCGCCGGCAGCCGCGAGATTCCGGTGGCATCGCTTGATACACGCGGCATTGATCGACCTCCGACTTCGCCCCGATTTGTTCTAGAATACGTATTCTAGAACGTGAGTGATACTATCGGCGGAGAAAGGACGTGTCAAGTGGGACGCACCGCCAAGTTCACCGAGGATGATGTGCTCGATGCCGCGCTGACCGTGATTGCCGCGCGCGGACCGGCGGGGGCGACGATCGCCGCCATCGCCACGCAGCTCCAGGCGCCGGTCGGCTCGATCTACCACCGTTTTCGCTCGCGCGACTTGCTGCTGGCGAAGCTCTGGCTGCGATCGATTATGCGGTTTCAGGCTGGATTTCTCGCCGCGCTGGCCGTGGAGGACGATCTGGCCGCGGTGGGGGTTACGGCCGCGCTGCACGTCGTGCGCTGGTCGCGGGAGCATCTGGATGAGGCGCGGGTGATGGTGCTCTACCGGCGCGAGGACCTGGCCGCGCGCTGGCCCGAAGAGCTGGGCGACGAACTGGCGCGATTGAACGTGGCGACGGAAGCGGCGGTGAGCCACTACGCGCGGCGGCGATTCGGACGGACCGACGCGGAGACGGTGCGCCGTGTCGTGTTCGCGCTGGTCGATGTTCCTTACGCGGCCGCCCGACGGTCCCTGCTGGTCGGCGAGGCACCGCCCAAGTCGCTCGACGGTCTGGTGCGGACCGCCGTCCACGCGGTCCTGGACGCGGCTGCCGGCTGATTCCCGGGGTTCACGCGGGCACACTCTCCTCCATCACGCCGGCCATCGCGCGGGCTTCCGCGTCGCCGGTGGCGCGCAGGCCGGCGATGGCGCCGGTGCGATCGACCGCCGGGCGGTTCTGGCTCGCCTTCCATTTACCGGTCAGGCGCCGGATCGGGATTTCGATCCCGACGATCTGTGTCAGCATCTCGTCGATGAAGGCCCGGGGCGCGTCGGCCATCCGCCACGGCTCCGCCTGGTCCGCCTCCATCGTCTTCGTCAGCTTGCCGACGACGCCCCGCAGCCATTTCTCGTCCTCGTGGACGATGAGCGGGCCATGCGCGTGGACGACGGCGTAGTTGTAGGTCGGGACGACCTCGTGCGTCGCCTGTTTGGTCGGATACCAGTTGGGTGAGATGTAGGCGGTCGGGCCCTGGAAGATGACCAGCGCGTCGATGGCCGGATCGTGGTCACGCCAGAGCGCGTTGTTGCGCGCGACGTGGCCGATCAGGGTGCCGTGCTCGCCCTGCCGCGTGTCCAGCAGAAAGGGAATGTGATTGGCATCGAGACCATCGCCGCCGAGGGTCACGAGCGTGCCGAGCGGGTAATCCGCGATCAGCGTCCGGAGCAGAGCGAGATCGGTTTGGGCGGAATAGGGTGGCAGATACATGGCGTGTCATTTCTGATGCGACGTGGATCGCGGATGATCCTGAGACCGTTCTAGGCATCGCCGGTCCTGCTGTCAAGCCGGACCACAGCCGCGGGCGGCTCATTACTTTCACTATTGACTGAACATGCTGAACAGAGTAGCATGATGCCGCGCGGCGAGCCGGCCGCCGCGGCACGGAGCTCGTTCGGAAAGGATCGCACGCGTGCCACAGGACGCGGATATCGAGACGCGGCGGGCGCAGTTCGTCGAGGACTTCGGGGTCCTCTTCGAGCAGTCCGGCGGGGTGCGGATGCTCGGCCGGGTCATCGGCCTGCTCATGATCGCCGAGCCACCGGAGCGGACCGCCGAGCAACTGGCGTCGGAGCTGCAAGCCAGCCGTGGCTCGATCAGCCAGACGACCCGCCAGCTCGTGCAAATGGGGTTGGTGCAGCGCTTCACCAAGCCCGGCGAGCGGCGCGACTACTTCCGGATCAAACCGAATGGCTGGACCGCGATGACCCGCGCCGAAATCCGACTCATCGCCAACTATCGCGAATTGATCGGGCGTGGTCTCACGCTCGTGCCCGGCGGCGAGGGGGAGACACGGCGGAACATCGAGCACGCGGTCCGCTTCTTCGATTACGTGGATCGGGAGTACCGCCGGTTCATGGATGAGTGGGACCAGTTGGAAAAGGAACGGCAATGACGGCTGCAATCGCCACATACGATCTGACCAAGACCTACGGTCAGGCGCGGGGCATTCGCGATATCAACCTCACCGTCGAACGAGGCGAGATCTTCGGCTTTCTCGGGCCCAATGGCGCCGGCAAGTCGACCACCCTGCGGACCGTGCTCGGCTTCATGAAGCCGAGCAGTGGCCGGGCCGAGGTGCTCGGGTTCGACTCCTGGACGGAGAAGACTCGCATGCACGCGCATATCGGCAACCTGCCGGGCGAGTTCTCGCTGGAGGACCGGATGACCGGCCGGGAGCTGATCCGCTTCTTCGCCCGGCTGCGCGGGGTCAGGGATCTCGCCTTCGCCGAGGAGCTGGCGACCCGGCTGGACGCCAACCTGGACCGGCCGATGCGCCGTCTCTCGCGTGGCAACAAACAGAAGATCGGCATCATCCAGGCGCTCTTCCACCAGCCGGAGGTCGTCATTCTCGACGAGCCGACCGGCGGGCTTGACCCGCTCGTGCAGGAGGAGTTTCTGAAGCTGCTGGCTGAGGCGCGGGAGCGCGGCCAGACCGTCTTCTTCTCTTCCCACGTGCTGGCGGAGATCGAGCGGCTGGCCGACCGGGTCGGCATCATCCGCGAGGGCGAGCTGATCGCCGTCGAGGACCCGACGCGGCTCACACAGCAGGCGTTCCGCCACGTGCGCATCGCCTTCGCCCGGCTATTGACGCTCGAGGAGCAGGGGAGCTTCGCGCAATTGCCGGGCGTCGAGCAGTTCCGCGCCGAGGACGGGCAGATCATGTTCGATGACCACGGCTCGTTCGACGAGCTGGTCAAGCTGGCCGCGCAGTTTCCAGTCGCGTCGCTCGATGTCGAGCGGCCGACGCTGGAGGAGATCTTCCTGACCTACTACGGCGCGCCGGCGAGTGGCGGTGCCGCGAAGGAGGTGGCGTGATGAGTGCCCGGGCACAGGCCGGCCGTCTGGCCGCGACCCAAACGCGAGCGGCGGAGCCGCGCGGTACGTTCCTGATCTCCACCCGGCAGGCGTTGCGCGGGTTGACGCGCTCCGGTCTCTTCTGGGGCGTCGGACTGGCCATCTACGCGGTGATGCTGGTCGCCATCTTCCCGTCGCTCAAGGGCGCGGTCGATGTCAGCACCTATCCACAGGGTCTGCGCGACGCGCTCGGCATCACGGACATGAGCCACATCCGGCCCTTCCTGCAGGTCGAGTTCATCTCCTACCTGCCGCTCGTGCTCGCCTTCTACCCGATGACCGTGCTGGCCGGGACGATCGCCGGCGCGGAGGAGCGGCGGTGGCTGGATGTGCTGCTCGGCAATCCGGTCTCGCGCCGGACGGTCGTCCTCGGCGCGATGGCGGCGCTGGCCGTCGTGCTCTTCGCCATTCTGGTGGGCGACGCGGTCGTCATGTGGATTTTCGCGCGGCTGCTCGACATCGATCTGAGCCTGAGCGCGTCGCTCCAGGGAATGCTGGCCAACTGGCCGATCGGCCTCGCCTTCGGCGCGGTGGCGCTCGCGGTATCGGCGACGGTGCGGAGCCGGGCGGCGGCGTTGGGCATCGCGGCGGCGGTGATGTTCGGGTTCTACCTGCTCAATCTGCTCGCCACGCTCGTCTCCGGCGTTGCGTGGCTGAAGTGGCTCTCCGCCTTCCATTACTACGGCAGCCCGATGACCGAAGGCCTCTTCTGGGGTGGCGCGGTCGTGTTGCTGATCGCCGCCGGTGTGCTGACGGCGGTCGCCGTCGCGGCCTTCGAGCGGCGGGACATCTACACGTAAACGCCCTTTGTCCCCACGGAGCGCTCACGCAGGGGCCGAACTTGTATCGGCCCATCGTCGCCAACCCGTCCTGGTGTGGTTGGGGAGCGCGGTTGGGAGTGAGGGCGACCACATGGGGATCGCCCCTACCGGGTGGTTGAGGGAGGGGGCCGCTACGTCGCCTCGGTCAGGAAGAACTCGTTGCCGTCCGGATCGGAGAACCAGGTCGCCTTCGCGCCCCATGGCATCGTCTCCGGCGCTCCCTTGAAGGTTACCCCCTTCCCTGACAGGTCCTTGTAGGTGGCATCGAGGTCGTCGGCGATCATCGAGATGCCACTGGCGATGCCCTTGTTGTCTCCATACATGGTCGGGGCGCCGAGCACGAGCTCGGTGGTCGCGCCCTTCGGCGCCACCGTCAGGAAACGCTCGCCATTGCCCATGTCATTGTCGTTTCGCTTCTCCCACCCGAGCTTGTTCGTGTAGAAGTCGAGCGCGGCGTCCTGGTCCTTGACAATGACAGTGGTTGAGTGGATGTAGCTGATCATAGGAGGGTTCCTCCACAGTTCGTGTTATCACGCGAGTCCTTGCCCGGCCGTTCACCGCGGCGGTTCCATGGTAGTCCCGGCGACCGGCGACGGCTTCTCCGATCTTGCGCGATCAGTGGCCGGCGATCGCGTGGCGTGATGGGGCGGAGACGAACCGCTCGGGCCGGCGAAGCAGGTGGGGGCAGGCATCCAGCCGCAGGGCCGGCAGCGCGGTCAGCACGGGCGGGTCGGTCGCCTCGATCGGCCGGAGCGTGAGCCGGCGGAAGAGGTTGTCGCCCGGCACGTCGATCCTTATCGGGTCCGTATCCGCCGCGACCAACAGGCCGGTCGTGGGTTGGAGCTGGGCGGCGAGATCGATCATCGGGCCCGGGAGTGACGCGACCAGCAGCCGGTAGGTGCCCGGTGGCACCGGCCCGATGGTGAAGGCACCCGGCTGCGGCAGGTAGGTGCCGGCGACGGGTCGCGAGACGGCGAGCCCACCCGGGAAGAGCCCGATGTAGGTCGGGCCGCCCTGCCTGTCCGGGTCGTCGATGACGCCGTCGACTCGCGCGCCACGCGGGTTGCCCACCGGGCCGACCGCCTCATCGAGGGCGCGGAGATCGACGACCTCATCAAGGAGCGCCGGCAGTTGCCGCAGTTCCAGCGGGCTGAGGCCGACCAGTTGCTTGAAACGGGTGGTGAAGGTGCCGAGGCTTTCGTACCCCACTTCGAAGCAGATGTCGGTGACGCTCTGGTCGGTGTCGAGCAGCAGCTCCTTGGCCCGCTCGTAGCGCAACGCCGTCAGGAAGGTGTTGGGCGGCACGCCGGTGACCATCCGGAAGACGCGGGCGAAGTGGAACGGGCTGAGGCAGGCCCGCTCGGCCAGCGAGTCGAGCGTGTGCGGTGCGGAGACATCCGCGCGCATGACCTCAATGACGCCGGTGATGGTCCCCTGGTGAACAGACGGTGCCGCGACGGGCGGCTCGGCGATCTGGAGCATCGATTCCCCCGGTAAACGTTGGGACGCGGTGGCTGACGTGCGGGCGCCGCGCCGGACGGTCGGGCGAGTGCTGCGCCAAGCGTACCAGATTCCGTGTCAAAAGGGAACAGATGTTCGATGTACGTTCACTGGGCCGGTGAACGGTGCTCAGGCCGGCGAGCGCTCGATCGCGATATCCGCCGGGACCGCGGGCGCATCCTTCGGCGCCCGCTCGGCGGCGATCGAGAGGCGGAGCGAGCCGAGCAGGACGAGCTGGAAGAGCAGCCCGCCGAAGGCGGCGAGCTGGCTGGCCGCGAAGGCGAAGAACTGGGCGAAGAAGATCGAGATCAGGACCGACCAGGTGAAGACCCGCAGCGCCGTCAGCCGGTGCCGCCGGACCAGGAAGACGATGCCCACGAGGACCAGCGCGCCGGTGGCGAACGTTGTCAGCGTCGTGCCCCACTCCACGAAGTTCAGCCCGTCCCCGATCACGAGCTTCTTGTCGATCACCAGCAGGGACAGATCGACGACGATGGAGATCGCCTGCAGGACGAAGAGGACGAGCACGATGCGCTCGATCATCCTGCTGCCGACGAGTCGCCAGTACCAGCGCAGCAGACGATCGCGCAGGCTGAGGATGCGGCTGTGCTCCTTGGCCTCGATGACCGGCGCCTCGCGTAGCATCTGGCGCATCTGGCGGGTGAGCGGGTCGTCAATGCCACTGGCGTCGAGCATGGCCAGGGCGCGATCGCGTCCGGTCGCGTCGAGCCGGCCGATGGCGAGGAACTCCAGCGCGGACGTCGCGGTTACCACCTGCTCCTCCGGCAGGAAGGTCTGGCGGCGCTCGATCGTCCGGGCGATGAGAAAGAGGAGGATGAAGATCGCGTAGATGATGGCGATCGTCGGCTTGAAGAAGTAGTCGTTGTCCTTGGTGATGAACTTGCCGAGCTCGTCGATGAAGGTGCCGAAGCCGACGCCGCCGACGACCGCCGCGACCGGCTTCCAGACGTCGCTCTGGAAGAGGAGCAGCATGCCGAGGGCGACGGTGAGGCCGAGCCCGCCCCAGAGCATGTGGGCGATGTGCAGCGTGCCGCCGCCGACCTGGGGATAGCCGGTGGCGTAGAGGTAGGCGCGGATGCCGACGATCGTAACCACGGCCGAGACCAGCCAGACCTCGGTCAGCATGCCGCCATGGATATCCCGCAATCGGAATGGCGAAACCCCGCCAACTGTCCGCGTCACCGTCGCCCTCGCTCTGCGCCCGATCCGTCATTGTCCCACGGCATTATCAGCCAGAACCGTCCCACGGTCGAGCGATTTGCAGCGATTTGCAAGGTAGACATCTGCGACCCGATTGGTATCCTTGTCGCCACAGGTAGCAGCTTGAGGTAGAGAACCTCCAACTACGGCTGGATCAACCCTGAATCGGGGTAAAGCTATGCGGGAACATGGAGACCCGCCAAGCTGCTATCTGATTTCTTTCTGCCACACGAGTCGTTCCTTCTTTTGGCGCCGTCTCGCCTCCTGGGCATCGACGAGGAGGGCGGTCTTGATGCTGTTCAACCTGGCTGGATCATCTGAAACCCAAACGGGGACGACACACCAGGAACCAATCTCGAGACGCAGATAGAAGATCGCCGTGTGGTCGTCACGCTTGCCCAGCCTAACCTGGTCCGGGTTGCGTACGGCGCGGATGATGTATCGCTCAAGCTCGAGTAGTTCCGGATGGCGAGTCAAATAATGACGCCGGCGACGCTGGACGACGATGATGTCGCTCGTGACGGAGAACGGCCATGTCGCGAGTGTGGTAATAGGCAAGCGTCCAACGGAGAGCACCTCGCGCTCACCGAGTCTTCGCAGGTGGTCGAGGAGCGCATCTTCTCCCTCCTGTCCCTCAACCTCCATCACCTCCCCCTGGTATCTACGCGGTGAGACTCCGGGCAGTCCGTCCCATGGCTCTCCTTGAGCTGATCCCATCCGCAGCTCCGTTGGCAGTATCTGCCAGGCGAGTCGCCAGGTCGACGGATTCAGCGCCGCCAGCGGCGCGAACGACCCATTGACACCGCCACCACCGGGCTCTATGCTCGCCCTATTCATGCAAAGTTGAATGGTTGAAACGAGGTGAACGATGCGGAACGAGACTAAACCGGCGACAAAGCCCCGGGAGCACCAGATGCGCGGCGACGTGCTGGTCATCCGCGACCTGGAGACGCTGAGACTGATCTCCGATCCGTTGCGACTGCGGCTGCTGGAGATCGCGCGCGAGGAGCCGGTCACCGCCAAGGAGATGGCGAGCCGGCTCGGTGTCTCCCAGACCCGCCTCTACTACCACATCAAGCTGCTCGAAGAGCGCGGGCTGCTCACCGTCGCCAGCACCCGGCTCGTCTCCGGCATCGTCGAGAAGCGCTATCGCACCACCGCCTACCGCCTCTCGGTCGACAAGACGCTCATCGGTCCGACCGCGCAAGGCAACGACGCACTCGACACCTACCTCTCGGTCGTGCTGGATGAGGTCCGCCGCGAGATCAACCGGGGCGTCGACGCCGGGCTGATCGACCTGGAGCGGACCGGCGAGGACGCGATCGCGCCACGCCGGCTGGTGCTTGGGCGCAACTGGGCGCGGCTCACGCCGGGGCAGGTGGAGGAGTTCTCGCGCCGGCAGCGCGACCTGTGGCAGTTCCTGCGCGAGGCCGAGGCGAGCGCTGACGACGCGAACCCGGCGACGCGGCTCTACGAAGTGCTCTTCGCCTTCTACCCCACGCTCAGCGCCGGTCCCGCCGGCGACGATCCGGAGCAGGTATCATGATCGCCTCTCCCAGCGCTCAAGCGGCGCCGTCTCATGCGCGGGCACGGGTCGATCGGCGCCCGCTTTACGCCCTTTTCGGCGCGACCGCCATCTCGCTCGCCGGCAGCATGCTCAGTCTGGTGGCGCTGCCCTGGTTCGTGTTGCAGACGACCGGCAGCGCGGCGCAGGCGGGATTGGTCGGTCTCGCGACGGTCTTGCCCGGCTTCCTCGCCGGCATCTTCGGGGGCACGCTCGTCGATCAGCTCGGATTCAAGCAGGTCAGCATCGTCTCCGACGTCGTCAGCGGCCTCGCGATCGGCGCCATCCCGCTGCTCTACGACACGGTCGGTCTCGCCTTCTGGCAACTGCTGATGCTCGTCTTCCTCGGCGGCTTGCTGAAGGTGCCGGG
This sequence comes from Thermomicrobiales bacterium, assembly GCA_025928015.1. GTDB lineage: Bacteria > Chloroflexota > Chloroflexia > Thermomicrobiales > UBA6265 > JAICKJ01. The sequence goes on from JAICKJ010000006.1 coordinate 13,096, forward strand.
CCTGACCGCGCGGCGGGCGCTCTTGCCGGAGCTGGCCGAGAGTGCCGGCATGGTGCTGGAGCGGGCGAACGCGATCTTCGAGTCGATCGGCAACCTGGCGGTCCTGGTCGGCCCGCCGGTCGCCGGTCTGCTGATCAGCCTGATGAGCGCGCGGAACGTCCTCTGGCTCGATGCCGCCAGCTTCGCCGCCTCGGCGGCGATCATCGGCGCGCTCGTCCCGCGGATCGTGTCTGCCGCGCAGCCGCAGCGGGGCAGCTACCTCGCCGAGCTGCTGACCGGGCTGCGCTTCATCCGCCGTGAGCCGCTGCTCTTCCCGATGGCGATCTTCCTCGCGCTCAGCAACGGGCTCTCCGGCGGCTTCTTCGCCGTGCTGCTGCCGGTCTTCGCCAGGCAGACCTACGGCCGGGCGACCGATCTCGGCCTGATGGTCGCCGCCTGCGGCGCCGGCGCGTTCCTCGGCGCGCTCGCCTTCGGCAGCGTCGGCCACCGCCTCTCACGGACGGCCATCTGGCTGGGCGCGTTCTCGCTCATGTCGCTGGAGTTCTGGGTGCTGGCGGTCGCGCCGCCGCTGCCGGTCATCCTGGCCGTGCTGGCGATCGCGGGGTTCGTCTCCGGGCCGGTGAATCCGTTGATGGTCACGATCCGCCATGAGCGCAGCCCGGTGCATCTCCGGGGCCGTGTCTTCAGCACCTACACCGCGATCGCGTCGGCCGTCCAGCCCCTGGGGATCGTGGCGACCGGCTACCTGATCGAGGGGATGGGGCTGCGCCCGACCACGCTGCTCATCGCCGCGCTGATCCAGCTCCTTGGCGTCGTGATGTGCTTCATCCCCGCCTTCCGGGCGATGAACCCGCCCGCGCCGGTGGACGTCGCGACGGCGAGCTTGACGGTGACCGGAGACTGACCTCATCGCCGGTTGTGCGGAGCATGGAACCTTTCACCTTCGGCTCGCCTCTCTGTCCATGAACGTGGCGGATGAACTGGTGTCCGCCGGCATGGCTGGAGGTGTTCCATGAACGCTGGTGTGGCGCGGGCTGCGCGCGGTCCGATCGTTTCGCAAGTCGATCGTCGCACAGGTGTCCTCGCGTTGCTCTGGGCGATGATCGCCGTGCAAGTCGTCTGGATGCTGGGGTGGACGCCGTCGTCGGTCCGGCCCGGTGACAAGGCCGGGTACGATCTCATGGTTGTAGCCGTCTGCGTGGCGCTGGCAATCACGGCTGGGCGGCTCGCGTGGCTGGCGACGATCGTGCGGGTCGCGCTCGGGCTGGGACTGCTCCTCTCGGTCGCTGACCGCTTCGGGCTGCTGGGCGGACCGGGCGCGGCCGGCGTGTCTTGGGGGACATGGTCGAGCTTCGTCGAGTACACGCGGGAGGTGAACGCCTTTCTGCCGGCAGGCGTCGCGCCCACGCTGGCGATGCTGGCGACGGCCGCCGAGCTGGCCGGCGGCGTCGCCCTGCTGCTGGGCGTCGTGATCCGGCGGGCGACGCTTGGTGTGGCGCTGCTCTTCACGATCTACGGCATCGCGATGTCGCTCTCGCTCGGGGCCGGGTCGCCGTTTCCCTACGTCGTCTGGCCGCTGGCGGCCGCCTCGCTGGCGCTCGCCTGGTGCGACGCGAGCGTGCTGAGCATCGATCGGCTCCGGTCCCGGCGGATGTCCCGGGCGGGATAGGCGCGGATGGAGTGGGCGATGAACCAGGACGCTCGCGGCCCGGATGAGCTGACCCCGCTGATCCGGGCCGCGCAACGGGGCGACACATTGGCCATGAACGACCTGCTGGATGCGCTCGCGCCCTGGGTGGGTCGCATCTGTGGCGCCATTGCTCTCGACCACGGTCCGGACGCGACCCAGGAGACCCTGATCGCCGTCTTTCGGCGGCTCAGGACGTTGCGTGAGCCGCCGGCCTGGCGCGGCTGGGTGCGGGCGATCGCCACGCGGGAGGCGGTGCGGGTCGCCCGTCGGGCGAACGGGCCGGGCGATACCGGGCTGGCCGGCATCCCGGCCCGTGGCGACGCCGAGCTGGCGACCGATATCCGCGACGTGCTGGAACGGCTTTCGCCAGAGCATCGCGCGGTGCTGGTGTTGCGCGATCTGGAAGGATTGGACGAGGCAACGGCGGCGGCCCTGCTGCGGGTGCCGGAAGGGACCGTGAAGTCGCGGTTGCACCGGGCGCGCGCGAGTTTCAGAAAGGCATGGACGAAATGAACGCGGCGCAAAGGCAGGATTGGCCGGTGGCGGAGCTGGATCCGGTGCGGCGGCTGCACGTCATGGCCGCCGGAGTTCCGGGCATGCTGGTCGTCGAGCGGGAGATGGCGCTGCCGTTCGAGGCGGTCTGGCGGGTGGCGAGCGATCTGGAGCATGAGCTGCCGGGGTTGGGCGGCGGCTGGGTGACCGCATTCCGCTACCTGACGGTCGAAGGTGAGCGGCGGGAAGCGCTGGTGCGCGGTCCGCTCGGCATTCGCGACCGCTTCCGGATCGTCCTGCGGCCCGGGTGGTGCTGGATGGAGGGGCATGCGCTCGCGGCCGGCATGGCGGCGGTGCCAAGCGGCGCCGGCACGCGGTTTGCCTGGGCGTCGGGGCTGCGGCTCCCCGGTGGCCGGCTGCTGCGTCCTCTGGCGCGGCGCGGGCTGGAGCAGACGCTCGCGGCGTTGGAACAGCGAGCCCGCGAGCGCATGATGCCCACCATGGACGGGTAGCGCGGGCTGTTGCCAGAGCCTGTCCGTCATTCCTGCAGCGGGAGCAGCCCCGCCTGTTCGAGGACCATCACCGCGGCGTGCCGCGACCGCACGCCGAGCTTGCCAAAGACGTGAGCGACGTGGGTCTGGATGGTGCGCACGCCGATCGAGAGCGCCGCGGCGATCTCCCGGTCCGACTTGCCCCGCAGGAGTTCCCGGAGGACGTCCAGTTCCCGGTGCGTCAGGCCGTGCCGCGTGGCGAACTCGTGCAACGGCGTGTCCGAGGGCGGCGTCACCACGGCGGATTCCGACCTGGGCGCGACGGCGAACGCGATCGCCTGTGCTGGCGTCATTTCCCGGCCTGCGCTCCAGGCGTCCCGGAAGCGGCTGCCCAATGCGCGCCGCGCCATGAGAATCGTCGTCCAGCGTCTGGACTCATCGAGCGGTGCGGGCGGAAACCGCAGGGCCGCGCGCAAGGCATCGGCCGCGCCAATGAGGGTCGCGGCGCGCTCCGCCTCCTGTGCCGCGTCGACAGCGGCCAGCCCTTCCAGCGATTCGACGATCCGGAATTGATCGGCAGAGCGGCCGCCCTCCGTCAGAGCCGCCCGCAGGAAGATGCTCGCCCGTGGCCGGTTGCCCCGCTCGACGGCGTTGCGCCCGAGGGCGACGAGCGCCCAGGTGATCGCCTGGACCTCTCCGGTGGCGCGGAAGATCGCGAGCGCGCGGAGGTAAAATCCGGCCGCCTCGCGGAGTTCCCCCCGGCGCTGGCGCAGGTCGCCGAGCTGGATCAGCCCAATGCCGAGATCACGCCGGCCATGGGTGCTGGCCAGGGCGTCCAGGGCCGCGATGACATGGTGGTCGGCGTCCTCGATCTCGTCATGGAGCAATTCCACGAAGCTGAGATCGAGCAACGCCAATCCCTCCAGGTAGCGGCTACCCTGCTCGGTGGCGAGCGTGAGACCACGGGACGCGTAGCTGTGCGCCACGCGGAGATCGCCCTGGATCGCCGCCAGGTATCCGGCCGCGAAGAGCCCTTCCCCCAGGAGGGCGTCCGGCGCGGTCTCATCCTCGAGCGCCATTTCCAGCCAGCGCCTCGCTTCGCGGATGCGGCCTCGTGCGAAGGCAAAGCGCCAGAGGGAGACGGCGAGGCGAAGTGAATTGGTGGCCTCGCGCCGCGCGTGAAACCAGTCGAACGCACGCGCCAGGTGTTCATGCGCCGCATCCAGGCGATCGAGACAGCGAAGTTGATCAGGCCCCATGAGGGCGGGTCCGGTTTCGATCGCCAGCGCGAGGCACCAGGCCGCGTGGCGCGCGCCGACCTCCGCCGCCTCACCGTCTGCCGCGAGCATTTCCTGCCCATACTCGCGCACGATACCCAGCATTCGATACCGCGTCTCACCGGGCCGGTGGGCATCGCGCTGGATCAGGCTCTTTTCGATCAGGGAGGTCAGGAGACCCGGCATGGCCTCCGGCGTATCGGCCGCCGCAACCGCCTCGGCCACCTCGTATGTCCAACTGCCGGGTAGGTAGGCGAGGACGCGGAAGAGCCGTTGTTCCTCCGGGATCAGCAGGTCGTAGCTCCATTGCAGCGCGCTGCGCATCGCTCGCAGCCGCGGCGGCAGATCGTGGGCGCCGCGATTGAGCAAGCCGAGCCGTGTCGTCAGGCGGGCCGCCAGTGCCTGCGGCGTCAGGAATTTGACCCATGACGCAGCCAGCTCGATGGCCAGGGGGAGGCCGTCGAGCAGACGGCAGATCTGTGCGATAGCACCGGCATTGCTGTCCGTGAGCACAAAATCAGGCCGGACACCCTGCGCCGCGCGGACAAAGAGTTGCACGGCGGACGCCGCCGCCACGTCCAACGCGGTTTCTGGCGTGTCCGCCGCCGTCGGTGCGGCGGGAACGATGAGCGGCTCGACCGGGACGACATGCTCCGGGGAGACGCCCAGGCGCGAACGGCTGGTCACCAGCGCGCGGACCCGCGGGCATTGCTCCAGCAGTCGCTCCAGATCCGCGGCCGCGGGCAGCACGTGCTCGAAGGTATCCACGACGAGCAGCAGCTCCTCCGCCCGGAGCGCCTGCGCCAATTCCTCTTCGATCGGACGGTTGTTTCCATCGGTGACGCCAAGCCGGTAGGCGATCGCCGCCATCACCCGCTCCGGGTCCGACACTGTGTCCAGCGGGATCATGCGGGATCCCGCCTCGAACTCGCCTTCCAGCAACCGGGCGCAGTGCAGCGCGAGGAACGACTTGCCAACGCCGGCCGGCCCCGTCAGCACGACGAGCCGCGCATCGTCCGCGCGCAGCAGATCCACGATGTCCCTGAGCGCCTCCTCCCGCCCGATGATCGGGCGAAGCGACGCTCGCCGCGTCCAGTCCCGATCGGATCCGGGAAGTGCCATAATCGTAGCCTCGGTGTCCGGGATGGATGCGTGAATCGTGTTCGCCTCAGGGAGTGCGTGCGCGATCCGGCGAACGCACGCGGCAGGTTGGAGTACGACACTATTGCGCACGATTCGTACCCGGGGAATGGCCGGGGGCATGGCGCGCCGGATCGTCGGCGCAGAACGTTGGCCCGAGGAGCAGGAGGAGTGGCGTGACTCGAGCAGAGGACGAAGGGATCCTGCGGCGGGGTGAGCAGGCGCGGGCGAATCTGGTGGCGGCGCTGCGCGAATGCGGGCAGCTCGCCGACGCCGTGGAGACATTCCATGGCAACGAGCTGCTGGAGACGCTGAGCTATCTCGACAGCCTGCGCTTCGTCATGGCCGAATCGGGCCAAATCCTCGCCGGCGTCACCCGCGGCGAGCAGGAATAGGGCGGAGGCGCGCATGCAGTTCGATCACTACACGCTCGCCCTCTTGCTGGAGCGCGCCGATGCGCCGCATCTGGACGACAACGAAACGGCCGCGATCCGGGATGGGCATCTCGCCCATCTCGCGGCGTTGCACGACGCGGGTCATTTGCTCGCGGCGGGTCCGCTGTCCGCCGAGGGATTCTTCGGCTTGAGTGTCTTCCGGGTCGGGCCGGAGGAGGCGCGGACGCTCAGCGAGGCCGATCCCGCCTTTCGCGCCGGCTGGTTCACCGTCACGATCCTGCCGTGGGCGGTACCCGCCGGTGCGATGTCATTCACGCCGGTCCCCTTTCCGCACTCGACCGCCGAGGCCAGAGGCGATTGACGAGGTACGCTTCGAATGTGGCTTGAGTCCTGAAATGGAGAGACAGCATGAAGGCAATGACCTATGGCGAGTCCCGGGCCAAACTCGCAGGTACTCGACAGCGTCGTGGACGATTGCGAGGAAGTCGTGATCGTCCGAACCGGCAAGGCGCCAGTTGTCATCGTCTCTCTCGCCGAATATGAATCCCTGAGGGAGATGGACTACCTGATGCGTAGTCCGGCGAATGCACAACACCTGTCGGATAGCATCGCGGCATTGGAGGCCGGCCGAGGGCAGCGGCACGACCTGATCGTGCCGTAAGCGCGACGCCTGGTTTATGGCGGAGGAAGGGACGCACGGCGTGCCTACGGTTGGTCCTCGCCGGCGGGGAGGAGGCCGAGCTGGATCGCGGCGGCGATGGCGGCGGTGCGGGAGTGGACGCCCAGCTTCGCCAGCAGGTTGGCGACGTGGACGTGGACCGTGCGGATGCTGATGTAGAGCGCCCCGGCGATCTCGCGATCGGTCTCGCCCTTCGCCAGATGCTCCAGGATCTCCTGCTGGCGTGACGTCAATGGCTCGCTGAGGCCCACGTCCATGGTGGCGGCGGGCGCCGAAGCCGGCGCCGCCTTCATCTCCGGCGCCATGGGGGCGATGGCGAGCGAGCAGGCCGTTTCGATCGCCAGCTCGAGGCCGCGCTGGTAGTTCTCCGCCCAGGTCTCTCCGGCCATCGCCACCGCGCGGTCGCGCGCGTCCCGCACCCGCGCCTCGTCGATGGCCGGCACCGGCGCGCCGATCTGCTCCCGAATCGCCGCCGCCGCGCCGTAGAGCGTCGCCGCCCGACGCGGCGCGCCATGCAGCGTCGCCAGCTCGGCGTAGGCCTCCAGCGTCTCGGCGATGCCCTGCTTGTCGACCAGCGCGAAATAGCGCTCCTGCGCCGCCTCCAGATTGATCGCGGCCTCGGCGAGCTGCCCCCGGGCGATCGCCAGCCAGCCGAGATTGGTGTAGGACCACGCGGCGCCGCGCGTCTCGCCGATCCGCTGATACTGGCGCAGCGCCTCCTGGTGGGCGTCGGCCGCCTGGTCCAGCTCGCCCATCGCCCAGTAGAGGTTGCCGAGATTGGTGATCGTCGCCGCCGCGCCGCGCGGGTCGCCCACCTCCCGGCACAGCTCGAGCGCCGGCTGGTAGAAATCGAGCGCCTCCTGGAGCTGGCCGAGCGCGATCGCCACGTCGCCGAGGCCGATCAGCGCAGTGGCCTCGACCCTGCGGTCGCGCGTGTTTGGGGCCATGGCAAGCGCTTCGTTGAAGCGCCGGCGGGCAGCCTCGGGCTTGTTCTGGACGCTCAGCAGGACGCCCGCGCCGACGAGCGCGTGGCCGCGGGTGGATGATGGCTCTGGCGCCGCGGCGAGTGCCTGGTCGAGCCAGTCGATGCACGCCTGGATGTCCCCTCGGGTGTAGCCGAAGCGCCAGATCGCCTTCGCCAGCCGCAGCGCGCCCGCCGCGCGGCCGTTCGCCAGCAACCAGGCGTGAGCGCGACGCAGATTGGCGCGTTCCGTCGCGATGTACTGGAGCCAGTCGGCCTGGTCCGGACCGATCAGGTAGGGCTCGGCCTCCTCCGCGAAGGCGACCGCCCAGGTGGCGTGCGCGGCCTCGAGCGCCGGCCACTCCTCGGCGGAGAGCCGTTCCAGGCCGAATTCGCGGATCGTCGCGAGCATGAAAAAGCGCCGGCCGCTGGTGTCGTCCGTCGACCGGATCAGGCTCTTGTCGGCCAGCGAGGAGATCGTCTCGATCAGCGAAAAGGGGACGGCGTCGATATCCAGGTAGCCGAGCGACGGCGTCTCGGTGAGGATGGCCGCGGCGGTCGTGAGCGTCCAGCCATTCTGGAAGACCGAGAGGCGGCGGAAGACGCGCCGTTCCTCGGCGCTGAGCAGGTCGTAGCTCCACTGGAGCGCGTTCCGCATCGTCTGCAAGCGCTCCGGCATGTCCTTCGCGCCGCCGGAGAGGAGGGGCAGTCGCTGCTCCAGCCGCTGGGCGAGCGCGTTGGGCGGCAGCACCTTGACCCGGGCGGCGGCCAGCTCGATCGCCAGCGGCAGGCCGTCCAGCCGCTGGCAGATGGTCGCCACCGAGGTCGCGTTCGCCGTGGTGAGGCGGAAGTCGATCCGGGCCGCCTGAGCCCGGGCGACGAAGAGCCGCACTGCCGGCGAGTCCGATATATCTACCGTTTCGACGCGGCGCCATTCGGGCGCTTGCGGCGTGAACGGCACGACGAGCGGACGCACATGGTAGACCGTCTCGCCGGAGATGCCGGGCAGCGCGCGGCTGGTGATCATCATCTTGAGCAGCGGGCAAGCGATCAGCAATGTCGCGACCGCGGGCGCGGCATCGAGCACCTGCTCGAAGTTGTCGAGCACCAGCAATGAAGGGCCCTCGCGCAGGGTGCCCACGGTCGCGTCGTACGCGAGCGGACCGCCCGGGTCGTTGATTCCCAGCCGCTCGGCGATCGCGGTCAGCACCTGCGCCGGCTCGGTCAACATCGCCAGCGGGACGTAGAAGACCCGGCCGTTGAGCCGCGCCACCATCTCGTGCGCGACCTGGATGGCGAGGCGTGTCTTGCCTACGCCGCCCGGTCCGGTCAGCACCATCAGGCGGTCATCGTCACGTTCCAGCATGGTCAGGAGGTCAGTCAGCTCCCGCTCGCGGCCGATGAGCGAGGCGACAACCGCCGGCAGGTGGCCACCTGCCACGGCGCCCGCCTGCGTCACAGTTGGGCCGAGGGGATTGGCGTTCGCGTTGTATTGGGCGTTGGACATGCACCTGACCTGCGACATCGGGTGACGTTATTGACACAATGATACGCGCACTCGCGCGAATACGGACCGATCGGTCGTATCGCGCCCCGCGTTTCGCTCATTACAACGCCCCGCGCGCGACATTCGGGTACACGGCGCGTCCGCGTGTAAAGCAGTTGGCAGCGGCCGGGCGCGGCATGGTGTGAACTTGTGCTGCGCGCGCCTGATCCGTCGCACGATCAAAGACAAGAACGAAGAAAGGACACCGATGAGCGATCTGACCACACTGCCCGACGACATCCGCAAGAAGATCGTCGATATCAACACTCGCGCCAACCAGGACGACGAGTTCCGCCAGCGTCTGAGCGAGGACCCGATGGGCACGCTTTCCGCCGCCGGCCTGCCGACCGACGCGGCGCAGACGGTGATCGACTTCGAGCCAGCGCAGGCGCAGGGCGAGGTCGAGGGCTACATGCGGTGCGTCGATGGCACCTGCTGGGACATCACCTATTCGAGCATCTGCCCCGGCAGCTGCTGGATCACCTTCTGATAACGCGGCCTCTGGCGAGCGCGTAACCATCCAACACACGGGACCGACATGCCCCGCCCGGATCCTGCAGGATCCGGGCGGTGGCGTCTTCACGCTATGGGCGTTCCCGCCTTCTGGTTTCGCTCGACCGAGCGAACTGATACGCTATCAACGACAAGTTCCACATCAGCGAACGATGGGTCCGGTCGGCCGAGCGAGCAGGAAGGAGCGGATGCATTCATTCATTGTCAGGCCCGTTGTCGCATAGCTTGCCTCCTCGGGAGGTGGATCATGTCACGCTACCGCCTCACATCCTCCGTGGTTCTCTTCGTCGTCATGCTGCTCGCGCTCTGGTCAGGCGGCGTGCCACGCGCCGGCGCCCAGACGCAGATGATCGATCTCACGATCGCCAAGTTCAACTGTCAGACCGATCCCGGTCAGATCAGCCTCGCCAAGGGCAATATCCCCGCCGATTGCGCGTCCGGCGCGAACGTCACCTTCAACGTGACGTTGACGTCCGATGGGTCGAGCCTCGGCTCGTGCACGACCAACGCCAACGGCATCTGCAAGGTCTCCGTGCCCAATGAAGCCAATGTGACCGTGACGGAGGATACCTCGACCGGACCCACTGGCTACGCGCCGCGTGACAACCCGATCCAGACGCAAGCTGTCACCGAATTCGCCAGTGCCGTCTTCGTCAACCTGCCGACCACGCTCCCGACTACGGGCGCGGGCACCGCTTCGACCAGCCTCAGTCCACTGGGGACGGGCGCACTGTTGCTCGGTGCCGCCGCGCTCCTGCTCGCCGCGCTCGGGGTGCGGCGCCGCATGTCTTGATGACCGTCGCCCGGCTCAGGCGGTGCTCCCGAAGAGGCGGACGTCGAAGGTTGGGTCGGGCATGGCGGGGTCGAGCGGGTAGACCGGGCGCTGGACGCGGTGGAAGGGCAGGCTCGGGATGTCCTGGTTGACCGCGCCGGGGGTCAGCGCCAGGAAGGCGGCCGAGGCGGCCTCGCGCAGCTCCGGCTCCAGATAGCCGATCTTGACGACCGTCACGTCGTGCGCCGCCGGGTCCAGGTTCACGTTCCTGAATTCCTGAATGTGGTGGTACGGCTTGCGGCGTGACGGGATGATGACATGGACGCCGCCACGCATGACGACGGCGATGTCGCCGCCGACCGGATCGGCTGGGTAGAGCGCGTAGACGACGCCGCTGAGCGCGAACGGCGTGCCGTTGACCGGGTCGAGCACGCCGCCGATCGTCACGTCGACCGGCGCGCCCACACCGGCCGCCTGGCACGCCGCGACGGCGGTCGGGCTGGCGACGGCGGCGACGATCGCCGTCTTCTCGCCTGACGCGAAGGCGGGGTGCGCCAGCAGCCGCTCGGTCATGTAGGGCATGTCACCGGCGCCGCCGGCCGTCGGGTTGTCGCCGGAATCGCTGATGAAGACGGCCTTCTGGCCCAGCTTCGCCGCCTCGTCGATGCACCAGTCGGCCGGCCCGGCGGTGGCGATGAAGCCGAAGTTGTTCCGGGCATCCCAGTAGCGCCGCGCGATCTTCGCCGCCTCGCCCGTGATCGCCTCCGCGTCGGTGCCGGAGACGACGACCGTCGCGCTGGCGCGGGGCTGATCGGCCCAGACGTAGCCGACCCAGAGCGAGGCGTCGAACACGCCGGGCACGACGTCGGATTCGGCCAGCTTCGCGTAGACGGTGTGTCCCGGCTCGACGAAGGTGCTGGTCCGCTCGCCGGGCAGGATGACCGGGATGCGGATCCACGCCCGCAGCGGCCGGATGCCCTCATCGAGACAACGCAGCAGGTGGCGTAGCCCGCGCTCTTTCGTCTCCATCGCGTCGACGTGTGGCGCCTGCCGGTAGCAGGTGAAGATATCGACCGCCTCGACGAGCGCCGGCGAGATGTTGCCATGCAGATCCATGCCGGCGGAGATGACGCATGCCGGGCCGACCAGCGCGCGGATCGCCGTCGCCAGATCGCCTTCGGCGTCGTCCATGCCGAGCACGCTCATCGCGCCGTGGACGTCGAAGTAGAAGCCGTCGAGCGGCAGCGACGCCCGCACCCGGTCGAGCAGCTCGGTTTTCAGCGTCTGGTAGGTCTCGGCGGTCACCTGTCCGCCGGGCAGCGAGCGCGCCTGGAGGGCGGGCAGCCAGTCGATATCATCTCGCCCGTCGCGCAGCACCGCCTGGACGTAAGGAAGCTCGAGCAGCTCCTCTCCCCGTCGCACGTGGAAGTCATCCAGCGTGCTGTAGAGCGGCGAGAAGGTGCTGCTCTCGATCGATATCCCGCCGTGCCCGATCCGGAACCGTTTCTGCGCTGCCATGCCTTGTCCCTTGATCACGAACATGTCCACTGTCGCCGGGTGACGATAGCAACGCGCGCCCCGATGCACAACAGGCGTCCGGCCGATGCCGCGCTCGCTGCCCGGTCCGTTGGGGGAAGAACCCCACCGTCCGATCTCCCGATAACCCGCTCTTAGAAGAATCTTAGAAAGCGAGATAATAATCGTGGGGATGGCGAAGACCAGTTCGCCTGCGATAAGGAGATGGATATCCACCATGAGTACGGGCGCGATTGCACGATTCGTTCTGAAGCACAAGCTGCTGGTGGTGGTTGCCTGGGTAGTCGTCGCGGCGATCAGCTTCGGGTTGGTCTCGACGGTGACGAGCGGCCTTTCCCACCAGTTCACCTTGCCCGGCAAGGAAGGCGCGGAGATCTCCGGCCAGGTCCAGGGGCGCTATGGGGTCGGCGGCTTCAACGACCCGGTCATCGCCGTCGTGACCTTGCCCGAAGGCACGACGGTTGATTCGCCGGGGATCAAGGCGCAATTGACCACGGCGTTTGACCGGATCACGAAGAGCTCGCCGCAGACCCGCGTCGCGTCATACGCGTCCACCGGGGACCGGGCATTCGTGTCCACGGATGGGCGGACCACCTTTGCCCTCGCCTACCTGCCCAGCGACGAGACCGGGCTGATCGATCTGCCGGCGGTCAAGGAGGCGATGACGGGCGTGACGGTGGCCGGCGCGCCGGTGCTGCTGACCGGACGGCCGGTCCTGGCGACGGAGTCCTCCTCCGGCGGCGCGGGCGTGCTGGTCGAGCTGCTGATCGGCGGCGGCGGCGCCTTGCTGGTGCTCGCCTACATCTTCGGCTCGTTCCTCGCCCTGCTGCCGATCCTGATGGCCATCGTCGCCATCCCGACGACCTTCCTGCTCATCGGCGGCGTGAATCAGCTCACGGACGTCAACTTCATCGTCCAATTCCTGATCGCGCTCATCGGCCTCGGCGTCGCGATCGATTACGCGCTGCTGGTCGTCACCCGCTGGCGCGAGGAACGGGCCGCCGGACGGCCGAACGAGGCGGCCGTGCAGCGGGCGATGGAGACGGCCGGGCACGCGGTCGTCTTCAGCGGCACGACGGTCAGCATCGGCCTGCTCGCGCTGGTGGTGCTGCCTGTTCCGTTCATGCGCAGCGTCGGCTACGCCGGCATGCTCATCCCGCTGGTAAGCGTCGTCGTCACGCTCACGCTCCTGCCGGTCATCCTCGCCACCATTGGCCCGAAGCTCGACTGGCCACGCGGCCGCTCCGGTCACCAATCGCATCCCGGCTGGCACGCCTGGGCGACGGTGGTCGTCCGGCACCGGATCGCGGCGACGGTGGTTGCGCTGGTCGTCCTCGGCGCATTGCTCGTGCCGGCCTTCGGGATCACGGTCGGCGATCCCCGGCCCGATGCGCTCAACGGCAGCGGCGCGGCGCAGCAAGGACTGGTTGCCCTGCAGGACGCGGGCATCCCGGGCGGGGCGATGAGCCCCTTCCAGGTGCTGGTGCAGGGTGGCGACGCGCACGCGGTCGCCACGGCGCTGGACAGAGTCAACGGGCTGCGTGGGGCGGTGGCGCCGGCGGGCGCCGGCTGGTCACAGGGCGGTTCATCGCTCGTCATCGCGCTGCCCGACACGGATGGGAGCAGCCAGGCCGCCATGACGGTGCTCGACCGCGTGCGCGATGTCGCGCACGCCCAACCGGGCCAGGTCGGCGTCGGCGGACCCGCGGCCTTCAACGCGGATTTCACGGATGCGGTCTATGGCAGCTTCCCGCTCATGGTTGGGCTGATCGCGCTGGTGACCTACATCCTGCTGGTGCGGGCCTTCCGCTCGCTCGTCCTGCCCCTCAAGGCGCTGGCGCTCAACGTCCTCTCGGTCGGCGCGGCCTACGGTGTCCTGGTGCTGATCTGGCAGCACGGCTACGGCTCCGAGGCGATCTGGGGCATCCCGGCGACGGGCGCCATCACGAGCTGGGTGCCGCTGATGGTCTTCGCCTTCCTCTTCGGCCTCTCGATGGACTACGAGGTCTTCATCCTCGCCCGGATGCGGGAGGAGTACGACGCGACCGGCTCGACCGACCGGGCGATCGTCGGCGGACTCTCGCTGACGGGCCGGCTGGTGACCTGCGCGGCCCTGATTCTCTTCCTCTCCTTCACCGGCATGGCGTCCGGGCCGCAGACGGAGATCAAGATGCTGGCGACGGGCCTGGCGGCGGGCATTATCCTCGACGCGACAGTCGTGCGGGCGCTGCTGGTGCCGGCATTGATCTCGCTGATGGGACACTGGAACTGGTGGCTGCCGGGCTGGCTGGAGCGGGTGGTGCCACATCCCGAGTCCCGCGCCACCGCCTGAGGCCAGCGCCCGCGTGACGTACGCTCACTACACGACATGATGAAAGGACCAGATGTGACCTTCGAAGATCAGGACGTGAACCTTGCCAATCAGCCCTGCGCGGCGTCGCACGCCGCGCGGGCCACCGTGGAGCGCGCACGCGTCGGGGCGGCCCTGCTGGCCGGCGCGCGCAGCCGCCGGGCGGTACTCGGCGCGGCCGCGCTCGGTGTCCTCGGCGTGGCGGCCGCCTGTGGCGGCGACGAGTCGGCGAAGGAGAGCGGCGGCGACCAGCCGATCACGATTGCGAAAGCGAATGTGCCGGCGGTCGATGGCGAGCCGTTCCAGGGGAGCGATGGCAGGTTCTACCTCGTGCACAACCAGGACGGCGTCCTCGCCCTCTCGCGGACCTGCACGCACATGGGGTGCAAGGTCCCCTGGAACCAGAGCGAGGCGTGTTTCCACTGCCCCTGCCACAACAGCAAGTTCGACCGCAACGGGGTGGAGTTCGCCGGACCGGCCAAGCGGCCGCTGGCGCTGGTCCAGCTGTCGGTGCGGGCGAACGGCGACGTCGTCGTCACGCCGGACAAACAGACCGACCGGAAGGAGTACGACCCGGGCCAGGCGGCCCCCTATCCGCCAGGCAGCGCCTGATCGCCGTGGCGGCGATCGGGACGATGAAGGGACGTTCACACCATGAATAACACGACGACATCGCGCGCTGGCACGGGCGCGACCGTGGCGCGGGTCATCCTGCTCATGCTTGTCGCGCTCTTCGTGCTCGGAGCAGTGGCGCAGTTCTTCCTGGCCGGTCTGGCGATCTTCGACACGCCCACCCGGTGGTCGGACCATGAGACGGTGGGACACATCATCGGTGAGGTGGCCTATGTGGGCTGGATATTCGCGGCGCTCGGCCGCGCCGGCTCCAGGGTCATCGTTGGTTCCATCCTGTTGGCGATCCTCATGGGCGCGCAGTATGCCTTCGTCAATGCCGGCACGGCGTGGGTGCAGGCGCTGCATCCGCTGAACGGCGCCGTGCTCTTCGCGTTGTCGATCTGGATCGCCGTCGCGACCGGCCGAATGCTGGCGCGTAACCGGTCGAGCGCCGCGCCGGCCCTGGCCGGACAGCCATGACGCGCAGTATCCGTATTCTGGTGGTTGAAGACGATCGCTCCATCGCCCGGCTGCTCGAGCTGGAGCTGGCGCATCGCGGCTACGTCGTTGAGACGGTTGGCGATGGTCTGGTCGCGCTGGAGGCAGTCGCGCGCTTCGCGCCGCAGGTGATCGTGCTCGACATTCTGCTGCCGGGACTGGACGGTGAGCGTGTGCTGCGGGAGCTGCGGCGTCAGGGCAACGACACGCCGGTCCTCATGCTCACCGCGCGCGACAGTTCGCGTGACAAGGTCCGTAATCTCGATGGCGGGGCCGACGACTACCTGACCAAGCCCTTTGACGTCGAGGAGCTGCTGGCGCGGCTGCGCGTCATCATGCGGCGGGCGGAGCCGGACGAGGAGCTGCGCGCGGGCGACCTGATCATCAACACGGCGACGCGGGAGGTCCGCCGCGGCGCGCGACGGATCGATCTGACGGGTCGCGAGTATGACCTGCTCGAGCTGCTGGCCCGCAATGCGCGCCACGTCCTCTCGCGCGAGCTGCTACTCGATCGCCTCTGGCCCGCCGCGGCTAATCCGAACGTCGTCGACGTCTACATCGGGTATCTGCGGCGGAAGATCGACCGGCCCGGCGAAGCGCGGCTGATCCAGACCATGCGCGGCGCGGGATTCACGCTGCGCGACGAGTAGCTCGTGCTCTCCATTCGCTGGCGGCTGACCATCTTTCACGCGCTCGCCATCCTCGGCATCGCCGGGTTGCTGCTCGCCATCCTCTTCGTCGTGATGTATCGCGGTGTCTCGGCCAGCGTCGAGGAGACGGTGCAAGCCCGCGCCGGCCAGACGGCCCAGTTGCTCTATCGTCAGCCGTTGCGTGGTCCGGACGATCCGAATCTCGCCCCGCTCGGTGACGACGGTGTCTACATCGCCATTCGCGATGCGCAAGGACGGGTGATCGCGACGGCGGGGACACCGCCGAAGGGCTTCGGCAAGGTGACAGACGGCGACCGGACCGGATTGTGGCGAGAGGCGGTGACCACCGGCAGACCGGCCGAGCGGCGGGAGCACGAGCTCTTCGGCTACGCCACGGCGATCGCCGCCGCGCCGGGCGGGGCGCGCGTCGTCGAGCTCTGGAAATCGTATGACGAGGAGGCAGACCGGATCGTGCCCTTCCTCCCCGTCGTCTCGATCCTCGTGCCGGTCGGCGTCGTCCTGGCATTGCTCGGCTCCTGGCTCCTGGCGTGGTCGGCGCTGCGGCCCGTCGACGCGATCGTTCGCGCCGCGCGGGAGATCGGCGAGGAGGACCTCTCGCGCCGGTTGCCGGTGCGGAACCCCCGCGACGAGCTGGGACGGCTGGCGCTCACGTTCAACGATCTGCTCGCGCGGCTGGAGCGGGCCTTCCGCGACCGCGAAGCGGCGCTGACGCGCCAGCGCCGCTTCACCGCCGACGCCAGCCACGAGTTGCGCACGCCGCTCACCTCGATTCTCGGCTACACCCGCATCCTGCGGACCTGGGGCGGTGGCGATCCGGCCGTCGCGCAGGAGAGTCTGGAAGCGCTGGAGCGGGACGCGCGGCGGATGCACGGTCTGGTGGAGGCATTGTTGCTCCTGGCCAAGGGCGACGAGCCGCCGGTGTCGCGCCCGGAACGGGTCGATCTGCGCGATGTCGCCCGGGAGGTTGGCGTGGCGGCCCGCGCCGCGGCCGCCGGCGTGGTCGCGATCGAGCTCCGCCTGGCGCCGACGCCGGTGATCGCGCTGGTGGACCCGGATGCGGCACACCGCGCGCTGGCGATCCTCGTCGACAACGCCATCAAGTTCAGCCAGGGTCTCCCTCACCCCGGCGAGGTGCGGGTCGCGGCCCGCGACGTCCCCGCTGGCGGAACGGAGCTCGTCGTCGAGGACAACGGCGTCGGCATCACGCCTCGGGAGCAGGAGGCGATCTTCGATCGCTTTTACCGCGTGGATCAGGCGCGGACGATGCCGGGCGCCGGCCTGGGGCTGGCGATCGCGCGGCAGGTCATGGAGCGGGCCGGCGGCCGCTTGACCGTGCGATCGGTACGGGGCGAAGGTGCCACGTTTGCGCTCTGGTTCCCGCCGGATTCCCAAGACCTGACCAAGCCCCCGCCGCACGCAGCGGATGGGGATGGAGCTAGTTGACAAGGGGACAACGCGTCTGCGATTATTCAGCGGTTTGGAATTTGTCCTTGGGAAGCGTTGGATGGTTCTCCACCTCCTCCACCAGTCCAGGTTCGGACGTGTCGCGACGGGCGTTATCGTCGCGACGCCGATGGCGCCAGCGGTCGGCGTCAGAGCGTCCGACGGGGCGTGCCCGATCGTCGGGTCGCTCGGGTTCGGGATGCGGGTCGACATTGCCGCGGACCTGGTCAGGTCTGGCGACTACCTGTGGCGGAAAGATGAAGACACCGGCGGGCGAAGGATGCACCGTCGCCAGCTCCTACCAGAACCTGCATTCCGTCGCGCCGTCCGGGGTGCCGGTGCTGATGTACTGTGGTCTGGCCCTGCCGGCCAAGCCGATCATGTTCACGATCGACGATGGCAATCCCAGCACCGCGACATTCAGGAAGATCCTCGACAAGTACGGGTACCGGGGTGTTTATTTCCTGCCGAACTACGCGCAGCGGTCCGGCGAGGAGATCCGGGAGCTGGCGGAGTCCGGTCCGGTCTGTGGGCACACGGTCGGCCACCCCGACCTGGCGACGCGGGGCCACGACGAGCAGCAGTACGAGATCAAGCACAACGAGGCGTGGCTGAAGCAGATCGTCGGGGAACCCGTGACTTGCTTCGCCTACCCGTTCGGCAGCTACAACAACGTGACGAATCAGATCGTGGCCGATTCGGGGTACAAGATGGCGTTCAACGCCTGGGGTGGATCGGCCGTCGCGCGACAGTGGATGGCGTGCCGTCGTGACGGCGCCGTGTAGGTGGAGCGAGCCGCCCAGCGCATGAGGGCATATATCGTTGGTGGACAGAATGGCAATCCGTCTGTCAGTATGACCAGCGCTGGCTATGCGTCTGGTGGGAATGAGAATCATGCCGCGCCGCTTTCGGCTTCCGCACGTCCAGGGCTCCAATCGAATCATCAGCATCCTGATCGCCGCGCTCCTCCTGATCGGTGTGGGCGGCTTCGGGCTGTCGCATCTGGTGCAGTCGCAAGGCTCGACGTCACCGTCGACCGCGACGCCGCTAGCGTTCGCGCAGAAGGACCCGCCGTCGACGCCGACCGCGATGCCGGGCACGCCCGGCGCCAGCCCGGCCGCGGCTACCCCGGGCCAGACGGCGACCGCGACCGCAAAGGACGCGAAGGCGGCGTGCTCGGCCAAGGGCGCGACGTCGGTCAAGAAGGTGCCCGACGGGTACGCCGGCCCGGGGAAGGTGATCGTGATCGATGACGCGGTGAACCTGCGTTCCGGCCCGAGTACCGACTGCCCGATCGTCGGCTCGCTGGGCATGGGCCAGGAGGTCGTCATCCGCTCCGGCTTGCTCAAGAACGGCAAATACTACTGGCGGCAGGTCACGACGGGCGAGGGCGAGGGGTACGCGATTGCCAGCGCGTTCCAACGGCCGCCCAAGAACGAGGCGACCTTCGTGCCGGTGCTGATGTACCACCACATCGCCGAGGGCAACGACAATCTGCACGTGCCCCCGGCCGAGTTCGAGCAGCAGATCGCCTGGCTGAAGAAGAACGGCTACGTCAGTATCACGACGGACGACCTTTACCGGGCGCTCTACAAGGGGCTCAAGCTGCCGGCCAAGCCGATCATGCTGACGATCGATGACGGCAATCCGAGCACGGAGACCTTCAAGAAGATCCTCGACAAGTACGGGTTCAAGGGCGTCTATTTCCTGCCGAACTACGCCGAGCTCAGCAAAGCGCAGATCAAGGCCCTGGACAAGGATGGCGAGGTCTGCGGCCACACCGTCTCCCACCAGTTCCTCGGTCAGCTCAGTTACGACGACCAGTACTACCAGATCATGAACAACAAGGAGTGGCTGGAGAAGATCGTCGGCCACAAGGTGACGTGCTTCGCCTATCCGTTCGGCAGTTACAACGACAACACCAACGCGATCATGGCCAAGTCCGGCTACACGATGGGCTTCAACGCCTGGGGCGGCGCCCAGCCGCTGGTCAAGAACGTCGATCCGTACCACATCCTCCGCAAGGAGATCGACCCGCAGTTCGATCTCAACACCTTCATCCAGATCGTCACGCAGGGCTGGTAGACCGGCGCCGGTGACCAACGACCTCGCAAAGCTGCTCGTGGCCGCCAGCGATCGCTGGCGGCCGTTCTAATCCACAGGCTCGGCCTCGTCGGGCGGGTCGCCGATCTTCTCCTGTGGCAGCGGCTGGTTGTCGACGGCGATGACCGCGTCCGGCGCGAGCTTGATGTCCACCGCGCGGAGGTGCTCATCCGGCGAATCGCCGGAGTCCGTGCCGACGTCGAACTCGACCGTCGTGCCGGGTCCGAGATCACCGAATTCCGGCCCCTCCAGCGCGCTCATGTGGAAGAAGTATTCCTCGCCGTTCGGTCCGATGATGAAGCCGAATTTGCCTTCGGGATCGACGCGGTCGACGGTGCGTTGCAACATGTGAGTCGCTCCTTTCCGGCGGCTGCGCGCCACCTGCGCCGGCTCCCCGCAGGGGGCGTGCCGCACGATGGCTTGCCCGGAACGGGTCCAGCGCGTAGATTGCGCGTTGGCAACCGAATGGGGAGCAAGGGAGGCGGCGTGAGCGATCCGGGTGTGGTCATCAGCGAGGACGAGGCGGCGACGCTCGCCCGGTGGGCGGGGTTGACCATGCCGCCGGAGCGGCTGCCGCAACTGGCCCTCAATCTCACGGCGGCGCGCGCCGCGGTCGCCGATCTGGCGCTGGCCGGGATCGATCCCGACGCGCCCGTCGCCGGGCCATTCGACCCGTCCTGGCCCGATGACGAGGCGGACGCGTCATGACGACCACCGACATTGGCACCCTGACACTCCATGGCGCGATCGCCGCGCTGCGCACCCGCGAGCTCTCGGCCGACGAGCTGGTCCGGGCGATGCTCCAGCGCGTCGTCGAGACCGAGCCGGCCCTCCATGACTGGGTCGAGATCTTCCCCGACGTGCTCAATCAGGCGGCCATCGCCGACCGCCGGTTCAGCGTCCGCGGCGATCCGCCCGCCTTGCTTGGCATCCCGCTGGGCGTGAAGGACATCTTCGACCTCGCCGGCACGCCGACGCGCTGCAACGCCGCGTTGCGCGACGAGGCGCCGCCGGCCGTGCGTGACGCGGAGGCGGTCCACCGGCTGCGCCGGGATGGCGCAATCCTGCTCGGCAAGACGGTGACGCAGGAGTTCGCCGCCGGCGTCGTCAGCGCTCCGGCCCGCAACCCCTGGGACCCCGACCGCATCCCCGGCGGCAGCTCCGGCGGCTCGGCCGCGGCCGTCGCCGCCGGCACCTGTCTCGGCGCGCTCGGCTCCGATACCGGTGGCAGCATCCGTATCCCGGCCTCCGTCACCGGCGTGACCGGGCTGAAACCGACCTGGGGTCAGATCAGCGCCGACGGCGTCTTCCCGCTCTCCGCCTCGCTCGATACGGTCGGGCCGATTGCCCGGACGGTGCTCGACGCGGCCATCCTCTACCTCAGCCTGGCGAACCGGACGGCGCAGATCCCGGCGACCGTGACGTGCCTGGAGAGCTGTCAGCGGCTGGACGGCGTCCGGATCGGCATTTTCTCAGGCTGGTTCGACGAACGGATGCAACCGGGTGTCGCCCACGCTTTCGACGAGGCGCTGAGCGCGCTGCGCAAATTGGGCGCGGACTTGGTCTCCGTCGAGTGGCCGGAGGCGTCGGCGGCGCGCGCGGCGGCGATGCTGATCTCGCGCATTGAGTCGGCGGCGCTCCACCGCGAAGCATTGCGGACGTCGCCCGAGCTGATGGGCGAGGCGCTGCGCGGCCGGCTGGAGACCGGCGCGATCCTGACCGGCGACGATTATCTCCGGGCCCGCCAGGCGCGGGTCGGGGTGGCCCGCAGTATCGCCGCGCTCTACCGTGAGCACCGATTGGCGGCAACCGTCGCGCCGACGCTCCCGGCGACCGCGCCCCGCGCCGACGATTTGCGCGTGGCGTACGGCGACGGCGCAACCGATGAGGTCGGCGTCGCCTTCACCCGCTTCACGATGCCCTTCAACGCGACGGGTCAGCCGGTCATCTCCGTCCCTTGCGGCTTCGACGATGACCACCTGCCGATCGGCCTCTCGTTCATCGGCCGCCCGCACGCCGAGCTCGACCTCTGCGCCCTCGCCCACGCCTACGAACACGCCACCGGCTGGTGGCAGCACCGCCCACCGATCACCGCGGAAGACTTCTCCGGGGAGGGCGAACAGTAGGGACGCACGGCGTGCGGCCGCTGTTGCCGCCCTGCCCATTTTGCCCTTCCCGATCCTCTTCCCCGTCATTCCAAGCGAATCGAGCGCCTGTCTTGAGCTTGCCGAAGGAAATCTCTCTCACGAGCGTATGCGAGTGCCGCCACGCCGGACGAGCGTGGCGGCGCGGTACACCCGCCGCGCCGTCATGCTGAGCTGGTCGAAGCATCCCCCGGCGACGCCGGTCCGCGCCGCGGACATTCGTGCCGCCTGAGGCGGACATTGCCTGCGGCC
>JAICKJ010000061.1 GCA_025928015.1 Thermomicrobiales bacterium
CGACGCCGCGCCCTGGTAGACCAGCATCGGCAGGCCGTCCAGCGTCGCGCGGCCTGTCGCTGCCGCGGCCCGGAGGAGATCGGTGTCCCGGTAGGTGAGATCGGCGACGAGCGCGTCCGGCGCGAGCCGGTCCAGCAACCGGGCCTCGATCGGGATCTCTCCCGGATGCCAGCCGAGCGACGTGGCATTGACGAGCAAATCGGCGCCGGCGAGCGCGTCCGGCAGCTCGCGCCACGGGGTGACCTGCGCGTGCACGACCGACAGCGCGGCCACGAGTCGGTGTGCCCGCTCATCAGTCCGGTTGGCGAGGAGAATTGTCGCCGCGCCGAGCTCCCGCAGCGCCACCAACACTGCCCGGGACGCGCCGCCGGCCCCGAGCACAACCGCTCGCGCTGGTTTCCAGCCGGGGCGAAGCTCATCCACTGAGCGGGCAAAGCCGGCGACGTCCGTATTGTCACCGAGCAATCCGCCATCAGCGACGATGATCGTGTTGACCGCGCCGACGAGTTGCGCGGTATCGCTCAACTGGTCGACCAGCGGCATGACGGCCTGCTTGTGTGGCACGGTGACATTCGCGCCGAGCACGGCGCCTTTGCGGATGGCCGCAATGCGCGCCGGCAGCTCCGTCAGCGGTGTCGGCCACAGCTCGTAGCCGACGTCGATACCCAGGTGCCGGAATGCCGCGTTCTGCATGACCGGCGAGAGAGAGTGGGCGACCGGGTCGCCGATCACGCCAGCGATCACCAATGCCCGCTTTCCGACCGCCAGCCCTGATCACCGCTCGTATCGCCGTTGCCGTTGTCCGGGGGCGTCTGCTGGTCGCTGTTGCCGCTGCTATCGCCGCCGCAGACCTTCAGGTAGGTGCACAGGTTCTGTTTCTGCTGCTCATAGTCGGCGGTGAAAGCGTGGGTGTTGGACCCATCGTTCTTGGCGACGAAGTAGAGGTAATTCACATCGGCCGGCCGGATCACCGCCTGGATCGACGCCAGGCCCGGATTGCTGATCGGTCCCGGCGGCAGCCCCTTGACCTTGTAGGTGTTATACGGGCTGTCCGTCTCCAGGTCCTTGGTCGTGAGCGGCGCTGGCCACCAGTCACCCTTCTTGCCCACCGCGTATTGCACGGTTGGGTCGGCGTTGAGGATCATCTTCTCGTCGAGCCGGTTGAGGTAGACCCTGGCGATCACCGGCCGCTCATCCGGCACGACCGCCTCCCGCTCGACGATCGAGGCGACGGTCACGACCTCGTGAATCGTCATGCCGGCGGCCGCGGTCTCCTTGCGCATCTGCGGCGTGTACTTGGCGTCGAAATTGGCGAGCATCAGGTTGACGACGTCGGCCGCGGAGGCGTTGGAGCCGAAGGTGTAGGTGTCGGGGAAGAGATACCCTTGCAGGTTCGCGCCCTTCGGCAGGTCCTTGAGGAAGTCCCAGCGCTGGCGCAGCGTCGGGTCGTTGACTGCCTTCATGAAGGCGTCGGCGCCGCCCTGCAACCCGGCGTCCTGCAACTGCGCGGCGTATTCTTCCAGACGCTGACCTTCGATGAAGGTGACCTTGATCGCTTTGGGCGCTGGCTGCTGGGTCGCGTTGGCGTCACCCGAACTCTTGACGGTGATCTGATTGATGATGTCGTTGACGCTCATCCCGTGGCGCAATGTGTAGTAGCCGGGTTGGAGGTCGCGGTTGTTCAGCCGCATGCTGCCCTCGAAATACCAGCCGTAGCGAATGAGCTTGGCCTTGGTCAGCTTCTTGGCGACCGAGCTGGTATCGTCATCTTTGGAAATCTCGATCGTGACCGGGCGGCCGACCGTCGCCGGCTGCTCGCGATTGACCCAGTAGGTGAAGAACCGGGCGCTGCCGAGCACGATCAGCAAGGCGATCACCACGACCGAGACGATCTTCAATGATTGGGACAGGGAACGAAGCAACAAGCGGATGTACTCCTGCAATGGTCGATCGGACCGTCAGGGCCGTCGCCATCGGCTGGTTGAGCGCCGCCTCCCGCAGCCACGACCCCGGAAGGAGCAACACGTCATTCTAGCCCGCGATCCCGCCGACCACCAAGCTAACTCGATGGATAGTGCCGCCGCCAGCGGCAAAGCGCTGCTCATCGTCATCACCGGGCCGACCGCGGTCGGCAAGACGGCGGCGAGCATCGCCCTGGCGCGCGCGCTGGACGGCGAAGTGGTCAACGCCGACTCACGTTACTTCTATCGCGGCATGGACATCGGCACCGCGAAGCCCGACCTCGCCGAGCGCCAGGGCGTGCCGCATCACCTGATCGATCTGCTCGATCCGGCCGAGTCCATGTCCCTCGCCCGGTATCAGGACCTGGCCAACGCCGCGATCCGTGACATTCACGCCCGCGGCCGCCTCCCGTTCCTGGTCGGCGGCACCCCGCAGTACATCAACGCGGTGGTCGAGGGCTGGCGCATCCCCCGGGTCGCGCCCGATCCGGTGTTGCGTCACCGTCTTGAACGCGAGGTCGCGGCGAATGGTGTCGCCCCGTTGCTGGAACGCCTGCGCGCCGTCGATCCGGTCGCCGCCGAGCGGATCGGCCGCAACGCGCGGCGGATCATCCGCGCGCTCGAGGTCCATGAGGCGACCGGCGAGCCGATCAGCGCCCAGCAGGGCAAGGGCCCGGCCCCGTTCGCGACCCGGGAGTACTGGCTGTCGCTCCCCCGCGAGCGCCTCTATGCGGCAATCGATAATCGCGTCGACGACCAGATCGCCCGGGGGCTCATCGCCGAGATCCGCCATTTGGTATGCGAACTCGGCGTCCCGCCCGATGCCCCGGCGATGTCCAGCCTCGGCTACCGGCAGGCGCTCCCCGCCGTGCTGGGTGGCGCGTCGATTGCGGAGGTGACGGAGCGGATCAAGTTCGAGACGCACCGCTACGTCCGTCACCAGGAGACCTGGCTACGCAAGAATCCGCGCCTGATCCGCATCGATCTCACGGTGGAAGGCTGGCTCGACCGGTTACGCGACGAGATTGCTCGCGATCAGATGCATGAATCCGCACATAACCCCTTGCCAAGACCGTATACTGCTATGGAAAGGGAAGCATCGGCCTGAGCCGGCCCCCCCGGAGCGCATCGCCCGCCGTCACGCCCCAGACCACGACGTTTGACGCACGGTGAAGCACCACCCGGCGATCAACTCCGGAACGCCCTCGGGCACAGGAAGGACACAGCAGAGCCATGGTACAGACAGCGGAAAAGAATCAGCCGGCGGCCTACGCCCACCCCGAGGTGCTCGTTTCGACCGACTGGGTCGCCCAGCATCTCGATGACCCGCAAGTGCGAATCGTCGAATCGGACGAGGACGTGCTGCTCTACGAGATCGGTCACATCCCGGGTGCGGTCAAGCTCGACTGGCACACCGACTTGCAGGACCCAGTCAGAAGGGACTTCGTCGATCAGGCCGGTTTCGAGCAGTTGATGACCAAGGCGGGCATCGCCAACGACACGACGGTCGTCTTCTACGGCGACAAGAACAACTGGTACGCGACCTACGCCTTCTGGCTCTTCAAGTATTACGGCCACGAAGACGCGCGGATCATGGACGGCGGCCGCGCCAAATGGGAGGCGGAAGGCCGGCCATACACCCGCGCCGAGGCGAAGCACCCCCACACGACCTATGACGCCAAGGAGCCGGACGCGGGCGTCCGCGCCTTCCGCGATGACGTGCTGAAGATGGTCGAGGCCGGCAGCCCGGCGCTGGTCGACGTCCGCTCGCCGCAGGAGTACACCGGCGAGGTCATCCACATGCTCGGGTATCCGCAGGAGGGCGCGCAGCGCGGCGGCCACGTCAAGGGCGCGCGCAACATCCCCTGGAACAAGGCCGCCAATGAGGACGGCACCTTCAAGTCCGTGCCGGAGCTCCAGGAGATCTACGGGCCGAAGGGCATCACCGCCGACAAGGACGTCATCGCCTACTGCCGCATCGGCGAGCGCTCCAGCCACACCTGGTTCGTGCTCACGTATCTGCTCGGCTATCCGAACGTCCGCAACTATGACGGCTCGTGGACGGAATGGGGCAGCATGGTCAACGTGCCGATCGCCAAGGGCCCGGACGAGTAGCGGCCGCTGTCCATCTACACGCACATTCGATCAGGAAAGGGACCACGTTCGTTGGACCGGCAGGCATACATCGAGAACATTCTGGATCACTTCGAGCACCCGCGGAACAAGCACCGCCTCGAACACGCCGACGTCCAGCTCGGCGGGGGCAACCCCGGCTGCGGCGATCTGATCACCGTCTACCTCAGGATCGGCGACGATGAGCGGGTCGAGGAGGTCAGCTTCGAGGGCGAGGGCTGCACGATCAGCCAGGCCGGCGGCTCGATCATCACCGAGCTGATCAACGGCATGAGCCTCGACGAGATCAAGCAGCTCGGCACGAGCACGATCGTCGAGGAGATGGGCGAGGACATCGTCAAGAGCCGGGTCCGCTGCGCGACGCTGGCGCTCGGCACCGTCCAGGCGGCCGTCGACCAGTACCGGCAAGACCAACACCGGGACAAACTCGGCCAGGCGGTCAGCGCCGAACCCGTCCGCTTCGAGAACTAGGCGGTACTGGGGATCATAGTCAGCGAAACGCCGGCGCCATGCGCGGCAGTCCCGTCACTGCCGCGCCATGCGCGGCAGTGCCAACGGCGACGAGCGCCAGCATCGTGCCGTCGGAAAGTTGCGCTTGCACGTCGCTGAACGCGCCACCGGCATCCGGCGCGAAGCTCATTTGCGCCTGAAGCAATCCTGGAATCTGACCGCCTGCCCGGAGCTGACCGGCGCCAAGCCGACGGCGCCAATCGCGGCGAGCACGCCGCCTCCACCAAGGAACCGCAGCATCTGGCGCCTCGATGGCTGTCTGGCCATCGACGTCGCGATCGCATCAAAGGGAGACGGGTTCATCGCCATTTCCCGGATCATGGTGCGAAGACCGCCCGAGCCTGGACCCAACCACGGCCTACGCCGCGGCATGCTCTCGCACAGCGATCGGATTGCCTATTCGGGTAGCCTAGTTCCCGGGAAGGGAGATGGGGACTGATCCAGGGTGGAGGGCAGGCGCGAGCGAACGGTGCGGGTGGCCTCCGCGCGGGAATGGACACCGAGCTTGGCGTAAATCCGGGCCACGTGGTGATGTACCGTACGGTGGCTGATGAAGAGCGTCTCGGCAATGTCGCGATCCTTCCGCCCCGCGATCAACAAATAGAGCACCTCTGCCTCGCGTGGCGTCAATCCAGCGGTGGCGAGCGGGGCCGGCTGGGTCCGGGCGATAGCGAGCGCTTCGTCGATCGCGGTCTGCGTCTCCAGCGCTTGCCCCGCCTCCCAGGCAACGGCGAACGCTGGCCGACCCAGTGTCCGCCGCACATCCTCGACGATGGGCGCGTAGATCGCGCGATCCGCCGGCAGCATGGGACCGCGGATGACGGCGCGCATGGCATGGGCCGCGCCGAACAAGCGCGCGGCGCGCGCGGCAGCGCCCCATCGGAAGGCAATCGCGGCCAGTCCTTCCAGACAGCGAGGCGTGGGAAGCTGCGGTCCCCGGTCGCGGCACCGCGCCAGGCTTTCGGCAAACAATCCGGCCGCGCGCGGCTCGTTGTGCTCGATCTGGGCAATCAGGCCCAGATAGCTCAGATTCAGCTCGATCAGCCAGTTGCCGCCCATCGCGCGTGCCAGCGACAGGCTCTCATCGAACGCCGCGCGTGCGTCCGTCCAGGCGCGTTGATGGTTGGCGAGCACTCCCCGGTTCGTCAGTGTGATCGCCATCAACCAATGATCGCCAGCCGCGCGCGAGTGCATCAGGCTCTCATCGAGCAACACGGCCGCGGCGGCCTGCTCTTCGTGCAGCATGGCGATCAACCCCAGCGTGTCGAGTGCCTTCGCCATCCCGCGCTCGTCGCCGAGCGCGCGGTACAGACGGAGGCTCTCCGACAGGAGCGACTCCGCGCCGGCGCGATCGCCCCGGTCGTTCGCCAGGTACCCCAGATTGTCGAGCGCGAAGGCGATGCCGCGGCGATCGGACGCCGCGCGGGCGATCGCCAGGCTCTGCTCGAAGCAGTCGATCGCCCGATCGAACTGCCGCATGCGCAGCGCGATAGTGCCGAGCTCGGCCAGGACCCGCGCGCGCATGGGGACATCGCTGGCCGCCGCCGCCGATTGCCGGACCAATCGGTCGAGCCAGGTCGACCCCTCATCCCAATACCCGTACAGCTCCCAGAAGCGCGCAAGCGACGTGGCGAGCCGCAGCGCCCGCTCGATCTGCCCGCTTTCCGCCAACCAGGAGAGCGCTGCCCGCATGTTGGGCATTTCCACATGTTGCCGGTCCAGCCAGTGGCCGCCAAGCGCTGCCATCAGTCCGGCTTCAACCCGCGCGGCAAAGGCCAGGCACCAATCGGCGAGCGCCGAACGGGCCATCTGCTCCTCGCCGGCGTCCGTGAGCCGTTGCCAGGCGAACTCACGGATCGTTTCGAGCATCCCGAAGCGCTTCTCGCCATCCGGGTCGTCGTCGATCCGCAGCAGGCTCTTGTCGGCCAGCGACGCCGCGAGATCCAGGGTGGAGACTGCGGACGGCGTCACGACCTCGGCCGCCTCCAGCGTGCATCCACCCGCAAAGACCGCTAATCGGCGGAAGAGGATCTGTTCATCGATCGACAGCAGGTTGTAGGACCACATGAGCGCATCGCGCAACGTCCGCAGCCGATCCGGGTGGTCGTACGTTCCGCCGGTCAAGAGTTGCAGGCGATTGGTGAGCCGGGCCAGCAACGCTTCCGGCGAGAGGACGGTGACCCGCGCCGCCGCGAGCTCGATGGCCAGCGGCAATCCATCGAGCCGGCGGCAAATCTCCACCACGGTGGCCGCGTTGGCGGCATGCAGGGCAAATCCGGGCCGGAGCGCGCGCGCGTGGTACAGAAAGAGGGCAACGGCTCCGGTGTCAGCCAATTCCTGCGGCGCCGCGTTGCTGCCGGGGTCCGGGAGAGAGAGCATGGGGACAGCGAATTCATGCTCTCCGCCGATCTTCAGGCGCGAGCGGCTGGTGGCGAGCACATGCAGGCGTGGACAGGCCGTGAGGAGGGTCACGATCTCGACGGCGGCCCCCAGGACGTGCTCGAAGTTGTCGAGCACGAGCAGCACATCGTCGCCCGCGATCCGGTGTCGGAGCCGCTCGACCAGCGGCCGGTCACCGTGATCGCGCAGGCCAAACGCGTGGGCGATCGCCGGCAGCACGAGATGATCGGCCCGGATCGGCGCGAGCGAGACGCTGTAGACACCGGCCGCGAAGTCCGGTTCGCATGCGGCCGCGACATGGATCGCGAGGCGTGTCTTGCCCACGCCGCCGGGCCCGGTAAGCGTGACCAACCGGACATCCGGCCGGCGCAGCAGCGCGGCAACCGCCGCGGACTCGCGCGCCCGCCCGATCAACGGGGTCAGCGGAGCCGGGAGCCCGCTGACTTCGGCCATTGGCTCTGACCTGCTTTCTGGATGCAACCCATCGCAGAACGATCGTATCTGCCCACATTATAGTGACCTCGCCCTCGATTGGCGCGCTCCGCGGCCGCGGGACAGCCCACGCCCGATCTGCCAGAATAGCGGCGAACGGCATCGCGTCTTGGCAAGCTCCGAACACCGAAACCTTCACGGATGACGGGTGGTTTCATGGCGACCAGCGAACCGAAACCGGTCCAGCAGGGCACCACGGCGGGCAAGCCACGCGAGCTGGCGCTGAGCGCCGCGTGGCATGGCGCACTGGTGCCGTCGCTCACGACGATCGACGGCGAGCGGATCGAGGTCGTCTTCGCGGGTCACTGGACGCACGGCTTCGGTCCGGATTTCGACCAGGCCATGTTGAGCTTCGCGGACGGGACACTGAGGACCGGCGCGGTCGAGATCCACCAGCGGACCAGCGACTGGATCGCGCATCGCCATCACCTCGATCCCCGCTACAACGATGTCATCCTGCACGTCGTCGCGCGCCACGACGGCGCCGAGACGCGACAGGCCGACGGTGCGCTGGTGCCGGTCGGCATCCTGCCCGTCTCCGACGAGCAATTGCGACAGATCGACCAGCGCCTGCCCGGGATCTGGGAGCAGCTCGGCGGCGCGGTCTGCGCCGAACGGTTGGCGCGTGAGCAACCGGGGATGGTGCGAGCGATCCTGCACCGGTTGGGCGACGAGCGGCTGGCCCAGCGCGTCGCGATCTACGAAAGCGATCTGACACGCGAAGCCGCGCCAGAGACGCTGCACCGGAGCTGGTTCGACGCGCTCGGCTTCGCCGAAAACCGCGCGCCCATGCGCGCGCTCGCTGGGTTGCTGCCGCCCGGCACCCTTTCCAGCTTGACGGAGGCGCCGGCGGAGCTGGAACGGCGGACACGAGCCGCCGCGCTGCTGCTCGGCGCCGGCGGCTTTCTCCCCCTCTCACCCGCGGATGCCGCGCACGCGCGCCTCTCCCCCGACGCAGTTGGCGCTATCGAGTCGGCGTGGGTGACATTGCACCACCAGACACCGTCCTCACTGCTCGCGCCCACCATCTGGCAACGCGGGCGCGTCCGCCCGGCGAACCATCCGACGCTCCGGCTCGTCCAGGCCGCGACAGTGATCGCTCGCACCCATGGCGACCTCCTCCCGCTCGTGCTCGAAACGCTCCGGCTTGGCCGGTCGCTCCCGGAGGCAATCCAGGAGGCATCATTGGGGGATGCTCATCCACCGATCGGCGAGGACCGGGCCATTGCCATCGCCGCCACCGTTTTCATCCCCTTCGCCATCGCCTATGCGAGCCATACGGAAGATGACGTGCTGCTCGACGAGGCTTCCGACGCCTGGGAGCGGCTCCCCGCCGCCGGCCGCTCGCGGCCGGTCAAACGGGCGCTGCGCCAGGTCGCGGGCGACGCGCGGCTCACCGGGTTGGGCGAGCGCGGCAACCAGGGTTTGCTGCACCTCGACCGGACCCTTTGCACGCCGCGCCGCTGCTTCGAGTGTCCCGTCGCTCGGGCGGTCGTCGCGGCCGAGATCGACGACTGAAACGGGACCGGGCGCCTTACTCATCATCATCCGAGTAAAGCGCGGCCTCGCGTTGCTGGTCGTAGAAGATTGTCCGGCGCCAGTTCAGCAAGGTCTCCGTCTCCCGGCGGGGCACGCCCTGTTCCCGCAGGATATGCCGCACGAACTCCTGTCCCGCCTCGAACTCCGGCTGCACGACCTGATTGGCGCCGGCGCCTCGCAGGAATTCGACCTCGGCGCGCACGCTGGCGCGGGTGATGATATCGACGTCCTTGTTCATGGATCGCAGCTGGCGGATCACTGCGGTCGCGGCCGTCAGATCCGGCACGGTCACGGCAACGGTCTTCGCCTCGGCGGCGCGAGCCCGGCGCAACAACGCTTCGACCGCGGCATCGCCATAGTAGGCAGGGATGCCCCGGGCCTGCAGGTCACGAACCACGGCCGGGTTGATGTCGATCGCGGTGAAACGCAGTCCCCGCCGCGTCAATGCATCGCCGAGCGTCCGCCCGATCCGGCCATAACCACAGATGACGACATGCCGTCGGAGGTGCGGCTGCTCAACGACCGGAAATGCCTGCCGTCGCTCGCGCCCGGCGACGCCGGGCAGTCGCTCCGCGAGAGGCACCAGCGACGGTCCCAGCCGCACCATCAGCGGCGAGACCAGGATCGACCCCAGCGCCACCGCCACGACCAGCCCGTACTGGTCCTGCCCGATGATCCCGCCGTCGAGCCCGGCGTTGACGAGGACGAAGCTGAACTCGCCGATCTGGGCGAGCAAGACCGCGACGAGGACCGCAGTCCGCGGGTCGACATCCGCGACCAGCATCGCGGCGCCGGTGATGAGCACCTTGCCGAGCACCAGCGCCGCCAGCGCGAACGCCAGCATGCCGGGATGGCGCAGGAAGAGGGCCGGATCGAGCAACATGCCGAGCGAGACGAAGAAGATCGTCGCGAAGAGGTCGCGGATCGGGATGATCTCCGCGAGCACCTGGGCATCGAAGTCGGACTCCGAGATCACCAGCCCGGCCAGAAACGCGCCGAGCGCCAGCGAGAGACCGGCCTTGTGCGAGGCGTAGGCGGTTCCAAGGGCAATGACCACGATCGTCAGCAGGAAGAGCTCGCGCGATTGCATCCTCGCAACAACGTAGAGGATCTTCGGCACCAACCGCGTGCCGACGAACACGACGATCAGCAGCTCGAGCGCCGCGATGCCGAGCGACTGGCCGAGCTGCCGCCAGATGTGCCCGGTCTGACCTTCCAGCAACGGCAGCAGCGCCAGGATCGGCACCAGGCTCAAATCCTGGACCACACCGAGCCCGACCGCGATTCTCGCCT
Organism: Thermomicrobiales bacterium; assembly: GCA_025928015.1. Taxonomy (GTDB): domain Bacteria; phylum Chloroflexota; class Chloroflexia; order Thermomicrobiales; family UBA6265; genus JAICKJ01. The sequence goes on from JAICKJ010000061.1 coordinate 10,329, forward strand.
GAGGGCTGGTCGCCTCGCCGCGGCTCAGGAGCAGCTTGATCATCACGATCGAGCTGGAAATGGCGAAGATGGTTCCGAGGAGCGCTGACGCCCGCGCGTCCCAACCGAGCGCCACGCCCACGCCGAACCCGAGCGCTGCGGTCAGCGGCAGCTGAATCGCCGCCGCGATCAGGGAAACACGCCGGACCGCGAACAGCTCCTTGAACGAGAACTCCGCGCCTAACCCGAACATGAGAAAGGCGACGCCCAGATTGGCAAGGAGGATCACGCGGTCGCGGTCGGCGTCGAGCCCAGGCGTGGCCGGGCCGATCACGATGCCGGCAAGCACGTAGCCGATCAGCGTCGGCAAGCCGAGCCGCTGGACGATCGCGCCCCCCACGACGGCGAAGCCGAGGGCCATGACCAGATTGACGATCAGTCGGACATCTTCCACGTCGGGTCCTGTCTCCCGGCGTGCGCGTCCGGTGATTAATCGGTGGCATCCCCGCTCAGCGCACCAGCGAAGTCCCGGTCACGGAGGTCTGTTTAATTGTCGCAATCATGGCGGCTGGGATCAAATCGACGCACCGCTTAGCCACAAGCGGTGCCGGGCGGAAGGTCGCCGTTGGCATGCAACAGGTCGAGATACGCGCCGAACCCCGAGGAGGTGATCCACTCGCGCGCCGGTTCGACCGCCGTGCCCTCGCCCCATTCATTGAAGGTGGTGATGAGCTGCAACGGCTCGCCCGAGGCGACCATGGCCTGCACATTCTGCGCCCAGCGGCAGACATCGCGCGTGAGCAACGGCTGGTCGCCCTTCTTCCAGAAGCCTGGGCTGATGGTGAATGAATAGCCGGGCTGGTGGTCCGCGGCTCGCGCCGGCGCGTATTGATGCCAGCTATCCGCCAGATTCGCGCACGACTGGTAGCCGGAGAAGACCTTCAGCACGAGGTAGAACTTTCCGGCGGTGGCGGCATGCCATCGCTGGGCCATCGCGCAGCCATCGGTCCCCTGACCGTAGACAAAGACGACGGGCCGGTTGTCGATGCGCCAATAGGCGCTGCTGCGCATCGCGTTGCCCGATAGATACGCCAGGTCGGACTGGATTTGCGCGACGCTCGGATCTCCCACGCCCTCGGTCTCGTCGTAGATCGCCCAGCGGAAGCCGGTCCGCTCACCCGCGCTCAGGAGGTCGAGGAATCGCCGGTCGGTCGGGCTGCCGACGCCCCACCAGGAGGAAATCCCGGCGCTGATGCCGGCGTAGCGCATCGCCGCGATGTGGAACGCGATCGCCGCGGGATTGTCACTCCGGTAGTAACCGGCGAAGGGGTGAAAGTTGGTGTAGGGAAAGACGCCCTGTTGATCCCACGCCTCCGGGAACCACGGGTAATAGAAGGCGGCGCGGACCGGCTCCGGTCCACCTTGCGGGACCGGAGCCGTCGCCTTGATGGAACCCGCCGGCATGACGATGACCAGCAAGACCGCGATGGTCATCGTCAGCCGGAATAGGACGATGCCGCGTGCCCCGCGTCGTCTCACGGCTTGAGTGTGACGCGCAGGATCGGCGCGGGCGCGTTGAAGGCCAGGGAGGACGGCGACGCGCTTTTCCCGAGCGCGAACCAGACCCATCCTCGTGTCCGCTCTCCGGACGGCAGATTCTGGCTGACCAGCCTCGGCTCGGAGCCGAGATAATCCCCGGCCCGATACTCGACACCGTCCGTATCGCGCAGCCGCACGGCCGTGACGGTGAACTCCAGTGGCAGGTTAGAATGATTGGTGAGGATCACCTGGGCCGAGACGATGCGCAGTCCCGCCGGCGATTGCGCCGGTTTGGTCAATTTACCGGGATAGGGATCGTGGTACTCGAGCACCGTGAAGGTCCAGTCCGGCATCCCCGCGACGCCGATGGCATTGGCGGGGATGCCGGCCAGTGCCGGGGTGGCCTGCTGGGCGGCGGCCTGGCCCATCAAGGCGATGGCCGGCACCGCGCCGCTGAGTCCCACGATCATGTTCCGCCGCGTAACTGGGTTCGCCATGCGTATTTCCTCTCTACTATGCTGTCGCTTCTACGTCTCTGGAGCCCACCTTACACCCACGCGGCGCGATTGAGCTGCTTGAGCCGCGCGACCGTCGACCGCACCTCCTGGGCGCGGCTGCGATCCGCGACCAGGAGCGCGTCCGGCGTATCCACGACGATCACGTTGTCGAGCCCGACGAGCGAGATCACCCGGGCCGTTTCCGACCAGATGACGCTGTTCGCGCAGCCGGTGTTGATCACATCGGCCCGGACACTGTTGCCCAGCTCATCCTGCGCCAGCAGCGTGCCAAGCCCGTGCCAATCGCCGACGTCGGACCAGCCCATCTCCGCCGGCACCACCGCCACGCGGGGTGACCGCTCCATGACTCCGTTGTCGATCGTCACCTCGGAGAAACCGGACCACACCTCGCCGATCACGTCTTCGCGCCGCGGCGTGTCCCAGGCGTCCACGACCCGCATCACACCGGCGTGAACATCGGGCAGCAAGCGCTGGAACTCGGCCAGGAACGCGGAGACGCTCCAGATGAACATGCTCGCGTTCCACAGGAAGCGACCACTGGCAAGGTAGGATTTCGCGCGCTCAAGGTCCGGTTTTTCGACGAAGCAGGCCGCGCGGTAAGCGCCGGTCAGCAGGCAGTGGTCTGTCCGCTCGATATAGCCGTAGCCGGTCTCCGGCCGCGTCGGCCGCAGACCGATCGTGACGAGCCAGCCTTCCTCGGCGATCTCCATCGCGATCCGGACCGCGCTCGTGAACGCCTCGGTGTCGCGCACGTCGTGATCGGCGGCGAAGCTGCCCATGATCGCGGCCGGATCCTTGCGAGCGATCAGCGCAGCGGCCAATGCGATCGCCGGTCCGGACCCGCGGGGGCACGGCTCGACCAGGATTTGGTCCGTGCTGATCTCCGGCAGTTGCCGGGCGATGGGCGCGGCGTGGGATGGCCCGCAGACGACCAGCATCCGCTCCGGCGGCGAGACTGTCCGCAGCCGGTCCACAGTTTGCTGGATGAGTGAGCGCTGCTGGTCCACCAGCGGCAACAGAAATTTGGGTCGACTGCTGCGGCTGAGAGGCCAGAGCCGCGTGCCAGATCCACCGGCCGGGATGACCGACCAGAACGATGGTCGGTCGTGTGTCATCGGGGTTGGATGCCGGTCCTCTCTTGGAATATGCGACATGGTGTACGCTCCTCTGTGCATCTTCGCGATTTGGGGGCCTATCGGACAGAAATGCGTTACATGATGACCAAGTCGTGATTATCGGAATGTCGTAAGATGCGCGCCTGGCCACGGCGGCGATGGTCCCTCATCGAACCGGAAGCGGGCGCCTGGTCGTAGCAACCCTGGGGTCGCGTCATGGTACTCGTCGATCTGGCTGCCGTCCTCGCCCTGATTATGCTCGTTGCGATCGGCATTGGGCTGGTGAACAAACGCCAGCAGCACGCCGCGCTGCGACACGACGTCGCGCACCTGACGACCGCCATCGAGGCGTTGCGGCACGTCAAGCGCGAGCCCCCGAAGTCGGAACCACCCGGTTCCTGATTCGACGGGCGCCTTGGCCCCATTCGGCATCGAAGTCTTCTTCGCGGGGGGCGTTGCCACCGGCGCCGTAGATGTGGTGCCGGCGCCGGATGTAATCACGACATCGTCATACTGCACCTCGAAGACCCGGAACGCCGCGCTGTCGCCGAGCTGGAACTGCCCGATCGCGGCGGTGCCGAGATTGGCCTTCCCTGAGAGCGCCTTGACGGGCTTGCCATCGAGTTGCACGTCGAATTCGCTCTGCTTGCCTGCCACGGTCACGCGGACGTCGACGGTATGCCAGACGCCGGGCTTGACCAGTACGGGGCTGTCGATGCCGGCTTTGGCGGTGTCATTGAACGCGCCCAACGCGCCGCCCGGATTCACGTAGACACTGGCGATCGACACCTTGTCGGAGACGCGCAAGCGCATGAGCACGATGGGATCGCTTTCCTGATCGACGACCTGGAACCGCATTCGGACATGGAGCGAGGTCTGCGGCTTCGCCAGCTTCTCGCGGGCGAATTCCGCCATATTGCCGCCTCGGGCATCGACGACCCAGCCCTGAGCACCGCCCTGGGCGGGCTCGATTCCCAGCCCCGAGCTTTCGGTCCATCGCGCCAGTGATCCCGAGTTGAAATCGTCCGCAAAGAGCACCGGCGGACCAGCCGCCGCCCGCGCGGCTTCGCTCCGGCCCGACGCGTTCCCAGCCGCGTCGCGCGCAACAATCGTGTATGCGTGCTGCTCAGTGTCGGTGATCCTGGTATCGACGAACGCCGTCATCGGCCGCGCGCTGCCGGCTTTCACCCCGTCGCGGTAGACGTCGTAGCCGACGACACCGACATTATCGGTCGACGGTGACCAGCGGACGACGATCGAGCCGTCCGACTCCGTTCCGGCCGAGACAGTGCCCGGCGTCGAAGGAACGGTCGTGTCCTGTGCGCCGCCACACGGCACCGAGCCCGCATCGTGAACGACGCCGTCGATCGTGACGAATTGATAGGAGGCGCCACCCTTGTTCAGCTCCAGCCGGAGGGCGCCGCTCACGTCCTCGATCGCCGTGACGACGCGCGGATCCTTCTTGTTGAAGGTGTATTCCTGCTGTCCGCCGGTACCGACGACGAATTCCGTGATGCCGCTCGGATTCGGCTCGGCATCGGCGTCGAGCGGCTTGGTCCGCTGGTAGTTGTGATCGTGACCGGTCAGCGCGATCGTGACGTGATGGGCGGCGAGCAGTCGCCAAATGGGCTGCTCCCAGGTCGCGTTCCCGTGTGGGCCGCGGCTGATGTACGGCTGATGGAAGTAGACGATCGTGCAGGCCTGGCGGTTGGCCGCCAGATCCTTCTGGAGCCACTTGTACTGCTCCGTGGTGGACGCGGTCTCATTGAACTTCTCGTTCGTGTCCAGGCTGATGAAATGCCAGCCATCCACGTTGTAGCTGTAGTAGTGCGGCGGCGAGTTCCAGTAGTACAGGTACCCCAGTGGGCCGCGTGAACCGCTGTACTCGTGGTTGCCGATCGTCGGGTTCGTGATCGCCTTGAAGCGCCCGAGGAAGGTGTCCGGCGCATACCAGTTCGCGAACTCCGCGTATGAGCCTGCGTTGTAGACATCACCGAGATAGAGGAAGAGGTTGGGATTCCACGCACCGATCAGGTTCGTCACCTGCGCGGCCTGCGGCGACCCACCCGCGCCGTCGCCGACCGCGGCCAGCACCAGCGGCTGACCGGGCGCGACCGGCCGTCCGGATGTCGGCTTGAACGTCTTCTTGGCCACGGGCTGCGTGTCGTTGCCGTTCGCGATCGTGACGATCACCTTAACCGGGTTCGATTTGCTCTGGTCGCTCAGGTGGGCGACGGCCGACAGGCTGTAGTTCCCGTCCGGGTACATCGTCGACGGCAACGTGAACCGGTACGGTGGATCGAAGTCCGTCAGGATCGCGGCGCCGTTGAGCGCGAAGGAGACCGAGCGCACGAAGAGCTTCGGATCCTCGAAATCGACCGTCGCGTCGATCAACGAGTCACCCGCCAGCATCGCCCCGCTCGTGGGTTGCGCCAGGCAGACGTTGATCGTCCGCTGCGCGCCGCCGTCCATGCCGAAGGCGCATCGAGCTGACGGAGCCGGCGGCGTCGCGGCCAGCGTTGCCGGGGCGGCCGCGTGCGCGGCACGCGGCGCCCCCATCGTCAGTGCCAGCAGCACCAGCACCAGGCCACCTACGAGACGGGCATCACCTCTGATCATCAGGCTCCCCTCTTCCCAAGCTGGTTGCCGAATGCCGCGGCATCGGTCGTCGTTGGCTGCGTCTCCGCCGGTTGCGTCGGCGCGACCGTCTGAACGGGCGCGCTCGTCGCCGGCGCCGTTGCGGGCGCCGTCGGCGCCTCGGTCGCGACTGGCGGCGCGCCGGTCGGCGGTTGCCCGCCAGCCGGTGCCGTTGGCGCCGGCTCGACCGGCGGGCCGAGCGTCTCGAGCGATTGCGATGCGCCGGTCGTGTCGGCGGCGAACTGAATCTCCGCGAAGCCGCCCACCGCGTTCACGCCGGTCGGGTTGGTCGCAATCAGCTTCACGTACCGCGCCTTCATGTTCACCGTGACCGCGGACCACGTTCCCGGCGTCTGATCGGTGAGCTGGATCGACCCGAGCGAATACCAGGTAGTGCCATCGTTGGAGAGACGGACTTCGATCATACCGGCGTCACCTTGCAGCGCCGACTCCCAGCGGATTTGGCCGAGCGCCACCGTCTTGCCCAAGTCTACGCCCAGGACTGCTTGATCGGGCGGCGCGCCGACCTGCGGCGACCACGCCGTCGTCTGGTCCTGATCGAACGCCAGGGTCCAGGCCGGGGCGTTGTCGCTGTTCCAGCCGTTCACGATCGGCAGCGCCGTGACCGTCGCCGTCGGAGCGACCGTCGCCGGGGCATTGGTCGCCGGTGGGTTCGTCGCCGGTGGGTTCGTCGCTCCTACCGTCGCCGGCACGGCGCCATTGACGGTGATGTACTGCGTCATCGCGTACCCGGCCTGGCCATCGCAGAGCACCGGCTGCCAGCCGTCTTGCGCCGGACCGTTGAGCTGGACCTGCTCACCCTCGGGGATGACGGTGATGATCGCGGCGTCGGTGCTCGGCGCCACCCGGCACCGCACGCCGTCGCCGTCCGTGTTCGTCACG